>NVSR01000057.1 GCA_002401295.1 SAR324 cluster bacterium | reverse complement strand
CTGAGTATCTTTATGGATGAAAAATAAAAGGGATAAAAAATAATTTCAGAAAAACAAAATAATACTTGCGCCGCAAGACGGTCGCTACAAAAGAGGGGGATTCCTGTCTCAGCTCGATAAGTTGATTGATCCATTGAAGGCTCGCTTAAAAATCGAGGCCGCCACGTAGGGCGGCGCTAGCATTTTTCGATGGGGATGTTTTTTTTCTAACTCCTTTAGTGGGAAAGGAATTACAGTTGCTCGCCTTCGTAGAGAGCGTCCATGGCAAGGGTAGAGTTGCGTAGGATAATCTGAATCTGTCCTTCCTGTTGGGATAAGATATTCACAGCGAAGTATTCAGCCAGCAGAATTTTATTGTACCACTTGCGGAGTGCAGGATTGTTGAGGGCATCCTGCTGGAGATTGAAAAAGTTAACCTCTTGCTTCTTCAACTCTTTCTCTGCAGCTAAAGCTTGAACAATCAGCTGAAAACCAAGGAGTAAATCTCCTAGTAGATTTAAAATTCTGTCTGCATGGAGTAGGAACTTCGCGTGGTTTGATTGCTCGGCATCTTCTTCTCCTTTCAATTCTCCAAAGAGCACGATGGCTCCACCGAGAAAATCCCTCCAGATCCCTACAGCGTCATGCAAGGAATCTGTTTTAGCGGAGGTCATATCCTGCTGCTGGAATTGCTCCAAGAGTGTTTGAAACAGACGTCCCTCATCTTTAGCCAAGGTTTGGGTTAGCAGTTCTTGGGCATTGCTTTTATTGGTGCCACCAAAGAGGCTGCCTGCTAGTAGCTCACGATAATATTGCTCTACGGGATACTCGTCACTATAGGCAAGCTCTCCTAAGAGTTGCATCGCTTCCCGAACCACTTGCAAGCCCTTTTGTGAGGCATAGACTTTCAGGATACGAATTTGTAGTTCAGTCAAATCCGTGAAGGTTTCTTTTTGTGCTCCTTCCGCCAGTTGCTTACAATCCAGGTAAAAGGCAGAGGAGTAAATCAGGCCTCTTAAACCTTCCACCAAAGCCTGCATGCTAAATACCCCATCACGGGTCATAGCATCGTCCAAAGACAAAACTTTATTGCTTTGAGCCTGCAATACCGTATTATGGGCTGCTGCGGCCAATGCCATGCTCTGCACTGCCGATTG
This sequence comes from SAR324 cluster bacterium, assembly GCA_002401295.1. Lineage (GTDB taxonomy): Bacteria > SAR324 > SAR324 > XYD2-FULL-50-16 > XYD2-FULL-50-16. The sequence goes on along the minus strand of NVSR01000057.1, from coordinate 14,273 downwards.
CTGTTGTAATCCTTGTTGAAAGAGCACAGATTCAGGCTTTGTTTTGTCTAATTCCATCAGCAAAGTCCCCTGGCACTCACCTTCCTTGCCATAGCTGATGTCACAGTAGGGTAGAGCTCTATTACCGGGGGTTGAGTGCAAGTTGTCTGTGGAGAGATTGTTATCGACCAAATTACCTGCTTCCAACCTATATTTGGGGACTAGGAATAATCCAAATCCCGCCTCATCTTCCACAGCATCTTTAATCTTGGCGACTACCAAGTGCAGGATATTTTCGCTAAGATCATGATCTCCACCGGCAACCATGATTTTAGTCCCGGAAATAAGAGAATAATCTCCCTTAACTTTGGCTGTGGCTCTAATTGTCAGCAGTTCCCCCTCAACTTGTGGCTCAGTGATACTAAGCGTCGCGGTCCACTGGCCCTGGGCTAATTTGGAGCAATAAAGTTCCTTTTGTTGCTCATTGCCGAAGGTTTCAATCAGATTACTGATTTCATTTGTCTGTTGTGCCAGGTTATTCAGCGCGCCATTGGAGGCTGCCATTACTTCTCGAATAGCTACAGCTACAGACTCCGGTAATTGTCGTCCTTGATATTTCTGCTTCGCAGTCAGTCCAACCCATTTTTGTTCAACTATTTTTTCCCATGCCTCGCGAAAAGCTGCTGGTGTGACCACAACACCATCACGAAAGAGAACCCCTATTTCATCACCGAGACGGTTGGTGAGTGATAACTCTTCTTTGGCGAAGGAGACAGCTTCTTCGATTGTTTCCAAGAAGCCCTCCAGGCTATAATTTTGGAAAGCCGGAGCATGACATAAAACATTGACCTGCACGATATTCTCAAGAAGAAAACGGAACTCTTCCAGGTCAGCACTGTATGTGTATGTATTCATTATTATTCAATAACTGGGGTAGGTCTTTTTTTACTGCAATGGAATGCATTTGAATTCGGACTTGCAAAAAAGCAAGATCGAGAAAGCTACTTTTTTTTAGGATCTAAGTAAAGCTACTTTTTATAATCTTACGGAGTTTACTCTATTTTCTTTTTCGCCTCAATTTTTTTTGGTTTGAAATACTTGCCCACATAGGGAGTACGAATCAACTGAGAGAGATCAAATTTCCAAATCTTGCCTTCCAGGATTACTGGAAAACGAATATCCTTGGTCACAATCCGATCAGGATTGATCTTATGTTGGAATTTAATCGTACTGTGCACCACGGCTAAACCCCGGTAGAGCAGGTCCAGTTTGTTGATCACTTCGTCCTCCAGAGAAGGTCTCCATTCCAAATCTACCATTCGCTGAGCGAATTCCTCAAGGGTTAATCTTTTTTTACTATTGTGTTGTCCCAAGTCATAGAGATCAAAATAAAGTTCTTCCTTCCAGGTTTCCATCAGCACACGGAAAGAAGAACTGACTTGTTTGCGAATAATCCTTGCCTCATACACATTGGTAGCCATACCGAGTGAACTGCTGAAAAACAGTAACAGACAGAATAAAATATTTATCTTTAGTAGTCGTCTCCCAGACCTCATAACTTTACTCCCATGTGCTATATCCATTGGCCTTACTTTGTTTTTTCCATTAAAAATCAATAATATCCGTGTTGAATCTCTTAGCGAGGCGGGGACGTATCCCGGCGCTACCCTTAAAGATTATTCCAGAGTTTTAATACTTCCCTTAATTTGTACTGAAGGCTTGGGGTTGTGAGAGGATGTATGTTTTGTAGAATAGCTCCAGTGATTTTTTTTGTTCTTCATCTATATACTCAAAGTTAATGCCCCGATCGGTGATTTCCCAAAATTTCTTGTCTTTCAGGCTGAGCAACATGTCCCGCCATTTGATCAGGTTATCGAAGCTCTCATTTTTAAGATCTTCCACAACAATCCGTACCAGAGTTTCTTCTCCCTTTGAGAAAAGATATGCCGCTAGAATTAACTGGGATTTGCGGACTCCCATCAAGGCCAGCCAATCTTTTTTCTTGTCCACAGTATCTTCCAACTGCATGAAAATAAAAAGTAAATCCTTAATATTTTTCATTTTCTTGTCATAAGCGGTGGCAACCATACCACCCAAATCAAAGGCAGCGTTGTACAGGATAAACCAAATCCCTTTCATCAGTCCCTGCTCCCCATAATACTTGAAGTAGAAAAAAATCTTGGCTGCCTGTTTCGGAGAATAATCCATCAGTGTATTGGCAAAGAGGCGGTACTGATAAAAAAGATTAAACATGGCCCGCTGGTTTCCATCATTCAGGGAAATACGCAAGAACGTATTGAAAAACTGTACAATGATCTCCACTAAATCGTCATCTTGATCCTTGATGGCCTCTTCCCCAATCACCCTGGTATTATAAGCTATTGCACTTATAGCATCGGGCATGTTACGGATACAGCTTTTATAGATCAACTCCATATCCATCAGACTTTTGGTCTCGACCCAAAGGCGTTTCTGACAGATCTCATGAAAAAACTCGGAAGAAATCCCAATAAAAAAGTCATCAGAAGCTAAAAACCATCCTCTAGGTAATTGTTTTTTATATTGAAGGTAATCCAGCAGCATCTCCCGAATCTGATTGATAGCCATCAACCCCAGATTACGGTCCATTTGTGAGTTTGCGCTCAGTGCCGTATCGGTCACCTGTTCAATTGCTGTGGCAACCTCCCTTTGATATTTTTTAAGATTGCTGTAATTTTTTCTATCAGTACCACTTCTCACGGAGACCCTGCTATTTTCCTGAATGGAGGAAAGCAAGTTGGTAGGGGTCAGGATTTTAAAGACATAGAGAAAATAAGGGGGCAAACAAGCGATTTCCACCACTGTCAATGCCAAGAGGCTGCGAATGGCATAGTTGGGGTAAAAATCATTCTTAATGGCAAAAATAATAAAAATAGCGTAGAGCAAGGTAGTCACCATGAAGAAGAAATAGGTCTGATTGACCTTGTTCTCCAAGAAGAGATCAATCAAGCGATTACCATATCGCTGAGCCGCTAATTGCAGCACAATGGCTACCACCGTGATGACCAAACCTAAAACCGCTGCCAGTAACTCAATAAAACTTCCGATGGCGTCATTGACATGTGCCGCGTCAGTAGTAAGAATTGTTTCAAAAAACCGGGGCTGAGGTTGATCCCAGTTAAAATCCCAAAAAGCATGCAGGAAATAGAAAAGGATTGCGCTACCTAGAAAAAAGCCCACAGGCAGGAACCAAGAAACTATCTGAGATACCAGAGATTCTTTTTCCAGCAGTAGTTTTCTAGCCCCCATTGAAGGGACATCCCCTGGGGATGGATAATCCCTTTTCTTCTTTCCCTGGCCTCGTGGCAAGGGACGCTGTGTTTTTGGTTGAGCTTTCCTTTTAATCTTTTGGGGTAACTTCATTGTGGTTTTTCTAAGGGCAAAAAAAGAGGGATATTAAACAATGCAGAACAATTCATTCACCGGGAACAATTTCCCAGTACTTAATAGCTAACTTATTTACCACTTTACCGGACATTAAGCCAAGTTGGTTATGCGTATGCCAACGCAATTGATCGATCAAATATTCCCCATCGGGGAATGCTATTTGGATCGTTTGCTTTTCTGAAATCACTCGACTCAATAAGATCGCTTCATGCGCTACTTGGGTCTTTTGTTTGCGCTCAGAATGTTCATGCTTGGAGTGTGAAGCCATTAATTCTCCCGAAAGAAAGTGAAAGAAACAAAACAAGAAGCCATCAATAGTCAATCCCCCGAGATCTTTTATGAACAGGGGACCCTTTTGGTCAACTTTAAGGGGGACAAGGAACTAGCCTCACAGTTCCCCTGGATGCAGTGGGACCCTCGCAGCAGATTCCATCGCTGTCATGGCTATCATTATCGTGAACTTGCATTGTATTTGTATAAAAGGAAAATTGACTATTCAGATTCTACGCCAAAATACAAGAAACTTCAGCTACCAATGAAAACGGAGTTCACAGCTCACGATTATCAAGCTGAAGCCCTGGAAGCCTGGTTGAAAACCAAAAGAGGCATGGTTGTTTTGCCCACTGGAACGGGAAAAAGTTTCCTGGCGGCATTGATCATGGAGCAGATACAACGTTCCACCTTAATTCTTGCCCCCACGATTGACCTGATCCTGCAGTGGCAAAAAACATTGCAGGAGCTATTCGAGCGCCCCATCGGACTCCTGGGTGGTGGTAGTTCGGAGATTGAAGATATTACGGTGACTACTTACGATTCCGCACGAATTCACGCCGATTGGCTGGGCAATCGTTTTTGTTTAATGATTTTCGATGAGTGTCATCATCTGCCGTCACCGGGCTATGCAGAAATGGCGCGGGCCTATATCGCACCTTACAGACTAGGGTTAACGGCAACTCCTAACGTGGAAACCGATCGCCAAAATCTGATGCAAGATCTGTTGGGTTATACCTTGTATACAAAACAGATTCAGCAATTAGCCGGAGAATTTTTGGCCCCTTATAAGGTGGAGACTATCGCGGTCGAATTGACCTATGAGGAACGAGAAGCCTATGATCACCATCGTGGCATCTACCTCAATTTTCGTGAACAAACCCCTTCCTTACCGGGAAAAGGTAGTTCATGGGAACGCTTTGTGATGGTTTGTTACCGGACTCCCGAGGGACGGAATGCCTTGCGTAGTTTTGCTATTCAAAAGCAAATTTCCGTGGCGGCTCAAGGAAAAATGGAAGCCCTGGCGGACATCTTGGTACGGCACAATCAGGAACGGATTATTATTTTCACCAACGACAATAAAACAGCCTATTACATTAGCATTCTTTTTCTACTCCCCTTGATTACCCACGAAACAAAAGCCAAAGAACGCAAATTGATCCTGGAAAATTTCAGGAACGGAACCTGGCCTTTCCTGGTCAACTCCCGGGTCCTGAATGAAGGGGTCGATGTGCCGGAAGCTAATATTGCCGTGATTATCTCCGGGACTTCCACCGTGCGGGAACATGTCCAACGCTTGGGACGGATTTTGAGAAAAAAAGCCAAAAAGAAAGCGATCCTTTATGAGTTAGTCACCGAAGATACCGGTGAAATTTATACCAGTCGAAGAAGACGTGAACATGGAGCCTATGCAAAATTTTCCTAATTGGAAGGGACAACCCTATTATCCCATCAGTCAATTTTATCGAGAGAGATTCGGAGAGAAGGTCTATAAAATCTCTGTCAGTACTGCCGAAAGTTGCCCCGTCCGCAAGAAGGAAGCGGTCTGCATCTTTTGCGACGAATGGGGATCCGCAGGCAGCCTGCTCATTCAATCAGACTCCCTGCAAACCAAAATTCGACTCAGCCGGGAACGGATCGCCAAGAGGTATAAGGCGGATCGTTTTCTGGTTTATTTTCAGCCCTACACCAGTACCTTTGAACGCCTTTCTACCTTAGAGCGACAAATAGAAATTTCGCTGGCAGAAGAAAAAGTGGTGGGTATCGTTCTTGGAACCCGCCCTGATTGCCTGCCAAAGAAAATTTTTCCCCTGTTGCGCCGCTTTCATGAGCAGGCTTATGTCTCCGTAGAGTTAGGGGTACAAAGTTTTTCCAATCGTCAGCTGACGTTCCTCAAACGTGGGCATACGGTCGAAAAATCATTAGAAGCAATTCAAAAATTGCATGAGCTTTCCGGTGTGGATGTGGGAATTCACTTAATGATGGGATTGCCTGATGAAAGTCCCCAGGAAATTGTGGAAATGGCTGAGACTATCAACCAACTTCCCATCAACAATGTAAAACTGCATAACTTACACGTCTTGAGCAATACTCCTCTGGAAGAGCTTTACCGGGCAGGCAAATTCTCCCCTGTGGAACTGGAAGAATATGCGGAAAAAGTCATTCTTTTTCTGGAGCATTTGTCCCCGCATATCCCTGTACAGCGTTTAGCTGCCGTTGCCAGCCGTTGGGAGGAGCTGGTTGCGCCGGAATGGACGAAACAAAGGATGCGTCCGGTACAATATATGCTAAAACAAATGGCAGATCGAAAAAGTTACCAGGGACTTCATTATCAAAAGTAAGGAATTCCCTTAGAGTTAGCAACTGCCACTTGCCTTGGTGAAAAAAAAAATACTCCACATTGTCAAGCCAAGGCAATCAATTTACAATCAAGTATAATTACAATATGTCCTGATCCTAAATGAATGGCTTTCTTCTATGAATTTAAATAATTTTCTTTTAAACTTGCGTGCTGTGATTACGATGCCCAGAGCACTCAATCTGACCAATGCCGTTTTGGTGACTACAATCGCCTGGCAAGCAGGCGGCTTGGGGGCCAAGGTCGTTGAAAATGAATTCATGCAGGTTCCGGTGCGGGAAGAGCGCTTCGTACCTCCTAAAAAGGTAGTAGAGAGCAAGGCTTTGAATTTTAGGGATTTTCAGGGAATTATTGATCAAAATATTTTCGATGTGAAGGTTAAGGAAAAAAAGAAGGTCATCGAGAAAGCACCGGAACGGGTCCAGGTAGAAATACAACCCCTTAGCGCTGGATTAGCTCAGATACTCAATAATTTAGAACTGCAAGGCATTTATCGTGGGCAACGAAATTACACGATTATTCGTCACAAGCAAAAACGGCAGGAAGAGGTCTTTTCAAAAGGAGACAATCTCTTTGATACAGGCGTGATCATAGAGAAAATTGAAGTCCGTACAAAGCCATCCAGGATCTATGTTCGTTTGGGAGAGGATCAGGGAATTCTAGAGTTTACTGATGAAGAGAACAAAAAGACTACAGTCAAACCCTTAACTCAGCCCAGCAAGCGGAATAAACGCTCCAATGTCAGACCTAAACGTAAAAATACAATAGCCTCACCAACCAAATATACGAAGAATGGGAAGGATTATTTCATCCGCTCTGATGAAGTGGATCACGAATTGAGTAACTTTTCCAAGTTAATCAACCAAGCCAGGATCATTCCTTATTTCAATAAGAGTTCCGGAGACCATGAGGGCTATCAAATCAAACTGATTGATAAAGGAAGCCTGTATGATCGYTTAGGTTTRCAAAACTATGATGTCATYCAAAGCATCAACGGGGATCCYATCGATACACCGGAAAAAGCCTTCAAATTGCTYAARGTACTTCGAAATGAACGAGAGATTAATGTGAGTCTCTTACGCAAGGGAAGCCCGGTAAGCTTGAACTATTTTATTAATAACTAAAACTTTCTCCCTAAAGAAACACCTTATCCCTAAAGAAACGCCTTATCCTCTAAACCAATGTATGAGCTAGTATGAAATTGCAGAATTTAAAGATTAGTACCCAAATTTTTAACATCGTTGGCGGGCTCTTGTTCCTGATCATTACTTTGGCGGGAATCGCGATCTATGAAATGTCTTTGATTAGTGATGAACTGCATGAGATTACTGATGAATATATTCCTTTCACCAGAGCTATACAGGAAGTTACCCAAAACCAACTGAAACAGACAGTCAACTTTGAACGCGGTTTACGCCATGGGTTTGCCATCGCCAGCTCATCAAACAGTAAAAAAGAGCAAGCGGAACTTGAGCTGTCTATCAGTGAATTCCAGCGACTTTCCGGCTCAGTAAATCAGATAATCAGGAAGGCTGAAAAGATGTTAGAAGCTGCCTCCATCGAAGCAGTTTCCTCAGAAGAGCAACACCAATCCACCGAGGAAAAACATCATGACAATGAAGGGGACCTCGCTGTCACTACCCCCTTGCTATACCACCTCAAATCTATAGAGAAAAAACATCATGCCTATGGAATGGCAGCCCTTAAGGTACTCCAACTGCTCAAAGATGGAAAAATAAAGCAAGCTCTGAGTGGTGTTGAGGCGATTGAAGTTAAGCAAGAGGAATTAGACCGGGAGCTGAAAGGTTTTCTCAATGAAATAGAGATTTTTATCCAAAAATCTATAGAAACAGCAGAAGCGGATGAACAAACTGCTATTACTTTGATATGGAGTTTCGGACTCTTTGCTTTCTTGTTTGGTGGCCTGCTTTCGTTATTCATAACCCGAAATATTGTCCTCTCAATACGAAAGGTCGTGACAATCTCCTCAAATCTGGCTGAAGGGGATTTTACCCAAACAATTGAGGTGGAAGGTAACAATGAAATTGCCGCTTTACTCCGTAGTATGCAAAAAATGTCTGATAGTATCCGTCTGACAGTCAATGGTATCATTCAGTCCTGTAGCCAATTATCTGTGATGTCCAGTGATATGGAAAGGACTGCTGGCCAAATATCCGAGAACTCTGCCTCAATGCAAGAACAGGCGACTGCTATTGGTAATGCATCCGATCAAGTAGCTGACAGTGTCAATACTGTGGCTTCCTCAGCAGAGGAAGTCTCAACTAGCTTCAATATCATTAGTGCTTCAGTTAAACAAGTAAGCCAGAACATCAATACCGTCGCTAGTTCAGCAGAGCAAGCGACTATGAACATGGAAGGAATTCAGAAAAATGTGGATAATGTTACTAAAGATACTAATAATGTTGCCAAATCTGCAGAAGAGATGTCCATCTCCTTGAATATGGCAGCTGAAGAAAGCCAGAGCGCTGCTTTAATCGCCAAGGAAGCTGATGCTTCCGCACAAAGCAGTTTGAAAGCGATGAACCAACTGGGAGAAACAGCGGCCCAGATTGGACAAATTGTCAAGATGATGAATAATATCACCTCTCAAACAAATATGTTGGCTCTCAATGCAACCATTGAAGCCGCGAGTGCCGGGCAGGCAGGAAAGGGATTTGCTGTGGTAGCTGGTGAAGTCAAAGAATTGGCCAATCAGACAGTGAAAGCAAATAACAAGGTGGCGCAGGAGATCCAAAAAATCCAGAATTACAGTAACGAATCACTCGCCAACACGCAAAAAGTGAGTGAGATCATTAGCCGTATGGCGAAGATCAACTTATCTGTCTCCTCATCCATTGAACAACAGAATCAAACTTCAGCTGAGATTACTCAATCCATTGAGAAAATTGCAGAGGCTGGTAAGGAATCTGCGATCAGTGTTCAAGAAGCCTTCCTGGGCCTGAAGGAAATCACCCGTTCTGCTGCGGACGTCGCTATTTCAGGAAGGGAGACAGCTCATAGTGTGGAGGAAGGAGCCATTGGCTCGCGTCGAATTGCTGAATCTTCAGAGCAAACCGCCAGCAGTGTGAGTGAGGTGAATGATAGTATCCGAGATATCCAATCCGCGATTAAAAATGTGAATGGTGAACTGCTTCGAAACGAAAATCAAACCCGCAACCTCTCAAAAATGGCCAGTGATCTGGAGCAACTAGTCTCTTTTTTCAAGATCTAGCCGACTTTACAGTGAGCTATAAAATCAGATTTTTGCCCTGAAAATAACCGGGATAGAATACTAGTGTTCAAGTGCAGTCAAGACCAATCGATCGAGCACTGAATCCGCCTGCCCCGGTGCAGCCTCGTACAGCATCTCAATCCCGGGATTGCTGTTGACCTCAATGACTTTAATCTCACCCGGAGCTTGATCCGAAATACGACAGTCAATTGCCATGAACTCCAGCTTCAGCACTTGAAAGAGGGTCACACACAGCTTTTTCCAATGATCCTTGACCTCCGAAATAATCTCAATCGCTTTTCCACCTTGTGTCAGATTGGAAACCGGATAAACAGGAATAGGACAGCCTGATGGATAAATCTTCTCTTTGTGCTGCTTGAGAAAACTCTTCAGGGAAAGTTCAAAGGAGTTGCTATAGTTCCCAGCCTCGTGCCGAAGAAGAACCAATTCCTCTACCGTTGATTGCCCGTCACCATATAAGGTCGTTGTCGTCCTTTCAAGCAGCAGAATCGGTTCACCATGCAAGGCATAAATTCGATAATCTTTCCCATCAATATATTCTTGAACAAGAATTCCATTGCTAATAGTCCCTGCCAATTCAGCTGCTTCTTGTAATGTGGTTTGTTCATGGATAATTGATAATCCTGCCGCTGCCTTGCCCAGGTTGGGTTTAACGACTACCGGATAGGAAAAGTCGAAGGCCCCCAGGATCTCAGAAATTGCGATGGGTGGATTATCCAAATGAGTATAGGCTGAAATATCTTTAAAACCAATCCGGGTTTGAGGTACTCCAATACCCACATCCTGTAAAATTCTATAGGTCAATTCCTTATCCTCTACGATGGACATGGATAAGGCATTGTTAAAAGGCCAAAGTTTAATAGGAGCCGCCCCAAAAAGGCTGGATTTGCTGCCTTGCGTCAAGCGTAAGAGTCGGCCATTTTTTTTGTCGATGAAGCAGCAGTCAAGGTTTAACCTAACTGCGGCGTCTTGAATACGGGATAAGAATTGTGAGGACATGATCTTCGGAGGCAGTTACTGGTGAGTCGCGAGTATTAATTCCCAAAAAAGTGTAAGGATAAAATGCAGGAGAAAGGAGAGAAAATCAAGGAGTAGTCTTTTCTGAGGAAGGATTTTGCCCCATCCTGGGGCAAAAGGGGGATCTTTAGTTTACTGAAATTTGCCTGGCCTTTGTTTCCGGGGCTTTCAACAGAGAAAGAGTTAGAATCCCATCCTCCAAGTTGGCATTGATTTCATTGTGATCAATGTCAGGAGAAAGTTTGAGTGTGCGAGCGTAATTCCCTACTTTGTATTCCTGGTAAATTGAGTCCGAAGAGGATTCCCCATTTCCTTTGACCTTGCCCTCGATAGAGAGGCTATCTTTTTCCAGTTTGATGGAAAGGTCCTCTTTACTCACACCCGGCATGTCCATATACAGGTGAAATCCGTTCTCATGTTCTACAATATCAAGGTTTGGTTGGAAAATTTGAGCTACTTTATTTTGTGAGGCTTGCTTTTTTTCTTCAACTTTTTGTGTCTTGCTCATGATTTGCTCCAATTTAAAATTATTATATGGTTGTCAGTAAAAAAAATCTTCAAAGGTCTGTTATGAAATCTTAATTTGACGAGGTTTATCACTCTCAGCTCTCGGCAAGCGCACGGTTAACACACCATTTTCCAATTCTGCTTTCACCGCCTCCGCCTCAATTTGATAGGGAAGTTTAAAGGAACGATCAAACTCCAAGTTGCCTCGTTCCTTGTGGATGACTCGACTGCCTTCTTCATGTTTTTGTGTGCGTTTTCCAGTGATGCGAATCACGTTGCCTTTCACTTCCAGTTTCAGATCTTCTTTCTTAAAACCGGGCAGTTCCGACATCAAGAGTTGATCCTCCTGATCGGCCAGGATATTAACCGCAGGATACTCACGACTGCTCACCTGTTCCAAATTACGGAAAGCGGGAAGCAATGTGCCTTGAACGGATTGAAACATGTCCAGGATACGGTCGAAAGCATAATCTCTAGTAATCAACATAATGACCTCTTTTAAGTTTGTAGTTTTAATTTTTCTTGGTTGAAAAAAGTTACTCTCTATAGTGCAGCCGCCGTGCCACTGTAGAAATATGTTGTTATTTCAATTAGATAAACTAGAGATCTTTATAGTCTGAAAAGTAGGTGGGCCAAGCTGGCCTTTAAAAAGGCCTCTCGTGAGGATTAGCTAGGTCTGTTTAACCGGGTATCGGCCAAAATGGAATCAAGGGAAGCTGCTAAGGGAGTCAGAGGGAAGATTGATGATGAACTCCATTCCTATACAGGGTATGAGAGCGAGGCAAGATAAAGGGGGAATTTACAGCAATCAAGGTAATAGAGTTAAGCGACTGGTATGTTTTTTGAGGATTTCTTCTTTTGAGAATAATTGTTTACGATATTTCCCCTTGATAAACATCTCGGTCTGGTCCTGATAGTTCCGGTTGAAAAAATAGCCTGACTGACCTGTGGGATTAATGCCCCAGGTATTATCGACATCAGCCAAGTCAATCACACGGCGTGTCGAAGGGCCGGCAATCACTTTATGTTCTCCATCACTAGGTAGAAAATAGAGATTATTGATTACTTCTCTGGATCCGTTCACACTATAGGGGCCAATATTGAAGATTTTATCAAAGGGTTGCTTGCGACCAATGGCATGGACTTGTTCGAAGGTATGAACTTTGGACCAATGCCAAGCTTGTGGCTCCTTACCCAATTTTAATTTTAGATCTTCCACCGTTTTCCCCCAAGCTTTCACCAGGGTTTCACCGCGATTTTCTTTTCGTTTGCTAGTCACATCATCCCACCAGGGAGATTTAGCTTGTTGCAGGATTTTACCTAAACTTCGTTCTTGTGAGCGTAAGCGTAGCAAAGCTTTAAAATAATCGTCTCCCAACTCATCATGGAAAGTAGCCTGCACCACATTGTAGTAGAGCTGATGGAAGATGGTTGCCCCCACACTATTCAACTCACTTTTGCCATCCCATGATTTCAGGAGCTTTAACGCCTTTTCTGAGAGAGCATTATCCGTCATGGACATATCTCCCTGCAAAATGGAAACAAGCTTGCCTTTCAAACCCAAATTGCTACGAGAGAGGGTATCTTGCTGGATCTGCTTCATCTCTTCTACGGTCCAGTTCCCTTGTTTTTGACTCAATAGCTCCTGAATCCGATCGACTCGATTGTAGGCGTTGTAATAACCGGGAGGAACCATGCTTTCCTCCCCTCCGGGCTGATGATTCGCTGAAACCAGGAAGCCTTGAGCTGGATTGACCTTTTGTGGATTTTGGGAAAAGGGATAAAAGCCCAGGGGTTCATCCTGACCACTTGCCCCATCCAGAATAAAATTAGACCTGACATGGTCAGGGCGAATGGGAAGTTTGGCCGCAGCCCACCAGGCGATATTATTTTGTGCGTCGGCAAAAAGAATATTGAGCCCGGGCGCGTGAATCTTTGCGACAGCTTTTTCCGCGTCTTTCACTTGTTTCGCGCGTGATAGATCATAAAAAGCATGGACAAAGCGGTTAGACTGCTGATGAAAACTCCAGGAAAGGGAGACTGGTGCTGCATTATTCTTCAGTTCCGCAACTACATCATTAATAATGGGGCCATGAGAAGAACGCCGTACGACAACATGAATATCTTTGGCACCTTTAACCTTAATGATCTCATCTTCAATGATTAGATCTTGCCATTTTCCTTGGGCCCAAATTTGATTAGGATTTTTTGGATTAACACGTTCCCGATAAAAATCCACATCATCATTCTGAAACATCGTAATGGACCAGGCTATATCCCGATTGTGTCCCAGTAAGGCAAAGGGGACTAGTGCCATATGATGCCCATAGAGTTCGTAGTTGGGTGCATTTAAGTGCGCCTCATACCAAACGGAAGGTGTGGAAAAAGCAATATGGGGATCTCCAGCCAACAGAGGTTTTCCCGACTGGCTTTTTTCCCCGGAGACAACCCAGGCATTACTGCCCTCAAAAAGTCCCAAAGGTGTAATGAAGTCCTCAATTTCAGTGACTAAGCTGGCTACTTGTTGCATTGATGCTTCGTAGGTCTGCTTGTGAGCTACCTTGGGCAAGCGCTGTAAACCGAAGTCCAAGTCCTCCAGATATTCCGGTCCCAATTCATCACGGACGAAAGTTAAGAGTGGGTCCGTTTTGAAACCAACAGCAAAACTATAGGACATAAAGCCAGCGATGCTAACCATATCTGAGAGGTCATAGGGAGTCTTGGGAATGCCCAACATTTGAAACTCAAGGGGAGTCGGTCCTTGTTCGAGAAATTGGTTGATGCCCTTCAAGTAAGCACTGGCGGCAATGGTGACGGGATCATCAGGAGTGAATATTTTTATGTATTCTTCACTGAACTGCTTGATACGAAGAGTGCGGAAGAAACGGTCCGTTTTCACCAGCTTGGGGCCAAAGATCTCTGCAAGCTGTCCTTTGGAAAGGCGGCGCAGCACTTCCATTTGAAAGAGACGTTCCTGCGCTTGAAGATAACCCAGAGAGAAATAAAGATCCTGTTCATTTTGGGCATAGATGTGAGGAACTGCCCACTGGTCATAGAAAACATCTACTTTTTCTTTTAATCCTGATACTTGGAGCTGTCCGGAACGTTGGGGTTGTTTATGGTCTAAATACCAATAAACCCCTGCGATACCGAGGATTAAAAGCAGTGTGATGCCCATAAAGATCTTTTTTACTACTTGCATATTGTCTCTCTCATACTGACCTGGCTGTTTTTTACCTAATTTCTGCCCCTCCTCAAACCGGCTTGAGGATAAACATTTTGAGGTAAGGATTCAAGGCTTTTTCCTATCTGACTTTTATTTTCTTTGTGCCTATAACTATAGCGTTAGTAAAATTACAAATATCTCTTTCTTAATACTTAGTACTAACTCTACAGGTAGGTCGGAGTAAGCGTAGCGTCTCCGACTCGTTGCTTCGCTCCTTAGCCCGACCTACTTGGGAG
>NVSR01000056.1 GCA_002401295.1 SAR324 cluster bacterium | reverse complement strand
TGCCAATGGTTCCACTGGTTCCCCAAGAGGTCCCTGTTGCCATGGATGTCACGGCACAAATCATGACGGTTGCTGGCAAAAATATACTGGGGTGTAAAATATTCAAGCCATAATATAGCAGCGTGGGCACGACTCCCGATAAGATCCAAACACCAATCAAAATCCCAATAATTGCCAGGATTACGATGGATTGTAGTGAATTGGTAATTCCATCCAACATGCCATCTTCAATCTCTTTCCAGGTAAATCCGGCTCTCAAAGCAACCAATGATGCTACGACCACACCAATCAAAATTGGAATTTGGGCGTCTGTCTCGTATTTAATAATCGCCAGACTAATCGCCACAATCAAAGCTAGAATTGATAGTAGTGCTTCCCAAGCATAGGGATCTCGTTTTTTCCGTTCGGACATCATATTTTTTTCCTTACTTTCTGTGATGCTCTTTATCGAGCAGGGAATTTTTTTATCGATTGGTAATCTCTTAAGCCGTTTTGATAATCATCACAGGGATTGATGAAAGTTTTGTGACTCGCTCTGCCACGGAGCCAAAGATAGTACTCAACCCTCTTCCTGTCCCCATAACAATCATCTCAATGCCTTCTGCTTCCGTGTAATGCAGGATTTCTTTGTGATGGGTGCCGGTGACAATGGTAGTTTTGACATTGGGGAACTCTTGAAAGTATTTGTTGCGGAAGGCTAGCAAACGGCTTTTCGCACTGGTGGATAGTTCCTGTTCAAAATGACTGGCCATTTTTTTAAAGTCTGGTTTGGCTGTATGGGTGATATACGTATCTATATGCTGATCAAAACCGTGGGAAACATGTAAAAGATGAATTTCCGCATCATAGCTGGTAGCTAGTGACGTGATATAAGGAACTACTTTAGGTGAAATCTCCGTTAAGCTGACTGGAAATAAAATCTTTTTGAATTTTATCACTCTCCTCTCCTTGAAAATATTCAAAATTCTAATCTTGTAAGAGATGAGTGCCTGATAAGGATTGATTACTCATCGGAGCCGAGTCTATTAAATCTATGTTTGATTTTGCCACCATTTTGTCTTCAAATGTAACTAGGGGGATCCGAAATGTGGTATGGAAAAGTAAGATACCTCTTTCAATACAAATATTTATAAAAAATAGAGGCTGCTCCTGAATGTTCTAAATGGTAGTTAACTCAAGTCCATTGGGGGGGGTGTTGCAGGAAAAGTCCCTTGATTAGACAGGAAAATATTTTCCTTCATTTGCTATGTCCAAGGGGTCTATTGAGTCGCGGTGGCTTTACTAGGCAAAGGTCTGACTTTGTGATGGGTAAAACTTGTGTGCTCATCAATGGGGTGGTCTCTGAATCAGCAGAATATTTTTGAATCAACAGATGGGCACGCAAGCTTTGCCTATCCTACACAAAGATATTTTTCTTGCTCCAAGGGGCATTCAATAAAAAGCATTTGCATATGTGTCAGACAAAATAGTAATGACTGAGTACTACGATAGCGGGGGGCATTGTGGAGTTGTTCTGCACCTTTTTTAAGTCAAAGGAGAGAAGCTTTTGAGTGTTGATGAATCCTGTAAGGGTGTGCATTCCCACTTTGAAAAGAGACCATGGGAATGAGCAGAATTTGAGACCCCTGGAGTAGCCAGGGATAGCTATTATAACTTTGCTTTGATGCTGGAGATCAGTGTATCCACTTCACTAGCAGAAAGTTTTCCATCTTTGCTGAAGATTACTTGTCCTTTACGATCAAAGGCAACCACATTGCTGGTATCATCTCCCAGGTCCCACTTATCGACTAGAACCTTTTCCATATCTTTCACGTAGGTAGTCAAAGGGAATTCCTTTTGTTTTTCTTTGAGGGAGGAGGCAATCATGCTATTGGGCAACCAGGTCGCGTCCATATTAATCACGGCAATGGAGGCAAAATGGTTGGGGGAGAAACTTTCTTCCTTAAGGCGTAGGGAAACATGATCATTCAGATTTTTTTCATCAGGATCCACATAGAACATGATAAAAACCTTCCCAGAGATCTCTTCACTGCTCCAGGGGCTTCCATCCACACGCCCACCATCATCACCTTGTAACATCACCACAGGAGGTACCTTTCCTAAAGGTAAGGCTGCAAAAATGGAGAGTGGTAAAAGTAGGGCAATAGCCAAAAGAAAGAATCGTTTCATATAAGTCCTAATTTGGGGTGATTCCTCAACCTTTTTCTATGGAGGCATTCAGGATTTTTGAGTTGGTTGGAGTTGTCGAGTGGACAATGTAGATTCCATCCTCTTCGTATTTGAGTTCCTCAACTGTACTCAATTTATAAAATTTATCAAGTAAGTTTGCGCGATCATAAGTCAGTTTTGTCTCTTGCCGGATAAAGGTCTTAGAAAAATGCTGCTTGACGTGATCCCGTAAAAGATTAACAGAGGTTTCATCCAGAGAGGACGTTAGAATACTATCACCGTAACCACGTGATAAAACTAATAGATCCATGCGATCAGTCACCCTGTCCACTTTATTGAAGACTAGTAAGCAAGGGATATTATCGGCACCAATCTCTTTCAAAACATTTCTGGTGGTCTCAATGTGCTGGTCCACGCTGTTACTGGAAGCATCAACCACATGCAGCAAGAGGTCCGCGTTCTTGACAACCGAGAGGGTAGAGCGAAATGAAGCGACTAAATTATGAGGGAGATTTCGAATAAAACCAACAGTATCAGATAACAAAATCTGTGGATTGATAGGACCGGGTAAAACTCGGGTAGTGGAGTCCAGCGTTGCGAACAGCTGATCCTGAGTTAGCAAGCTGACATCTGTCAGTCCATTCATCAGGGATGTTTTACCGGCATTGGTATAACCGACGATGCCTACCTGAAAACAATCTTCTCTGCGCTTTGCCTGGGTTTGTCGTTCCATGGCGACTCTTTTCAGGGATTGCTCTAAGCGCGAGATACGCTTGCGGACCAGGTTACGGTCAATATTCACCTGTTTTTCCCCGGTTCCCTTCGATGCACCGATTCCACCCTTTTCCCGATCCAAATGAGCCCACATTCCCACCAAACGAGGTAGCATGTATTTCAATTGGGCTAACTCTACCTGATCCTTGGATTCCGGTGTTCTGGCATGATTAGCAAAAATTTCGAGAATCAGTTGGGTACGATCCCAAACCATGCTATCAAGGCATTCTTCCAGATGACGCGCCTGATTGGGGCTTAAGTCGTGATCGAAAAGAACGAGCTTAATGCCTTCATCCTCAATCAGCTGTTTTATTTCCTGCAGCTTACCTGTGCCCATGTAACTCTTAGGATCCGGAGAATTTCGGGACTGATATTCCTCTCCAATCACGTCAAAGCCCATAGTCGTGGCCATGGAGCGCATTTCACTTAAAGAATTCAATGTGATCTCAAGATCTTCATTCTTTGGGCGAACGGAGAGAATATAAGCTTTTTTTACTTCCCGAGAGTATTCGATCATGGGCTATACACTTATCAGATTGGAATTACTGTGGAAATATTTGTGGGTGTCAATACAGTGGTAATGTAGCATGTTGGGGATTTTGGGTCTACTACTCACTGGGATTCTGGAGGCAAGCAAGTAGGTCGGAATCAGGAGCGCAGCGAGGTAAATAGGGGAGACACCAGTTAGATGGTGTCTGTGAAGCTTGGGGCATTAGCCCAAATACTCTCCCACTTTAATCTGGTAGCCATTGATCAAGTCTTTGACAGCCAGGGCTTTTTTGTTTTCCGGCTGACAGTGGGTCAAGTTCACAGCTCCTGCAGCACAGGCCACACTGATAGACTCGGCACCTATCGCCAAAATAGTCCCTGGTTTTTGCGGCTCACCGGAAACAATAGCAGAGCAAGTAGCCATGCCTTTGATTGCCAGGCGCTTGCCACGAAACATGGTGAAAACACCAGGAGAAGGAGATAACGCCCGATACTGGCAATAAACAGCATCAGCATTTTGATCCCACTGAAGTACACGATCTTCTTTGGTGATCATGCGAGTATAAGTCGCCTGCTCATGATTCTGAGTCTTGGGTTGAATTGCCTCAAAATTTTCCACCGTTTTAACAATCAGTTCCCTACCCATAGAGGATAATCGGTCACCTAACTGGTCCACGGTCTCATCCGGGTCGATAGGAGTTCGCTCCACCAGGAGCATATCACCCGTGTCCATTCCCTCATCCATCAACATGCTGCAAACCCCTGTTTCCTGGTCCCCTTTCCACAAGGAAAACTGGATGGGAGCAGCTCCCCGCCACTTTGGCAGTAGAGACGCATGTACGTTAATGCAGCCTTTTTTCGGCAGGTCCAGCAGAGCTTTTGGTAAAATCTTACCGTAGGCAATGACTACAAAAAAATCCGCTTCAAAAGAAGCCAGTTTCTCCAGGGCTTCCTGATTGCGGACCTTTGCCGGTTGATAAACCTCAATTCCAGCCTCCAAGGCATATTGCTTAGTAGGAGGATATTGGAATTTTTGTCCTCTCCCCTTTCGCTTGTCTGGTTGACAGACTAGCAGGGGAATATCATGACCGGCTTCTTTAAGGGCCTTCAGAGCGGGGACCGCAAAATCAGGGGTTCCCATGAACACAATTCTAGCCAACGAGTCTCTCCCTTTTTTGCGTATTGAATGATTGTAGTTTTTTCCGAAAATAATCCGAGGCTTCGATCTCATAAAGATCTTCCCAGGGATTACCGTTGGTATTGTGGGTTAAGCGGATATTGCCGATATAGTTTTTCTCTTCCATAAAGGCCAACTCGGAATTCAGTTTGCGCCGAATCCGATAGCGATTGGAAGGAGTAATGTTAAAAGCACAGCCCTCAATAATCTGCCGGGCAGTTTTCTTCATGACGCCCCGATTCTGGGGAAACTCATTCAACCAGGTTCCTGCCAGGTAAGAAGAAATTCCCGTCAACAGGGAGTGCTTGTGCGTGCTTTCCCGAAAAAGCTCGTTGGGGATCAGCTGTAAGTGTAATCCTAAACGAAAAGGGTTCTCCGGGCTGGCCGCAAAGAGGGGGTCCAGCATATATTTCTTAACAGATCGTCGTTTGCCTTTGCCTGTGTATTCGCGACCTACCTCCAGG
Organism: SAR324 cluster bacterium; assembly: GCA_002401295.1. GTDB lineage: Bacteria > SAR324 > SAR324 > XYD2-FULL-50-16 > XYD2-FULL-50-16. The sequence continues at coordinate 10,439 of NVSR01000056.1, read as the reverse complement.
ATGAAGGAGTTTTGAGTTTCCTTCATTTCATCGTCTTCCGCTTCCTCCCAAACTCTGCTGACTTGCAAGCTCATCAAGGATTGAAAAACGTCACAGAAAATTTGATATTGGCGATCAGTACTCCGTCCTTTTTTAGACAAGCGGGTAACCAGCTGCAGGTGCTTGTATGTATTAAAAGTGGTAAAACCACCCTTGCTGGTGGAAAACTGTCGTAGAATCCCTAGAAAGTGCTTAACCCCTTCATGAGAATACTTCTTCTGGATAATCTTTTGTAAAGACAGCAAAGTTTCCGGTACGGTCTCCGGCAGCAGAGAAAGTTGCTCATAAGCTTGATTATCCGCGGCAAAACTAACCTGAATCCGATCAGGGGATTTCTGTGGAAGCAGCTCGCCCCAGCAGTTATTCACAATAATAGGTTGTGCTACTGCCTGAGGTATCGGATTTTGGACTGGTACTGGTTGCAGCGCACGCTCATTAAGGTAACTGCGGGATAAAATCCGGGTTATCAAATAAGAGACTCGGCAGAAAAGATTTTGGGGCTGCCAGAAAGGGTCACTACCACCGTGTATGCCTTGTTTTTTCTTCCAGATCACCCGGGGGAATTGATTGCGTAGAAACTGCAACTCCAGATTAGCTGGGGGTTGCTCTTCATCCTGTTCCAGAAAAAAGAGGGTGATCATCTGTAGGATCTTATGAAAACCAGACTCACAGTTATTGATTAACTGTTCTCGCTCTTCAATGCTCAGCTTGGATAAATGCTTCAAGAGAATCTGCTCGATATCGAGCCATTTTTCTTCGATCTCTCGACCCGTATTCAAGACCTTGGCAACCTCCAATTTCGTTGGATAGATGGCCTCATCTTGGAATAAAAAGTTGGCAATGTCTTTAGTACGGAACCACTTAGCCACGGTATAGCGAAAAGCTTTACTGTGACGATCTATAGGGTTTGAAGGCTGATATTGTCTATTGATCTCCTCATCAATAGCTGTCAGTGCTTCTTCTTTCTTTCCACCAAAGTAGTCATGGATATGTAGACTTGCATTCAGCGACTCCTTTAGATCAAAGGAGAGGGTGTAGCGCTCGGGCACTCCTTGCTGATTAAAACGAATTCCGTAAAACTTTAGCATAGTTAAGCAAGTCTAAAAAAAACGCAACTCACCACATCCCTTAATTAGGTGGGCTAAGTGCAACTGGTTGGATTTTTTGGTGGTATTTCAGGTGTGATTGGTTGAAGAGATCATTCTACAAAAATATTTTTTTTTGGGAAGGGAAAACTTCAAAAATGAAGTAAATTTCTGTAGATATTGATCTTTTTAAAAAAAAAGCAGTTTTTCCACTCTTTTCCCTCTAGAAGAGAATGGTGAGAGGAAAAAACTTGTAAAAACAGGGCGTCTTTACACTAGGCTCAGTTGATGTCGTTGTGCTTCTTGTGACATCTTCAGATTTGTGAGTTCCATGCGCTTTACCTTTTCCAGAGTCTGGCTAATGAAGGGACGCATGATGTTGTCTCGCTGTGTGAAGGCGTCATTGTGGCGAATCGTATGCTGTACCAAGCACTGTGTCGCTTGTGCCAGGTTGGCTATCACACGGTGATGAAGTGGTCCGTGATAAGTCGGATTGGGTTCTCCGTTTTCCAGGGTTTTTGTAAAAAGATAGTCTACCCAGTTGTTGAGTTGTAATTCGGCATCTTGCTGATAATCGTAGTGCAAGAACCCATTCAAAGCGTGGATTAAGGATTGCAGCATCTGATGGGCCTGGATCCATAAAAGATGATGAGCACCGGCCAAAGCTTTGGCATTTTCCTGGCAACGCTGTGAGATATCTTCCAATAAGGCAATTCCCTCAGCTAGCACAGTACCCTGACTTTCAAGGGCAATCCGCTTGTTCATGAAGGGGTTATCTGGCGCCTTATGTTCATTGACTTGTTTGAATTTCCAATAGCGCTCTACTTCTAACATGACTTTGTTACAGGAAGTCGTCAGCCGTGTGAGCAGGTATTCCACTTCTAGCAATGAGGTGAAGACTTCTGTTGGATTGAGCCCTAATTTTTCACAAGAGGCTTCGATGCGAATGCAGGACTCACCATCCTGAAAACAATCCTCAGCCATGAATTTTTGCTCTTTATGGTTGACCCACCAAGTATAGAATTCTCGGCTAATATCTCTCAGAATCGCGGCTTGCCAAGCCAGAATCTCTTTATCCAAGTTAAATTCGGACTGGGTATTAATACTATTCATCGCCTGGTGTTGGATCGCTTCGTAGCTCTCTTTATTCTCTAGGACTCTGGCGCCCTCATCTTCATAATCCAGGGACTGAGAAATTCTCATGAAGAGACTACTAGCGAGGTAAGCCTCTTGACCAGCAGCAGCTTCAATCTCATTTCGAACTGTTTCCATGTATTGATGCATGAGACCTCTTGGGTAATTATTAAATAACCATGCAGGGATTGCCATCTTCATCTGTGGCAGCATATATCTCTATTACTGATGGATTAATTCAAATAACAAACCAAAGGCAGGAGCAGTACTTTTTTTTCTTTTAATGAGAGGGATGATTTTTTTAAAAAAATGAATAAAAACAATTGAATAAAAGAATAAATAAAATAGTGTTTTTATGTTTTCAGGAGTGAAAAATACTGAATTTTGAGTTTTTTCCTCCCCTGTAAAAGAGGAAAAAACACTCTGATGTATTATTATTTACGTTGTTTTTTACGGTCTTTATAGTCATGGGAGCGATGGAGTTGCCCCTCGCCCAAGCCGTATTTTTCCATAAGCCCTAAAGAGTGGAATAGTTTTTGGGGAGGCTGGCCACCCTGGATGACTTCCAGATAGGCAAGGATTTTTTGTCTCAACACCTCGGGAGACTCATAAAGAGCCTCGATTCTAAAGTTTCGAATCCCTTGTTGGAGGAAGGAGGGGATCAAGCCCGCTGCTGACTGCGCGACACCGCTATACATGGTATTACGGCACTCCTGATCTGCCTTAACGGGATGACGAACGCCCTGTTCATCTTGCAATTCCACCTTAAATTTTTCGCAGGGCATACCACAATCACGATAACTGGTACCTTTGCTGAGAAAGGCCGCAAAGACGCAATGTTCCATGTGAAAGGATGGAATGTACTGATGTACTGTAACTTCTAGCTGTTTTCCATCAACGTGAACTAACAGTGCGTCCAATTGTTTTTTATTCAAGTCGTAAGAGGGGCAGAGCCTCTGCAAGCCTTTGGATAGTAAATACTCCGCAGTTAGAGAGTTGGTTACATTCAAACTGAAATCTCCCAAAAGCTCGAAGGGGGCTCCTTGAGGAAATTCTTGCCGATAATATTGCAGAGCTCCCAGATTTCTGATCAAAACCTTATCGGGCTGTGCATTTTTAATGACCCTCAGGTGCTTGTATTCTTTTGGCTTGAGAATCCTGGTTGTGGCGATGCCTGCTTGGAAGCCTAATTCATGCAGCTGAGTGACAGCTGGTTTGTATTCACTGCCGTGTTCCAAATCCAGATAAACCGTGCCTAACTCCAATCCCTCCAAGGCTTTGATTTGAGATACGTGACGGATCAGGACATGCAGTGTAGGGGCTACGGAATCAGACTCTACAGGGGGCACTTGATGATCCCTTGATTCTAGCAACTCACGGCTGAGTTGTTGCGGGTCCATTAGCATTTGAGGGGCTATGAACAGGCGTTTTTCTTCCAGCTGTTTGACTGCTTCTTGTCTGAGTTGTTTAACCTCTTTGTTAAAAAGAAATAAATCTCCCTGTAGATGGCATTCAAAACGGTCTATTTTGAAACAAGTACCTCCCAAAGCTCCCAGGTCCTTTTTTAGCTGGGCTGTATTGAGAGGGGCCTGAGAGGCTTCCTGAAGGGGAGATTTACTGCTTACAGAAATCCGATGATTCTGATCATCGCTGACCTCTAAATTGAGGGGTTGCCCTAATTTTCCTGTCACCACAAAATCGAGTGGGATTCGTTTCCATTGTTGCCGATCTTTCCAACTGAGTTGTTCCTGTTTGTCTCGTTTGGGAGAGCGGTTCAAATAAACGCTGTTACCTACCTGGATCTTGTTTAGGGGGAAATTGCCAGCAAAGGCAATGCGATAGAGATTTTTATTTTTGGTTTCAATCTGATAAATTTTCCCTCCACCTTGTTCCTGCAGATCCGCCTGCACAAAGAGCAGACTGTCCCCAGTATTGAGTTCCCAATCGCTTGTTATTTCCAGGGAGGGGAATTTTTTCCCTTTGATGATCTTCTCTACGGATCCCACTTGAAAACCCCGGTGGGCACTAAAACGGCCGTCTACCAAAGTCTGATGGTTGACACTATGCAGCCAGCCACTGAAAAAATCCCGTGAGAAAGCCAGTTCCAGTTCCTGCCTGGCATCATGTATTTTATGCTTGGCCAGAGCCTCGTCCAGCGCTTGTCGATAATTGCGTGTGGTGGTCGCGACATATTCCGGTGCTTTCAACCTGCCTTCAATCTTGAAGGAATCGATGCCCAGTGCCAGGAGTTCCGGAATTTCGGGCAAGCCGTAGAGGTCTTTAGGAGAGACCAGGTATTGACGGGATCCCATCTCCTTCTTCTGATCATCTACGATCAGTTGGTAGGGCAAACGACAGCTTTGCGCGCATTGTCCCCGATTGGCGGAACGGCCTCCCACATTTTCCGAAGTCAAACACTGACCGGAATAAGCCACACAGAGGGCTCCGTGCACAAAAACTTCCAGTTCACGTTCTGTATGTTCTTTGATGATTGCCATTTCCGGCAGGGCAACTTCTCTTCCCAAAACAAAACGCTGGAAGTTTAGGTCTTCCAATAAGGTGATGGCCTCATGATTGGTCACCGTCATTTGTGTGGAAGCGTGCAGTACCTGTTGGGGAGCGAGTTTTCGAATGAATCTCGCCAAGCCCAGGTCCTGTACGATGATGGCATCAGGCCCTAGACGTAATAGCTGAGGCAATAACTCTAATACTTTTTTAAATTCGTCTTGAAAAATCAGAATATTAAGAGCGATGAAAACCTTGACTCCGTAGAGATGGCAAAAACGGATCATTTTTTCCAACTCTTCGAAAGTCAGATCAATTGTTCGGCCACGAGCGTTGAAGTGGGGGGCGCCGATATAAACAGCATGGGCACCGTTGTGTACGGCAGCTTGGCACATTTCCCAATCGCCAACGGGAGCCAGGATTTCCGGGGTTCCCTCAGGTCTGGAATGATTCATTAACTAGGTCTTTAAAAGGGGATTCAAGCAGAAGGTCAGTAAACTTTATTCTCAGTTAGTAGCTGAAAAAACTCAACCTCTAAGGCTTTAGAGTATTGAACTTCAAGGAAAAAATAACAGGAAGAGACTGGAGGAGCTTAAAAGTCAGCCGATTGTTAAAAACCGGCTAACTTTCAATACAGGGCAGGTCTAGGAACAGGTATCCCGAAGGATCCCTATTGTCCTAATAAAGTGCTCTTATAATCATGCTGATCATGGTAATCTTCACTGGAAAGTTTTAATACTTTCCAAGCTTCTTCACGACCATAGATATGAGTAATTTCACAAGTCGCTTTATCGCTGACACCAGGAATCTGCTTGTAAGTCAGGAAGTAATGAACCAGGCGATCGATTACTGGCTGAGGGCAGTTTTCGATGTCTTTGATCGCACCATAAAGAGGATCGTCACGTAGAATGGCAATAATCTTATCATCCGCTTCATCGCCGTCGATCATGCGGAAGCCACCAATCGGAATGGCGGAGAGGATCAAGTCACCATGGTTAATGGCTTTTTCCGTTAAAACACAGATATCTAATGCGTCACCATCACCAACCAAGTCTGTTCGTCCCGTTTTTTCATTGGAATAAGCAGCTGTTTTATCCCAGCAATAAGTCTGAGGAACAAAGCCGTAAAGAGATGGTATAATGTTGGAAAACTTTTGAGGTCGGTCGACTTTAAGATATCCCGACTCCTTATCCATTTCATACTTGACCGTATCTGTAGGAACGATCTCGATGAAGGCATGTACCTCACCTTCTCGATCTGTTTCCATTTTGATACCATGCCAAGGATGGGGCTTAAATACCTTACTGATATAATCTAAGAGTTTGTCCTGACTCATAAAAACCTTCTCGTGTCATTGATATTTATGTTGAATAAGTACGGCCCACTTTCAATTGAATCCGCGCCCGTGTCAACAGTCTTTTCTAGGAAAAGAGTGGAAATGATTTCACACAGCGCCCTGGACCCTCGGTTATTTTAACTATTTTACTGGGAAATCTTCAAAATATTTAGTGAAGATAAATCAGTCTATAAGCTGTTAAGTAACTGATAAAAAACAAAAATAAATCAATATTCAAAAGCAAGAAAGCTCTCTTGTGTCTTAGTGTCAGTTATAATATCGCTTGAGGGTACTGCATTCACTTTGGATAACCTTTATCCTTATTCAAAATATTGGAAGGAACCCGAGCCGCCCCAGAAGTTATGCAAACTCCCAACTTAAAGCAATTTTACATTCCAGAGGAACAATCTATCTATCTACTGAGCCATGATGATGCTCAGAAGCTCATTGATTGGACAGAACTTTGTCAGCAGCAATTGGAGCAGTTGGGGTTCTCTCAGATAGAATTTATCGGGAAAGGGGCTTTTGGCTTTGTCTTTGGAGGAACGACAGAGCAGGGAAAACGATATGTCTTTAAATTTTCCCGCATCAATCTCCCACGGAAAGTCCAGGATCGTTTAGAGGAAGAAGCCTTTATGCAGCAGCAAGTGGATCACCCACTAGTGCCGAAGGTGATTGATTTCCAGAGGATCAGGAAACAAGCGATTCTGGTCATGGAAAGAGTCAAAGGGATCAATCTGGAAGAGTATTGCCTGGAACAAGGGAAATTAGAACCCCGATTAATACTGAAGATAGCGGGCCAACTAGCAGAGATTCTTATGGATCTCCGGAACAACCAGGGAAATAAATTGGGTACTCCTATTGTGCATGGTGATATCAAACCCTCTAATATTGTCTTTGATCCGGAAACGGAACAAATCGGTTTGATTGATTGGGGCTCCAGTGTATTTGCTCAGATTGATGAGCATAATCAATACATCACCAAAAATGTAATGGACCTCATGTCTTCCGACCTGCAGCAAACGAATGCTCGTTTGGGTGATGTCTATTTCATAGGTGAGGAACAAATAAATGGGGAGCTGTCCTCTCCTCGTTTTGATGAACAGGGTGTAGCGGGAACCCTTTATGCCTTGGCATCGGGGCAATCTTGTCGCTTTGGGCATCAGGCTATTCCACCGACGGCTCTCGGCTTGCCTGTGGAGTTTGCCAAAACACTGGAAGCTATGCTGGATGAAGATCCCAAGCGACGTAATCAGGGGGGAGATTACTTCCTGCGGAATATGGCCTATATGAAGCACATTGTGTTTAAGGATTTTCCGAGCTCATTGCCACCAGTAGCCATCCCCGTTTGGTTACGGGAATATCCGGGAAAAATGGATACGGTGGTCTATAATGGGCGGCGTAGTTTCCTGCGGGAGGAAAGTGAAGAAAATCTTCTGGAAGCAGTCGATAATGTCGAACTGGACAAATATTATAAGAACTTTTTGGCTGGTATGGGTAAAACGGAACGAGCGTTCCTGGCTTCAGTCAGTCGTCTGGGGAAATTTCCTGTGGTAGGTGGTTTAGTTATCAGGTGGGATGATGATGCTGTTTTTATTGATTCGAATTTGAACCTTTTTAATGAGGAATTGAAGGACTCCTTCTATTCTTCCGTTAATAATATGATCACCCTGGCGCGTTCCATTCACCGCGTCGGGATTTTCAAGAGTTGCCTTTTTAAAGCACGAGATACATTACATTTTTATCGTGACTCCCTGGATCAGCCTTTCATGCCTGCGGAAGCAATGAGCATTCCCTTTGAAGTGAATGCCAGCCCTCGCCCCAATGATGATACTCGCTGGCATTCTTACTTTGAAGATGGTGATGATCCCGATGAATTTTTGAAGTTACCCTCATCGGTTTTGGAGGTTATTACCCGTCTCAACAAGATTCATCATACAGGTTTTATTATTTTTGAAAGTTTACCCAAGCATCTGAAAATACATAGTTACTATGTATTGATGAATCCTCAGCGGGAAAAAGAGTTTCAAAAGTGCATGGATCAAATCATCAGTTTGGTACCGGAAATTGATGGGTTGGGGATTTCGGGATATATGAAGTTGCCTTATAAGGACACCAGGGTCTTTCCTTTAATCATGGCAATGCCAGCTGATTATTACCCTAAAAACCCCGGGTTGTAGTCGCTTCCCCTTTTAGGGCGCAGCTTTGCATGAGAGGAATTCTTCAGTTGACCAACCGGAAGTGGAATCAATAGAATTCACTCTTATCCTCAATCGTTACTCCCATATCGACCAGCGGTTCAATCCAGCATGAATTTCAAAAAACTTCTTTTTACATTGGTTAAGTTCTCCTTTACCGGAGGCATTATCTATTATATGGCGGAGAGTGGGCGTCTGGACTTCCAACGTTTGACCTATCTTTGGCAGTCACCGGCTGTACTTTTTGAAATGCTGGCTATCTTAGTGATGCTCATTTTGCCACTCAGTGCCATTCGTTGGTGGGTATTATTACGGGGTATCTCTGTGCATGTACCCCTTATGAGGACAGGAATCCTGACCTGGATCGGTAACTTTTTTAATTCCACCTTACCGGGAGCCGTCAGTGGCGATGTGGTCAAGGGGTATTACATCGTAAATGGGGAACAGGAGCACAGCAAATCAAAAATTGTGGTTTCTCTACTCATTGATCGCTTTACCGGTTTGTTCGGGTTAATCATCATTTCCTTTGGTGCGATTCTTCTCCAGTATGACTGGGTTCTGGAGCATCCTAAGCTCTATCCCTTAGTCGGTATGATCTTGGTTCTATTCTGTGGAACCCTCTTTTTCTATGCCATAGTTTTTATACCTTTTAAAGAAGATCGGGATCCTATAGTTCGTCTCCTGAAGAAGCTACCTTTCTCCCAAGCTCTCTTGAAACTTTATAGGAATTTCAAGGGGTATCAGAAAAAGTGGAAAAGTTTGCTGGGTTGCTTAGTGCTGGCCATCATCACTCACGGCCTTTTTGCTTATCTCTTTATCCTGGTTTCTCAATTATTAGGGGTGCAGGATCTGGATCTGATCTTACAGCTGATTGTCATGCCTTTAGGTATGATTTCCATAGCTATTCCCATACAGTTTAAAAGTTGCTCTACAGCCATTGTTAACCCAAATATGATTGGGGGTATATCCCCAGTTTCCTCTGCAACTGGCTTTAGATCTTTGTTTTGTCAACCGTACGCCACCAGATGTATCTGCCGGGCATATTCTTTTTTGGTTGCGTTTTGACGAACACCTAACGGTATCCTGAGTATCATGTCGATTGTTGTGGTGATTATATTTTTTTAGTTTAAATTTAGCTCTACAACCGTTGGTTACCCATATTTCATGTTGATCATAGCCCCAATTGCCATTACAACTATTTCTTGAGAGCTGTCTGATAAACTCAACACCACCACGAGTATCAGCATGACACGACTGAAAACGTAAATTTCTGGAACTACAAATAACAATGTTATTTTGACTGCCATGCTTGTCCTCTACTACAAACTCAGCCCTACATCCATTTGTTACCCATATGCCATTTCTATCATAACCCCAACTATTTAGACATGAAGATTTACTCATTTGTCGAAGTATAAAGACATCCCTGCCTCCAAGATAGGCTGGACAATATTTGCGTTGATAATTATCAGAGTCACAAGTCATAATATTGCCATCCGCATCTGGTTGATCCCAGCCATAATTAAGACCAAATTCGGCAGCACAACCATGATCAACCCAAATACCACTTTGGTCATAACCCCAGTTGTAATCACAAGTTGATCTAGAGAATTGTCTGAGAAAACTTACACCATATTGTGTATTTGCCTGACAATAAGCACGTTTGCCACGCCTGGATTCGCAAATAACTGTTTGGTTATTATTGTGGTAGTAATACTTTTCCTTGTATTTATCATTGTGCAGGTTTTTTAATTCTCCTCTTGCGCCTTGATTATTGCTATTTTGATGAGTTGCAATTTGGGCTGATGAATTCTGCAATATGACAATATTGCTAAATAAAATTAAAAACATTAAAAATAATATATACTGCCTTGATATTCGTATTCGTACTAACTCTAACGAAAATATAACACCTGTACTTGTAGTGTTCTTTCCCCCTTACTTATACTACATATATCTTTGAAAGTATGCCATTTTTCGGTTTAGTATTGACTGAAGCCGGGGCTTTTAATTAATCTTAACAAAATAAAGCTTTAGGTATTTTAATTTATTTAAATTATGGGGCATTAATTTAAAATTGATAAGTTTATGGATCGGTCGTTACTTAGAGGCGTAAATGGCAATTATATTTTAAAAATAAAA
>NVSR01000055.1 GCA_002401295.1 SAR324 cluster bacterium | reverse complement strand
ATGGAAGGGCGTACCCGTAAGACCTCTTGATAGGCCTGCTTGGCTTTCTCACAAATTTGGCGACAGCGTTCTAATACAGAATCATCAAAATCTTCAGGAAAATTGAATTTCGAGTTTACTTTGAAACGGTTGGGGAAAAAAGTTTTGATAACCGCACTGGCTTGGGAACTATTTTCAAAGATGGAAGGAGATGTTTTATTGAGTTGGGAGAAAAAATCATTTCCTGTGGGGTAGGAAAAATAGTACTTTCCCTCTTTCATGCCTTTGATTACAAAAAATAAAAAGCTATCGGGCAAGGCTAATACTATCTGTGATTGACTTTCAGACCGCAATTTGAGCACTTGTTTCGTGAGGTGGTGGAACCCATCTAAAACAGCCGCCAGCTCATGAGCGTTTTGTTTCCAGTAATCCAGCAAACTTTCTTGCTGTTTGTCCAAGTCCAAGGATGAAAGCTTGTTGATTAATGCCTGCCCTTGAGTTGAGGGTTGGTAGTTTTGCAACACGTTCTATATCCTGAATTTAGTGCAGTAAATAAAAGTACAAATAAAACAGATCCTTTTGAATTCTACTCTCACTGGCGCTATAGTTTTGAACAAATCGAATGGAGAGGAAATTGATGCAAACTATTGGTGTCGCTTTCCATTCGATAAAGTACCACGTTAATGGTTCTTCTCAGTAGGGTCAAGGCAAAGACTGTAACGTTTTACACGGGAAGTATTCATAATTGTTGGTGGTTGACAGTTGGCGGTTGGCGGTTGGCGGTTGGCGGTTGGCGGTTGGCAGTTAATTGCATTGTAGGGCAAGCCCCCATGCCTGCCTGTTTCCATCCCAATACTGCGCATCTGTTAAACGATACCGAACACCGAGGGTTGATTGTAACTTCGGCCAACAAAAATAAAATCAATGGTAGGCGGGCCTACGCACCCGCCTTTAAGATTGATGTACTTTGACTGAAGGCGGGCGCGTAGGCCCGCCCTACCATCAAGTGGCCGAAGTTAGAATCAATACCGAATACCGAATAATCGACAACCGACAACTGATAACTGATAACCGATAACCGATAACTAATCTATGCCAGAAAAAAAAATATATTTGCCCCCAGCCCTTCGAACTGTATTGGAAGAGTTACAAGCTAAGGGGAAAAAAATTGTCTTCACGAATGGTTGCTTTGATTTATTGCATACAGGGCACAGTCGTTATTTAAAGGCAGCTCGCGCAGCGGGAGATTATTTGGTCATTGCAGTGAATAGTGATCAGTCTGTAGCTACCCTAAAAGGTCCGAAAAGGCCGATTCGCCCTTTAGCGGAACGTATGGAAATGTTGTCAGAATTTCATTTCGTTGATTTTGTCGTTTCCTTTGATGAGCTGGATCCTCATAATATTATCGGTATCTTACAGCCGGATCTGTTAATCAAAGGAGGGGATTGGTCTATAGACAAGATTATTGGGAAGGATATAGTGGAAGCCAGAGGAGGCAAGGTTTTTACGATTCCCGAGATCCCCGGTGAGTCAACAACTGATATTATTGAGCTGATTCTTGCCCGATATTCTGAGTAAACCGTCCTACCCATTGGAAATAATGTTTGACCGTAGATTATTAGAACACTTTGATTGGGTTTTACTCTTCACTGTAACAGCGATTTCGATCATTGGATTTTTTTCCATCTATTCGGCTTCCGTTAGTTACGGAACAGTAACTCCCTATTTTAAGAAACAAGTACTTTGGTTCTATCTTGGTTTGATGGCAATGGTGGCAATGACCCTGGTGGATTATCGCACTTTAGGAAAGTTCTCCCTATGGGTGCATTTTGGGATTATTGTTCTTTTGGTTTTTGTGCTTCTTTATGGAACGGGAGGGCCTGGCTCCAGGGTGAATCGTTGGATTAAGGTTGGCTCCTTTTTCTTGCAGCCCTCAGAGTTTACCAAATTCACGCTAGTACTCTATTTAGCTCACTACTTTAGGGATGCTCGCAGGATTCAAGATTTGGGTTTTAAGGATATTCTCTGGCCTTTGGCCGTCACTATCCTGCCCTTTGTTTTGATTCTCAAACAACCTGACCTGGGGACTGCAGGTATCTTGCTCTTTGTCTTTACCCCCATTATTTTTCTTGCGGGGCTTCGCTATAAGGTGATCTTAATAACCGGGCTTTTGGGACTGATTTCTTTACCCTTTGGTTGGTTTTTTCTGCTGAAAACATATCAGAAAAACCGTATTCTAACCTTAATCAATCCAGATCTGGATCCTTTGGGTAAAGGGTACCATATTATTCAATCCAAAATCGCGATTGGTAGTGGTGGACTTTGGGGGAAGGGCTATATGCAGGGGACTCAAGCACATCTCAACTTTTTACCAGCACGTCATACAGATTTTATCTTTTCCGTATTTACCGAGGAGTGGGGGTTTGTTGGAGCGATAACATTGGTTGGTATTTATTTCTTTTTGATCATGTGGTGCTTGCGGTTGGTAGGAAAAACTAGAGATCGCTCCGGCACTATTCTGACTCTGGGAGTGACTTCCATTTTGTTCTCTCACATTGCCATCAATATTGGCATGGTCATTGGCCTGCTACCTGTGGTTGGAATGCCACTGCCTTTCATGAGTTATGGTGGATCAGCGATGATCTCCAGTATGATTGGAATCGGACTGATCCTAAATGTCAGAATGCGACGTTATGATATTTGATAACCATTTGTTTTACCAAGATCGTTTCCTAGTGATTGCCTTTTTGTAGGCCCCTTCATACTCGTTGATGGCTTTGTCCCAGCTAAAGTCTCTTCCCATCCCTTCCTTTTGTAACTTTTTGTAAGCTTTCGGTTGGTTATACCAGGTATCCAAAGCCCAACCGATGCTGTCTTTCAAAGCCTCTGCCCTATAATCCTGGAAAACAAAACCAGTTCCTTCGTGGCTTATGGGGTCGAAATTTTGAACCGTATCATTGAGGCCTCCAGTTGCTCGAACGACCGGGACTGTTCCATAGAGCATGCTGTACATCTGATTCAACCCACAAGGCTCGTACAGAGACGGCATGATAAAAAAATCACTGCCAGCTTCGATTAAGTGAGCTAAATTCGATTGGAAACCAACATAGGTTCCTACTTTGGTGGGATATTTTTTTGGTAAATCCTGGAAGAATTTTTCCAGCTTTGGATCTCCACTACCCAAAATGACTAACCTCAACTCCCAGCCCAAAATCTCCTCAAGACAGCCTTGTAACAGATCCAGCCCTTTTTGATCAGCCATACGACCTACTATGCCAAAAATAGGCGTCTCCATAGAAATAGGAAACTTAAAGTATTCCTGCAATTTAAGTTTGCAAGCCCGTTTTCCTTCGAGGTTCTCCCGATTATAGGTTTGAGGCAGGTAAGGGTCGGTGGCAGGATTCCACTCCTCAAGGTCGATGCCATTTAGGATACCAATGATATCATTTTGACGACGTTGTAAATAGGGACTCAGCCCCCACCCTCCCGGTTCTGATAGGATTTCTCGCGCATAAGTGGGACTGACCGTTGCTACTTGATCCGCATAAAAGAGCGCTCCTTTCAGTAGGTTCAATCCGCCCAAGGCTTCAAACTCATCTTGCCTGACTTGTTTTTCCTTGAGGCCTATGAAAGGCGCAAGGCCTATATCAACCATTCCTTGATAACCCAGGTTATGAATACTCATCAAAGACGCGGTATCACGAAAGAAATCCTGCTCCCATGCCCAACATTTTAAAAAGAACGGGATTAGTGAAGTTTGCCAATCATTACAATGGATAATATCAGGTTTGATCTGTAATTGAAGGATTGCGTCCAGACAAGCTTTGGAGAAAAAGGCAAACCTGGTTCCATTATCAGGATACTCGTTGTCACCATCATCGTAGATTGGATGGCGATCGAAAAAATCATTATATTCTATAAAAAGCACTCGAAGGTTATCCGGAGATATTAGCTCCAATACCTGGCATTGCATGGTGGTGTTGCCCATAGGCACGGATAACGGGGAGATGACTACTTTCAGATTATCAAAATTCTCTTTAATTTCTCGATGATAAGGTAAAATGAGGGTTACCTGATGCCCTTTCCGGGATAGCTCAAGCGCTAAGGTTCCAGCTACATCACCCAGTCCTCCGGTTTTGACAAAAGGAACCGCTTCAGAAGAAACGATCAATAAGTTCATAATTATTTAGTGGATTTTACTGATTGATTGATTTTTTGTTCTATTTTGTCTGGGCCGATGCGTTTGATGGCCTCTACCAATTTTAGTAAGTCTTTTTTAGCTTGATGCTGTTGCTTCGTAAAATGAATCAGCTCCATCAGGCTATCCTGTGTATAATGCTGTTGATGAGGGGTGGCCGGAAAAGGCTTCTTCTTTTTGAGAGGCTGTGCCTTCTTTTTGCGCGGTTTAGGGGATGGGGATGATGGAAACTCCTGCAAGACTGGCTTGGTGATGAATTCCTTTTCAAAATCTTTGGTTAACTTGCGAATGATGACATCGCATGACTCCTCTGAAGCTGTGAAATCACTATTTTTAGGCAGCTCTTTCAGTCTTTCACAAACCTCCTTCCAGGAAAAACTTTGCTTCAATTGCTTGCCTAGCAATAACATTCTTTGCTGATATTTTTGGTAGAGCAGCTGTTGTTTGGATTTTGCCGTAGGGTCGGAATGATGAATGACTTTGAGCAATTTATCCAAGGAATTAGCGAGAGCAAGCAGCTCTTTTTGAAATGATTTAATCTCATTCATAAAGCAATACCCGCTTTGCAGCGGTCTTCTTATCGAGAAAAAAATAAAAATGGAATTCATGCTTACTCATGAAGCAAAAACAGGAGTATTACCGGAGCTTGCAAGACCAAGGTGATCAGTGGAACTCCTTCTGTAACGGTCTGTTGATCTTTTCCAGCCCCTCTAAAGCTGTCAAGCTTAATGCAATATGAGGCTGAGCAATCATCGCCTCCTTAGGATTGATACGAATTACCTTCGTTTGGTAGATTTTCCGCCAACATACTAGTGGAATCAATGCGAATGCTTTCTCTATTCTTCCAGATTTGATTACAACAAGCCACGGTGCATTGTAAAGAATGAATCGTACCGTGGACTTCGTATATTTGCTCTTCCTGATAACCAGCCCGCTGGAACTGTCCGTCCACGTTGGATGTGACCACAAAGTGGTCCAGTTTCAACTCCCCGATCCATCGTTGTAAGAGAAAAAATCCCTGATGTGGAATCGTATTGCGATAGAGCTGTAACCTATGACCATAAAATCCCCAGGTAAAAGCAGGGTTTTGTGAGAAGTGCCTTTTGAGTATTTTTGGAGTCAGAGGGAAATAATCAACGCAGGATTAGATGGGTGCCGCTACCGCTAGCCCATCCTACGAATGGAGCTTGTTTTCTTCCATATCTTTTAAATACGGGAAAATAGAAAATTGAATTGAAATTACTTAAAAATAAGTAAATATAAACCTGTTTGAATGAAAAATATCCTGATTTTAAAAAGAAAACTGTTTTTACTATAAAGGGCGATTTTAAGGAAAACTACTTTAAAAAGTGATAGAGAGTAATGTTTTTTTGTTTTAATATAAAAAAAGTACAAGAAAATTTGATTTTTTTTCAGCTATTCTTTAATCTGAAATGAATTAGTACTTTTTATAAATTAAATTTAATGGAGAAAAAAATGTCAAAGCCAGGCAAAAGAGGCCCACGAAAAGGTAAACGAGTAACCCCAGAAGTACAAACAACTTTGGTAATGGAAGCTTTGCTTCAAGATAAGAGTTTGGATACGCTGATTAATGACTATAAAGAAGATGGATATAATTTCAGTGATGGAATTGAAGAGGATTTGAGGACTATTGATCCTAGTGAAATCTCCTTTATGTTGGCTAATCGTCAACTTCTGCGCTCAATTAGAGAGGATGCTATTAATACCTTCATTAGTGATATCAAAACAAAATAAGCATTCTCTGTGGGGAGAGTAGAAAAAACTCAATATTAAGAGTTTTAAAACTGAGGGGGGGCCTAAAAGTACTCTTTTCTTCCACTACTTGAAAACCAAATACAATGAATAAACAGCGTGTTTTTGGTTACAGGAATAGGGGTGGCTTTTTTCTGGTCAAACACTTTAAAAGATAGCTCAAAATGATTTATATAGTTGTACCAGCTAGCTAGCCTTGATTAATGCCCGCCTCGATTTAAAAAGTACCTTTCCAAAACTCTGCATTTAAATACCATCCTTGATTGTAAAATCACCTTTGACCCCTGTTATCCCCTTCAATATTTCGGTACTGCCCATACCATCCTTGATTGTAAAATCACCTTTGACCCCCTGTTATCCCCTTCAATATTTCGGTGCCGTCCATATTTCAGAAAAAGTAGTTAGTGACTTGGTAAAAATAAACACCGCTTAAGACTAGTAATTCTACAGGTAGGTTGGAGTCAGCGCAGCGTCTCCGACTCTCCAGATGATAAGGCCTCAGGAGTAGGTCAATATAACCTGTCTTAAAATGAGAACAAGCCCCATAATGACTGGATTAGCCTGTTTTTTTTTAGTAAAATAAAGGTAATTGAAAAGTTCATTTTTCAGTTGTTTGTTTCTTATGGATTATTATACAAGTATGGAGAGGTATCAAGATAATCGGTACGCATGCTGAATCCCTACTTTGCCTTGATGGGCAAAGATTCTATCAAATCGAATAAAGGTAAAACCTTGGAAGTTCCGTCGAGTAGTTCGTTTTTCTCGTTCTTTAAAGATTCTCTGACCGCCGATTTCCCCCCACCTAAAGATAATCAGGAAGAAGTAGAGCTGATCAACAATCTGGAAGCCTATTTCAACACTACCATTCGTGAGGTGATGGTCCCCCGTACGAAGATGATTACTCTTGAACAAAATCAAAGTTTGAGTGAAGCGATCGATGTCTTTCGTCAAACAGGCTATTCCAGAATCCCTGTGAAGGATAAAAAGGTCGATAATATTGTTGGAATTGTACGTGGAGTGGATCTGTTCGACTACTTTCATGCAGTACCTGATATTCCAGTTTCTGAAATCATGCGGAAACCTTATTTTGCTTCCTATAGTCAACCGATCCATCATCTCTTGAATCACTTTAAGCAGCAGCGTCTGGAAATGGCAATTGTAGTGGATGAATATGGGGGGGTAGATGGTTTAGTGACCTTGACGGATATTATTGGTGAGTTAATTGGAGATCTGCCGGATGAATTTAATCGGGCGCCTAATTACGAGCAGATTGAAGACCATTTGATTATTATGGACGCCAATTTTCCCCTGGATGACTTTAACAAACTCTATAATACTGACTTTTTCAAGGAAGGTATCGAGACAATTGGTGGTTTTATCTGCCATAGTTGTGGGAAAATTCTTCAAAAAGGTGAGAATTTTAAAATAGGAAATATTCAATTTTCCGTTGAAGACAGTAATGTTCGCAGACTATTGAAGCTGCGTTTGATTGCGCCTAATCAGGTATAAGGGAAATTAATAAAGGGCTCCAAGCTATAGTAGGGCGGGCCTTGCCTGCCCGCCTCAAATTTAATCGTTGTAAGCCCTTTCACCATGCAAGTTAGCATCCAGTCCTTGTAATTCTTCATCTTCAGTAACGCGCAGGCCTATCGTTTTATCGATGACTTTAGCGATAATCCAAGTCAGGACAGACGCATAGATAATGGTGAAGACTACCGCGAAAGCTTGTTCGTAGAATAGATGCAAACCGGAACTTAAATTGTAAAAAATCCCATCCGCGCCAGCAGGGTTGATGGCCGTTGAGGCAAAGAAACCCGTAATCAAAGCACCGAAGATTCCTCCCAGGCCGTGCACGCCAAACGCATCGAGTGAGTCATCAAAACCGAACTTTGTTTTGACGCGAACCCCAAGGAAGCAGACGATTCCACCCATCAGCCCGATAAGAACAGATGCTCCGGGAGAAATAAATCCAGCACCAGGAGTGATTGCTACCAAACCAGCAACTAAGCCTGAAGCTGCACCGAGAATGGAAGGCTTTTTGAGTAGAATCCATTCAGCCATCACCCAGGAGAAAAGTCCCGCACCCGCAGAAAGATGAGTAACTACCAGAGCATTTGCCGCCAAGGCACTTGCTTCCAGAGCAGATCCTGCATTGAAGCCAAACCATCCAAACCAGAGCAGTCCGGCGCCAAGTACAGTCATGACCAAGTTATGTGGAGGCATGGGGATTTTTCCATAACGCAGGCGAGTCCCAAGAATAAGCGATAAGACCAGAGCCGAGACTCCAGAGCTGATATGCACTACTGTACCTCCCGCAAAATCAAGACCTCCTCGTTGTAGAAGAAAGCCATCGGGGTGCCAAACCATATGAACAAGTGGGTCGTAAACCAAGGTTCCCCAGACAACCATGAAAACCACCCAGGCAGAGAACTTGATTCGCTCAACCACTGCTCCGGCAATAATAGCTGGTGTAATGATTGCGAACATCCCCTGAAACATCATGAAAAGCACATGAGGGATACTACCTTTTGCTTCCATGCCCACATTATTTAAGAAGGCAAATTCAAGGCTTCCTACAAATCCACCCACATCACTGCCCCAAGAAAGTGTGTAGCCAATCACATACCATTGAATGGTCATGACACCCATAGCAAAGAGGGAATGCATGATCACACTCAGAACATGGTTGGAGCGGGACATGCCTCCATAGAACATTGCCAGACCGGGAATCATTAACAGAACCAAACCTGTAGATATCATCATCCAGGCAGTATCCGCTTTGTCAATTTTCTCTGCGGCAATGGCAAAGTTAGGAATCAAAAATAGAAAGAAAAATAAGTAAATTCTCTTGTGTTTCAGTGTGTTATACATTAACTCTCCCAGGCGCACTTGTGGCGTTTAGTTTGATTAACGCCAAAAACTTCAATTAAAATAGGGAATTTCAGGGCTTGGTCATAATTTCGCCCAGAGCAAAGTAATACTAGCTCTATATTTCTTGTAATTAGCCGAAATTATGATTCAATCTGAACTTTAAACGACGGAATAAGCCCTTTTTTCAAAAGGCTTATGGAGATAATTGGGGATTGAACTTGAAGATTTGTGACAGCTCCCACCACTAAGCTGTCGCTATAGGTGGGGAATTCTCTTAGTCATGTTAAATAGCAGCACTTCCGCGTTCTCCTGTGCGAATGCGAACTATTTCTTCAATAGTGGAGATAAAAATCTTCCCATCCCCAATTTTACCGGTTCTTGCCGCTCCTACGATGGCGTCTATTGTTTCTTCCACACGCTCATCATCAATGACAATTTCAATCTTTACTTTAGGGACAAAATCCACTTGATATTCCGCACCCCGATATAATTCGGTGTGGCCTTTCTGTTGCCCGAACCCTTTCACTTCTGAAACGGTCATACCAAAAATTTCAAGTTTTTCTAAAGCCTCTTTGACATTATCAAGCTTGAAAGGTTTGATTACTACTTCAATTTTTTTCATTATAATTCCTCTTCAAAGCTCCTCCCCTCAGGGAGGGGAGTTTGCTGCTTGGTTTAACTCTAGTTTTAGCCTAAATTATGACCTGTTTCGTTAATTATGACAGCCACAGCATTTCACGATACTTAGGCAATGGCCATAGTTCATCCTCAACCAAACACTCCAGAGCATCACCAGCTTCACGGATTGCATTCATGGCTGGAATGGCCACAGATTGATAATACTCAGCATGGGCTTGAACCCCTTCATCAGGAGTTTCAGACAGAACCTTCTCCAGTATATCAATCCTACTAATTAAACTCTCAATGGTTTCGGAGAGTAGGGCAACAGTGGCAGCTTGTCCCGCAGGTTTATTACCTAGAGCAGCTGTGATGGCAGCTAAGGATTGGGCGGCTTTATTTTGATATTGAAAAGCAGCGGGTAGAATTAAAGTACGAGCAATATCCAAAGTAGCTGCAAACTCAATGTCCAAAGTCAGATTGTATTTTTCCAATTTGATGTTGTAGCGAGAGAATAGCTCTCCTTTACTCAATACATTATATTTTTCGAATAGTGCTGCAGTCTTCTCTTCCAGCAGTACTTTGGCCGATTCTGGTGCTGTCTTCAGGTTAGGTAAGCCTCGTCTAGCGGCTTCTTCTTCCCAATCTGCAGAATAGCCATCACCATTGAAGATAACTCGTTGGTGAGATTTCAAGACGGCTCGTACTACAGCATCAGCAGCTTCATCCAGGGATTGTCCCTTCGCCATTTTGTCTTCGATCTCTGCGGACATGTAATCGAGAGACTCTGAAACGATTGTGTTGAGGATATAAATCGGTCCGGCTACATGCTGTGAAGCGCCTAAAGCACGGAATTCAAACTTGTTGCCTGTAAAGGCAAAAGGTGATGTTCGATTTCGATCCGTAGTATCCTTCGGTAACTTTGGCAGGGTACCGGCTCCCAGTTTGATAAAGGAAGATTCTGTATCTTCCGGTGCTTCACCGGCAATTAAAGTCTTCACCAAGGCATCCAGGTCACTACCAAGGAATGCGGAAATAATAGCGGGTGGTGCCTCATTAGCTCCCAATCGATGATCATTTCCGGCATAGCCGACAGAAGAACGTAACAACTTGGCATGAATGTCAATTGCACGGATAATTGCAGTCAGAAAAATCATGAACTGCAGGTTGTCATGAGGTGTATCACCTGGTTCGTAAAGGTTGCTTCCTTCAGAATCAGTCAGGGACCAGTTACAATGTTTCCCACTACCATTTAAGCCGGCAAAAGGCTTCTCATGAACCAATAGTTTCAACTTGTGTTTGGCAGCGACTTCCGTCATCACTTCCACGATCAACATGTTGTGATCTGTTGCCACATTAGCGGCTTCGTAGACAGGAGCCAGTTCGTACTGAGCGGGAGCTACCTCGTTGTGCCGAGTTTTAACAGGGATGCCCAGTTTATAGAGAGCCTGCTCTGAATCTTGCATGAACTGTAATACACGCTTCTTGATGGCACCAAAGTAGTGATCATCCAAAGCTTGTCCCTTATAGGCGGGAGCTCCAAACAGGGTTCGACCTGAGGCGATCATATCCGGGCGCTGGTTGTAATATTCCATATCGATCAGGAAATACTCCTGCTCCAGGCCTACAGAGGCATTGACGTATTCAATCTTTTTGTTGCCCAAGAGGTTCAACATTTTAGTCGCACTCTTAGAAACGGCTTCGTTGGAGCGTAGCAAGGGAGTTTTCTTGTCCAGTGCTTCACCTGTGTAAGAACAGAAGGCTGTAGGGATACATAGGGTCGCGCCCAAAGTAGTTTCGCGGATAAAGGCTGGGGAAGTTGGATCCCAAGCAGTATAACCACGAGCTTCAAAGGTCTCTCGGATTCCTCCAGAAGGGAATGAAGAAGCATCAGGCTCACCTTGAGTCAGCTCTTTCCCAGAGAATTGAAGAATGACTTGCCCGTCACCCTGAGGGATGATGAAGGCATCATGTTTCTCAGCAGTACCACCGGTCAAAGGATGAAACCAGTGTGTGAAATGAGTCGCACCCAACTCAATGGCCCAGTTTTTCATAGTGCTGGCAACAATTTCGGCAATGCTAGGATCCAGAGGCGCTTGCTTTTTGATCGTCTGGTTCAAACTCTTGTAGACGTCTTTAGGCAGTCGTTCCCGCATGACGGTCTCACCAAAAACATGGGCACCAAAAATGTCCAAAATGTTTTCGCCTTTAGTGGGCACGTAGGATGCTGCATCAGAACGAGATGCGATCGCTCGAGTAATTCTTTGTCTAGTTGTTGCCATGGATCTCCTTTTGACTGAGTAAATAATACTGCTGAGATAGTATTTTTTAATGTAGTTGCTGAATTGATTAGAATAAAAGCAAAAGCAAGGCCAAATTAATAAAGCAATAAAAATCAAATAGATAAAATGTAGATGCTGTTTCTATATATGACGAAAATAACAATTGTGACACAGACTGACAAAAGTGACACTATGTTTAGTCCTTTGAATCCTATTGAATTGAGCTAACTTTTTTCAATTTTAAGGATCTGGAAGAAATGATTGGGCCTCCCTGCTATCGAGATAAGAGAAATGGTGCGATTTTTTATGAAATATTTAGGCTGACTTCCTGACTGTAACGTTCTTTATAAATAATTTTGAGAATGATGACTCTATGAGAAAACGAATAGCTATTGATTTAGGTGGTACCAAGACTGAAATCATACTGACTGARGACAATCCTCTACAAGTCTTGCGACGCAAGAGAGTTCCAACTCARCAAGAACRAGGCTATGAYTTTATTTTGCATCAGCTRGCTGACTTGATTTKGGAATACAAGCAAGAATGCGTGGAATTACCAAAAATTGGTTTAGGAATTCCCGGATCAATGTCTCCCAGAACAGGTTTGGTCAGGAATGCCAACACACAATGCTTGATTGGGCAATCCTTGAAAAAAGATCTGGAACAACTAGTCAAGCAACCTGTGGCTATTGAAAATGATGCCAATTGCTTTACCCTGAGCGAAGCACTTTTAGGAGCCGGTCAGGGCTATGATGTAGTGTTGGGAATTATCATGGGAACGGGTATGGGAGGAGGTATCTGTCTTTCCGGTCAACTATGGCGTGGTTCCCAGGGAAATGCCGGTGAATGGGGGCATGCGTCGATTAATTTTGAGGGGCCGCAGTGTTGGTGTGGTCAGCGTGGTTGTATGGAATTATATCTCTCTGGACCAGCAGTGGAAAAACACTATTATCAATTAACCAAAAATAAAAAGTCTTTAAAAGAAATCAACCGGGATTATGAAAATAAAACAGATCTGGCAGCCAAGAAAAGCATTGAACGTTTATTAGTCTATTTTGGTCGAGCAATGGCGAATTTGATTGCTAGTTTTGATCCTCATGCGATTGTAATTGGTGGTGGCCTCTCCAATATCCCTTCATTATACACTCGAGGTTTTGAGCAAACAGCTCGGCAAGCCTTTGTTGATGGCTTATCTACCCCTATTCTTCCCAATAAGTTGGGAGATTCCAGTGGAATTTATGGAGCCGCTTTGATCGCCGAGTGAAACTTTGGGGAGGGCTAGCACTCAGTCAGTCTCTGTCGGGATGCTGTAGGATGACGTAAAGGCTCCAACCTACCCATCTGTTACGGTCACTACAATTCTTTATCCAGTTGCTTTATCAGTGTTTGAATTGTGATCAAGGCTTCTTGCCGTTGCTCTGTTGTGCTGGACTGGTTCATAAAACGAATTCTATCGAAACTCTCCAGTTGTTCGCGAATGTCCCCTGAGAGTTGGGTGGGAATCTTATTTTCTTGCTGCAACTTTTTCACATCCATGACGGTAAGCTCACCCTGACCGAGGTTCAGCCGATCTGAGATGAAGCCCGAAAGAGCCTGGGATAGCTCCATATAGAATTCATGGTCCTGCTCTGGAAGTAATTGCTCTGCTTTTTTTAATCGCTTTTTTTGCATTGTTTTGGCGGCTTTGGAGCGAATCAGAGCCTTGTTCCCCGCTAATTCTCGCTTCCGACTGACTAGAATCAAACAGGAAAAATAGGTTCCGGGTGGCAAAATTAAAAACAGGATCCAGACCCAGGACTGGGTTTGCGTTTCTAAGGCGTCGGCAAAGGTGTAATTAGCGTGGATTCCTCGGCCAGTCTCCTGGAAGTTTTTACTCATAGCAGAAGCTAATTGTCTCTGTGGGAGGATAATATCAGATATTTTGACCCTCTGAGTCTTTAAAACTTGGAGGGGTAAAGAATTACTGTGGATGGTTACATATTGTTCTTGTTTCGGGTCAAAGTAAGAAAAACTAACTGGCGGTAGACGTTCCACATCTTCATGCCGGGCACGGACTACCTGCAGGAAAGTAATGCTATCTCCTTGAATATCGCCAGGTTGTAGATTGTCCACAGTCACGAAGTTCTTCCGATATTCTTCTACCCCCGATAGGAGTGGGGGATCCATTTTTTCCAGTTGCCCTTGTCCGGAAATTCTAATTGTCATTTCAACCGGATCACCTACTTTGGTACGGTTGATTTTCGAACTCAATTGAATGTCAAATTGTCCTACGGCACCGGTAAAGTCATGAGGACGATTTTTTTGGGGTAACGCCAAAACGGGTATAATCTTTTCTTCTGATATCACAAAGGTGCTTTCCAGTTTTGGGCTACGGACGATGCGTCCAAAATAATCTTGCTTCCGTTCCGTACCTACTTGGATCATTGCTTTCATAGTAGCCTTAGGAATGCGGAAGTCTCCCGCTACCTGGGGAAAAATACGAAAGGTGGTTTGCAAGGTGGTATATTCTTTTCCTTTTAAAACTTCATTGCTTTGATGAAAAGGAATGTTATATCCGCTGACTGTAAGGCTCGTTGTCTTCTGTCCCTGATTGTTCTCCACTAATTCCAGTTGCAGTTCATCTTTTTGCTCGAGCAATGGAAAGCGGAATGTATAATCTTCCACATTATCCTGAATGTACCATTTGAGGGTCACCAACAAAGGTTGTTGCAGGTAAATGTGTGAAGGGATTACTTCCGTGAGCAGTTTCATACTGCTTTGCTGGTTGACAGCCTTTACACGCAGCCGAAAGCTCTGTCCCTGATAGACTTTGGATTGGTGAGTTACTTGAAAACCAGGAATGTAAAAGGTCCCTATTTTTTCCGCGCTGATCCCTATGTCATAGACCAACCCTTTAAAAGAGCTGACCTTGCCGTTGACAATAATGGTTTGGCTGGATGCACTGGGCCGCCCTAATTGTCGAAAAGAGAGGCCTTCTACCTGAGGAAATTTCAGCTTTATCCCACGTTGGGCACCATCAACTTTTAATTGCGCTCTAATTTCATCACCAAGGTAAAGTGTGGAGCTGGATAATTCAGTTTGGACCTGGATCTGTGCCCACAGACTCGGAGCTTGGAAAAAGCAAAAGACCAAAGAAAGAGTCAGCCAAAGGGTAAAATTGAATTTGGTTATTTTGATCATTTCCTGTATCTCCCGCGTGGGAATGCATATAGATTAGGACTATTTCTTTCCCCGTCCTTGAGGCTCCGGTGGAAAGTGTATAAATGTTGTATTTTGCGATGACAAAATACCGTGAAAAGTTATCAATGGCAAGCTTAAGCCTATTACCTCTCTTTCTTTTTACAGGTTTAACATGACTAGAAGAATTCCCTGCCTATAGTAAAGTTTAGATGGGGATGAATTGTAATGGTAACATCGCCTTACGTGGCGGCCTCACTAAGAGAAGAAAGGTCTATACTTCAAATATTTAATGTTTGGAAAAATTAACAGAAGGAGAAAACCTTTTTTTCTTCCAACGCCCTAAATCTAGTCAGCAATTATTTTGTTTTTTCTTGAATAAGAATATTTGTATTTTTTAATAGATTGAAAACAAGTACTTAGAACAAATTTTAAAAAAAAGTGATTTTACGTCTTGACCAAGATCTCAGAATTTTTTAGTTTGGGTCTTTCTTGTTTGGGCTGTCGCCAAGTGGTAAGGCACCGGGTTTTGATCCCGTTATTCGCAGGTTCGATCCCTGCCAGCCCAGCCAGAAAAAAAAAGGATTTAGAAAAGCGGGAGTAGCTCAGTTGGCTTAGAGCATCAGCCTTCCAAGCTGAGGGTCGCGGGTTCGAACCCCGTTTCCCGCTCCATAAATCCACCGAAAGATAGAAGTAATACTTCTTATCTGCTCCAAGAGCGGGAGTAGCTCAGTTGGCTTAGAGCA
>NVSR01000054.1 GCA_002401295.1 SAR324 cluster bacterium | reverse complement strand
TCTTTCTGTTGTTCAACATTCGTTTGACTATGAAAGAAAATAGGGGAGCAAAAATACTTTGTAATCGTTTTTCAATGAGAGGGGGTTGAGCGGCGGTGAGCGTAAATATTTTATTCCATAATTGAGATCGCATCCCAATCAAAGCAATTTCTGTCCAGGCTTCCTGAGACCATTCTTCATTATTTTTGAGGAGGTCTTTTTTCTCACTCCATTTTGCTGGAGATTGTGACATGACTTGGACAAAGCTAAGGGCTGCTTTTTCTTTTTTATTGAGAGTACTCGAAAATAAATCAGACTCCATTTCTCGAATTTTATTTTCCTTCATCCCCGTAATCTTTAACATTGATCGAGAGGCACCATAACAAAATCGACACGTATTTTCTCGGCTAATTATCATTAAGATCATGTCGGCTAATCTGAAATCAATGTGAGTTATTGGAATTTGGTCAAATTCCAACAACCCTTTAATAATCCATGGTGAAACGCCAAGAGCAGGAAAAATTTCAGGAACATAGCCCATTATTTTTATAATTTCTATTTTGACGGATGTAGGCAAGTCAGGTCCAGTATCCTTTAAATAACTATCATTCCATGGGATTTGATCTAATAATGACATTTTTTTATCAAAATATTTGATATCGATCTTCTTACAACAGATGATGAATAATGTATAATTTACACTACTTCCT
Organism: SAR324 cluster bacterium; assembly: GCA_002401295.1. Lineage (GTDB taxonomy): Bacteria > SAR324 > SAR324 > XYD2-FULL-50-16 > XYD2-FULL-50-16. The sequence continues at coordinate 15,496 of NVSR01000054.1, read as the reverse complement.
AGCCCAGTACAAGCTAAGGCTAAACAGTTTTATGACCGGAGCAAGTATCCTCCGGTGAACCTATTATTAGCACAAAAACTTCGTATAGCTCTCGGGTTTCATCCCTGTGAAGGATCAAATATATTGTCCTGCACAATATCCGCTTGACCACGCCCACTGAAAGTTAAATCCACCAAGCTGACCTGTGACATCTAGGACTTCACCAGTAAAAAATAAATTACTAACTTTCTGGGCCTCAAAAGTTTTGGAAGATATTTCATCTGTATCAATACCTCCTTGGGTCACCTCTGCTTTCCGATAACCTTCTGTACCAGCAGGAGTAATTTTCCATTGTTGGAACTGTTCGGCTATGAGTTTAATTTCCTTGTCTGAATACTGATTTGCAGGCTTATCTTCTCCAAAAAGCTGAAGCCAGGTATTTACAAACTGTTTAGGCAATTCTTCAGCTAATAGATTGCTCAGTTTTCTTTTCTTTCCCTCTTCTCGCCACTTTTGTATTGTACCTTCTAATGATTGAGTGGGAAAAAAGTTGATGGTGATTTCTTCTCCTAATTTCCAATAATTACTACTCTGCAATACCGCAGGACCACTAATACCACGGTGAGTAAACAGCAGTGGACCTTGAAAACTTGTGCTATTAGTACTGATTTCCACTTCCATGGAAATACCAGAAAGATTTTTTGTAATATCGAGCCATTTACCACTAAAAGTATAGGGTACTAAAGCAGCATGGGTGGCAGTAACTCTTAGACCAAACTGTTTCGCCAATTGGTAACCAAATCCTGTGGCACCCAAAATAGGAATCGACAGACCCCCAGTAGCAACCAACAAAGAGTCACAAGTAAATTGTCCGGATGTCGTATCCAAGATAAAGCCATCATTTTTTTCGACTCTATCTACTTTGCAGTTAGTTATTATTTTGACATCCGCTTTCTCGCATTCACTCAACAGAATATCAAGAATATCGTTGGATCTATTGTCACAAAAAAGTTGGCCATTGGCTCTCTCATGATACTCAAGTTTGTATTTGCTGACCATTTCAATAAAGTCGTACGAGGTGTATCGACTTAACGCAGATTTACAAAAATGAGGATTATTGGAAGTATAACTTTCGGGTTCTACATAGTAATTCGTAAAATTACAACGTCCGCCTCCAGACATAAGAATTTTTTTACCTACTTTATTAGCAGAATCCAATACTAATATCTTTCGTCCCCGATAACCTGCAGTGGCAGCCGCCATTAAACCTGAGGCTCCAGCACCAATAATAATGCAATCGTACTTCATTTATTTGTAATTACTAAGAAATTAAATATATTTTGGCGTATGAATGATTGAATGCAAATGCCAAAGATACAAGTTGGATTTGAGGTGAAAGTCCTCTGTAGGAAAATCACCGTTAATGGATTCGACTTTGGGTAAAATCAAAGAGTGCAGATGAGCAGCATCAAGTCTTATCTTAAGCAAAAGCTTAAGCTAAAAGTCAACGAGGAAAAGAGCCATATAGTCCAATTGATGGAATAGATGGCTGGATCCGTAGGAGGTTTCGAATGTGTTACTGGAAAAGATGGCGACACGTGAGAACTCGTGTGAGAAACCTTCTGACAGCTCAGCCATCCACATTAATGAATAATCTGATTTAAGATATCCAGTGCAAGGGCTTCAGCAACTTTGATTCCATCAATCCCGGATGACAAGATGCCGCCTGCGTAACCCGCGCCCTCACCGGCCGGATATAGCCCTCTTGTGTTTATATTTTGAAAATCTTTCCCCCGTTTTATGCAAATTGGTGATGAAGTTCTTGTTTCCACTCCTGTCAAAATTGCATCGGCCATGGCAAAACCTTTAATCTTTTTATCAAAAACAGGGATTGCTTCCCGGATAGCATCAATTGCGAATTTGGGTAATGTGTCTGATAAATCTACTAATGCAATTCCCGGTTTGTATGAGGGTGTGACACTTGCTAACTTCGTTGATGCTTTACCCTTTAAAAAATCACCCACTAATTGGACAGGAGCACTGTAGTTCGATCCTCCTGACTCATAGGCCAAAATTTCCAGCTTTCTTTGCAAATCAACTCCCGCGAGTACATGCTCGGGGTAGTCTTGTTCAGGATTGATCCCGACCACAATAGCGGAGTTGGCGTTATGTTCACTACGGGAATATTGAGACATTCCATTCGTGACCAGAAGGCCTGCTTCTGAGGCAGCAGCAACAACAGTTCCCCCCGGGCACATACAAAAACTATAGACACTGCGACCATTTTTACAATGATGAACCAGCTTATAATCCGCAGATCCTAAGATCGGATGCCCCGCATTTTCACCAAATCGTGCCTGATCAATGACTGATTGAGGGTGCTCTATACGAAAGCCAATTGAAAAAGGTTTCGCCTCAATATACACCCCCTGATCCAGGAGCATTTTGAACGTGTCACGGGCACTATGTCCGATCGCCAAAATGACATGGCGACTATTTATGATTTCGCCACTACTTAAAGTCACACCTGTAATCTGGCCAGCTGCTCCAACATCATTTCCATCAGTGCAGAGCTTACGATTGATGGTTTCAACTTTTTGTTCAAAACGAATTTCACCACCTAAGCGGATGATCTCAGCCCGCATATTCTCAACTATTTTGATCAGTTTATAGGTACCGATATGGGGTTTACTCACCACTAGTATCTCTTTTGATGCACCAGCAATAACAAATTCATTCAGCACTTTACGCCCTAAATGGCGCTTATCTTTAACCTGAGTGTACAGTTTTCCGTCCGAGAAGGTGCCAGCACCCCCCTCACCAAACTGAACATTTGACTCAGTATTTAACTCACCTTTACGCCAGAAATTAAAGGTATCTTTACTCCGTTGCCTGACTTCCTTCCCCCTTTCCAGAACAATGGGCCTGAGTCCCATCTGGGCCAGCAACAAAGCGGAAAATATTCCAGCGGGACCAAAACCTATAACTAAGGGCCTGAGTTGTTTTTTTGTCGGAAAATCATCATTTGCCTGAGCAACCTGGTGATAACTTGTGTCGGGGCTGGATTTAACGGAAGGTTGATTTCTAAACTTGTTTAGTATCTCAGTTTCATTTTTCTCACTTAATTCCACTTCCAATTGATATATCAATAGAATATTCGATTTTTTACGGGCATCATAACTGCGCTTATAAATCGAGAAACTCAGTAGTTTATCAGGAGTAATATTTAGTTTTTTGGCTATGGCTGCAGGTAAGTCATCATCTGTGTGATTAAGGGGCAAGATGATTTCATTGAGACGTAACATTTCTTAGTACTCTGTAAAATATAATTGAGATTTAATTTCTTAACAAATTTGAAAGATGATTAACGTAACCCGTGGTTGAGAGGGCTTCTAATAAAGTCTTTTTAACTTGGTCTAAAATAGACTCCAGGTTATTTCTAGCTTCACTAAAGGTAACAACTCGCATAATATCTCCTACTTGTTCAGGTTATTGTGCAAGTGTAATTAGTGCTCTTTAGTTATGTCTAGGATTTTATGTAAATCCTAAGAGGAGGATTTCGAAATCAAACGCCAGTATCATCCGGTCTTGCACGAAGTTTTAGCAAAGGTCATCAATAAAAGACAGGCCCTCGTGCCAGTTTTCAACCATTACCCCCAATTGGAGAGGAACTAACCTTGAAACTCAGCAAAAGATTGAAACAAATTGAATCGATGGTTATATCTGACTATACCCACATCTGGGATTGTTGCTGTGACCATGGCTTATTGGGATCAGCCTTATTGTCTCGACTCGCTGCACCATGCATCCACTTTGTTGACATTGTTCCTGAGCTGATGAAGGAGCTAGAAGACAAACTACAACGCTTTTACCCAAATTCGCCTTCAAACTGGCAAACTCATTGCCTTGATGTGGCAGCATTACCAATAGGAGAGCATGAAGGAAAACACTTAGTCATGATCGCCGGAGTGGGTGGTGATTTAATAATTCAGTTCGTCAACGCTATTCATCAGAGCCACTTCGCAACAAATATCGATTTCCTACTCTGCCCTGTTCACCACCAATTTACGCTACGACGACAATTAATAGAGCTTGATTTCAGTCTTAAAAATGAAGTGCTAGTTGAAGAAAACCAACGTTTCTATGAGATTCTATTGGTTTCATCGCCCACGAAGACGGATGATAAGCAATCCAAAATCAGCCCCGTTGGTGAGTTGATTTGGCAAGCTAATACCGCTGAACAATCAAAAACAACTGCGAATTATCTGAAAAAAACACTGAATCATTTCCAGAGAATGCAACGGGGCAACAAGGCTGATATTCAGCACATTATTGATGCCTATCGTTCTGTAGTGCTCTTCCCCTGAAAGATCTCTGCTGCCTCATCAAAAACCAAAAGTTGATCCTTGCGATTCCACCTGCATGACTTTTCCTTCTCTGTTCAAAAAACCTACTTTTCCATTACTCATAAATCGAGCCCACCCATTTGAAAATGTGTGGAGACCATCGTATTTAATTGGAATAACAGTTTTTCCAGCCCTGTCGATTCAACCTACCTTAGCTTGAGCATCAACAATGGCTTGATGCTTCCGATCCAAATAATCCCAGTTCATTGCAGATCAGCAGGATCTGCTCAAAGAGAGTTTCAATTTCTTCGTATTGTAACAATTTAGATTTAATAGGAAAATCAATCTAGAACGTAGTCTGTGGTTATTATTTCTAGGATATGGCCGTTTGGATCTTTAAAGTAAACACCACGGCCACCAAAACGATTATTAATTTCTCCATCAGAAACTGAATCGGGGCCACTACCATAAACAACACTTTCAGCTTTTATGCGTTCAAGTATTTCATCAAACTGCTGTTCACTGACTTTAAATGCATAGTGAAGCGATGAAAAATTGTCAGAATTTATGAAATCTAATGTTAATGTTTGGTTAACCTTTACTACCGCAAAGTGGCCCCACTCTTTCAGAAACTCAAAGCCAAATATCCTTTCATAGAACCTCGCAGACTCAACGTTACTATATGAAGGTACGATCGTATGGTTTAATGTAATTTCCATAATACTGTTACCTGCTTCTCTTCGGTATTTTGAAACGCTCTTGGTACTAGGTGGCACCCTGCTGTTCCAGCCACTTTAAAATAGCTTGGTTAGTTTCTTCCGGCTTTTCTTGCTGGATCCAATGACCGCAATCCAGACTGATCACTTCCACATTGGGCACGAATTCTGCCAAGTTTTCAGACTTCAGGACCGCATCTCGGTCGCCATAGATCATGAGCGTGGGCTGTTGGATGATTGGGTTCACGTCCGCCAATAAGCGCCAGTTGCGGTCAAGGTTTCTGTACCAATTTATACTGCCTGTGAACCCTGATGATTCGAAGGCGGAGACAAAAACGGCCAGTTCGCTGTCGCTCATTATGGGTTCACCGAGTGGTTTTTCTGCTCTGGCAAGATTAATCATCAACATACCTGGCTCAGGCGCTTTGAGGGGCTCGTTCTTTCGGTGTATGTTGCGAAGGAACTGTGATGTATTTTCATCCAATATAGCGTCTGCGACTCCTGGCTGTCGATTGAAGTGAACAAAATAGAAGTCTGCGCCAAATATTTCTTCCAGGAACTCGATCCAGGGTTTTTCTCCGCGCTCTTGGTAAGGCAAGCTCAGATTTATCACTTTATTTACTCGGATTGGATGCAATAAGCTCAGCCCCCAAACGACATTTGCACCCCAATCATGACCGACAAAGGTAGCATCTTCGTATCCGTAGTGATCGAGAAGTCCGATGAGGTCACCCGATAAGTGTTCAATGTCGTATTCAGTTACTTCAGTCGGACAGGATGAGTTGCCATAACCTCTCTGGTTTGGAATGATGACATGATAGCCTGCTGCAACAAGAGCTGGCACCTGATGACGCCAAGAAAAGGCATGCTCTGGAAAGCCGTGACAGAGTACAATAGGTTTTCCTACATTTTGCTGGCCTGCTTCAAAGACTTCGAGTTCCACACCATTGACTGAAATAAGGGTGGGCTTGGGAAAATCGGTTGGATTAAACATTATATTTCCTCCTAATAAAAAAATTGTTAATATAAAAAATTATCAATTTAGCATGGAGGTGTGACAGCAGTATGTCAGGTTTGAATTGGGATGATCTTTTTAGTCATATTTTTCCTGCATCGATTTTATTTTAGATGCAACAGCCCGGCGTACCCTTTCAGGACCTAAAACTTCTACATGTTCACCAAAACTGAATATCATTGAGAAATACCATTCCTCCTCCGGAAAATGTGCAGTCACAATCAGTTCACCGGTGTTTAGAATTTCAATATATTCTTTGTCAAAATAATCTTCAACTCGGGTCCTGACCTGGGGTGCAAATTTTAATGTAATACTGGTCAAAGAGATGTGTTTCATTGATGCCTGTTCAATTTCATGATACGACTTTTCCCTACGCTTGAATAGTTCATCTTCAACCTGCAAATCAATAATACGTGAGATCCTGAATACCCTGAAATCTGTTCTTAAGTTACAATAAGCAAACAGGTACCATGTATAACTTTTAAAGACCAATGACATTGGTTCTACCTGCCTGGTACTTGTTTCACTTGCATAGTTTTTATATGTTATAGTAATCAATTTAGATTTATTGATAGCATTACGGATTATTTTGACCTGTTGTTTCTGTTTTGGGGCGTATCTCCAGGGCAGCATATTAATAATGATCTGTTCCATATGCAAGTCAACATGATGGGTTTTATCCTGTGGAATAAGATTGCGCAGTTTTTCTATGGATGATTCAAGCTCAACATCCTGAAGGGTTGAGTTAATACCTTTAAGTGCTGAAAGCATGGAACACATATTGTTCAGTGTCAGCAACTGGTGGTCTAATTTATAATTCTCCATAATACCAAAACCGCCATTATTCCCAGGGTATGATATAATTGGAATACCAGCCATATTAATAGCATCAATGTCTCTGTATACCGTTCGAATTGAAATTTCAAACTTTTCCGCAAGTTCTTTAGCCGATATACGATTTCTATTAAGTAACATAACAATGATTGTCAGCATACGGTCTATTTTCATGTTAATTTCCTTAATATGTGTTCAGTATATTCTGGAGTATGCGGTATTTTTGTCAAAATATATTTTAACATATCATGCTAATATCTAACGGGAAAATCAGCGGTGCGGCTTTTTGCGTCCGCTGGATTTTTTTGTTAGCTGTTTAATGAATGCATTAACCTCTTCGGGCCATTTGCAATGATCAACTGGCAAATCTAAGCCTGATAACACAACACTTCGTGCTGCTTCGAACTGTAAACCCAAATCGTGCGACTTAAGCTGTTTATACAGAAAATGTTTCGTCTGGTCGTCCGCAAAACCACTGAAGCAACGGATTATTTTGAACTGAACCATTAGAGCTTCGCTGTACTTATCTGCAATTTGTATCAGGATATTTGAATCGATAGTAAGTTTACTGGTGTAGACGATGTGACCAATGACATCGATAGCTTGCTCTAACTCAATAGGCTGCCTTTCATTTTCTAAAAACGCAAAAACTTCAGGCAGAATACCACCACCCATTCTACATAATATGCGAGCTGCTATATCTCGAGGTAATGGATAAGATATTTTGTTAAATCCTTTTTGGGGAATACCTGTTTCTTGGTTGCGACCAATTTTTCCTAATAAAGCTAGTAATGGCTGTACTGATAATGAACCAATATTTACCAATGAATTGGAAATAGCTATTTTACAATATAGTTTTTGTTCATTTTTTAATTGTTGGCAAAGGCAATCAGCAATTTCTGTCCCTTTTCGACTGCTTAGTACGGTTGCAGCACAGGTTCGAATGCTTGGTTTTGGTGAACTCAGCTGATAAAGTAACTCCTCTGTAGATATTGATAAAAAAGGATCAATATCAGCTGGGGTAACCTCACCTCGTTCTCTTCGTTTTGTAGCTAAAGTATCCATTTTCATTCTTGCTCATACCGGCGTTAGAAAATAGGACTTTGGAGTACAGCCGGGTAAGCACTTCAAAAGGAATCTATAGATTACTCATAATGCGTCCACATCCGAAGAACCTTGATAACATGCTCTTGCTCTATGATTTGATAGACCAGTCTGTGCTGAATGTTAATTCTTCTGGAATACGCTCCTGCAAGGTCCCCGATAAGCTTTTCGTATGGAGGTGGAATCTGATAGGGGTTCTCTTGAATAATCTTGAGTAACCTTTGGGCCTGCTGCTTCAATCCTGAGTGGGATAGTTTTTTAGCATCTTTCTGTGTCTGTTTTGTGTAAACAAGTTTCCAACTCACCAATCAAGCTCCTCACTGCAATCTCCAATAGGTGTAGATTGCCCCTCCTGTATGGATTCTTTCATTCCAGGAATTGAGATCAGGTGTAATGTTTCTTGAATGGAAGACCAATCGCCCTCAGAAATAAGAACGGCACTATTTCTTTTACCTGTGATTAACACAGGAACATGAGACTCAGTGACTTCGTCGACTAATCTATATAGATTTTTTCTGGCTTCACTGACTGATAGACTTGGCATATTAGCTCCTAGTTGGTAGTTGTCGTACGCTTACAAGTACCACATGGAGATTTGTTTAGCAATGAGGAGGCTTCATTAACGCTGTTACAAAAGGCACGAATGTAGCGGCTTTATCGCTGGGTGTTTTTTGATGACCTTGTTACTTACAAACTACCAATTTATCAAATTTATGCAGTAAGTTAAGTAAGTCTTGGGCTTCTGATTCCAKAAGCCAATTCTCTTCATTTCAGACTCAACCTCATCAATTGCAGCTATGACAAGTTGATCTTTGTCTGCAAGTTTTCTCTTGAATATTTCTAAAATGCWCATRTCTAACGCGAAATTCAGCTGTGTGACAGCTGTCACACAGCTGATCATTGATGTTTAAGATAATCCGATTCGGTACAACCAGCTCTGTTTGACCATTGCGCGAGTGTGTTCCGCATGCAGTGTTTTGTTATATTCAACGATTATTTTAAGATTTAACCTGCAGCTAAAAAGATACTACAACCTAATAAGATAATTGAAACAGGAGCACCAATAATACGTTCCCATTTACTGGATGTTGCAAGATTCCCAATCACACTCAAAACGTTAAAAGCAACGACAACCCAGATAATTTTTTTTGAAATATCAAACCATTCCGGAAAAATCAATCCAGCTCTTATTGAAACTATGACGCCCATGAATGCCATCAATGCACCTTGAATAACAGCTAAAAAACGAATGAGTGGAGGAAATTTTCCAGGGTATTTACCTCCCATAGCCAAACTTCCCCAAGGCTGTCCCAAAGCCAGCAACAGTTGAAAAATTACAACCACAGCTGCAAAAAAGTTAAAAATGAATGCTGATACTGAGATCATTTTTTTATCCAGAAAAAAATTATAACGCCAGCATAAAGGGCGCGAGCGTCGTCTTTGATGCGCTTGTTATGCCTGCCGAATTCATATATTAAGGTTATAATAATGATCTATACCAATAGGCACTTCACTTTTGGATTCTAAACCTCGGACATATTACTATGAGCACACTGCATCGAAGTAAAAAGAGCAAAACCAAGCTTAATCCCAAAGGCCTGCACCCGAGGAATCTCCACAAGCAAGGCTATGATTTTCCATCTCTGGTAAAAAGTTACCCGCCACTAGCCCCCTATGTGAAAACAAACGCTCATGGCAACCTTTCCATAGAATTCGCAGACCCACTGGCCGTAAAAGCCCTAAATTCCGCGCTATTAAAACGATACTACCACATTATCGATTGGGATATTCCAGAAGGGGCTCTTTGCCCGCCCATCCCAGGCAGAGTCGACTACATCCATTACGTAGCTGAATTGCTTGGAGTTGGCGAGTTTACTACGAATCTGGCTAATACCCAGCCCAAAATCACCTTGCTCGATATAGGTACGGGTGCAAATGGAATATATTCGCTATTGGCCTCCCAAATATACGGTTGGCATTGTGTGGGTAGTGATATTAATACTCAATCCCTTGAGAACGTAGCCTCGATTATCGCTCACAATCCCCAGTTAAAAGACTGCTTCACACTGCGTAGGCAACAGGATAAAAATCATTTTTTTAATGGGATCATTCAAGCAGGAGAATTCTTTGATGTCAGCGTATGCAATCCACCCTTCCATGCTTCGCAAGATGAAGCACTCAAAGGCAGCCAGCGTAAACTCAACAATCTTGCTCGTAACCGCGGTGAGCAAACTATACCCACTTCTCCCACTCTAAATTTTGGCGGTCTGGAAGCAGAGCTATGGTGTAAGGGTGGCGAACGAATGTTTCTTAAAAAATTAATAAAAGAAAGCCAATTATTTTCAACTCAATGCCGCTGGTTTACCAGTCTGGTTTCGAAAATTGACAATGTAAAGCCTGTAAAAAAATTGCTGCTTAAGCTTGGTGCGATTGATATACGGGAAATAGAAATGGCTCAGGGGAATAAAATTACGCGAATATTGGCTTGGACATTCATTTAAGAATCCTTGTCTAATCTATTTTACCAAGACTCCCACAATTTTGCATAACGCCACGATAACCGGCGAGGCTGCGCAGTGGCCGAAGTCCGGCATTTTTGTGCAACAAAAATGCGAAGTTCATCGCTTTGTTATACCATTTACTCACTCGGAATACTCATGAGTAAGTCTGTAACGCCAACATCAACACCTGATTGACTCAACAGTATTGATACCTGCCCACGATGATGTGTCTGATGATTGAAAAAATGCTGTAAAAGGAAGCCAAAGTTCTTTGTGAACCTCTCCCCTTTGGTATTGCTATAAGATAATGTGCTACCAATGGCCTCATCTGCTAGTTCAGATGCGAATTCCACTATTACCTCATCCATTTTGACTCTTGCATCTCTCAATGCACTTAAATTTAAGTATAAGGTAGTATCGAGAGATGAAGGGACTTCTAAAGCCCGGACATAGTCAAGTGATGGGAAAGCTGCATCGTGGCTGGCAAAGCGTTTGAGCCATATCCTGTCTCCGACAAGGATATGATTCAATGTGCCGATGATAGAACCAAAAAACGCACCTAAATCAGCCTCAAGTTCATCCTCAGCTAAATTTGAAGCAGCTTCGTAGGTACTTTTGTTCATCCACTGATTATACGATGCCATCAGTTCAAAATTGGATTTCATTAGAGTGATCCCCTCAAGGTATAACGGCGGTATTTGTGGGTGCGATAGTGCTCCGCTGAATGCATATGTTGGACATAAATATTTACTACTTAATTTTTTTTAAAATCTACTTCCAATGCCTGCAAAAAAGAGATTTTTTTTTGCACCCTGAACATGATTGATATTATAGTACAAGCCAATTCTAATATTCACAAAAAAAGCAATAAATTGAGATTCTAAACCCAAAAATTCTTGCCCTGGAAGAACGCCACTTAAGGGGGCCCCCCATGTTTTTAAATAAGAGAACATATTAAAGTAACCAACCATCCCCCCATCCCCCATACCATACTGCGCAGTCATACCATATTGACCAAATTCCAACGACCATGCTTCTGATAATTCATCTATCGAACCGTATGACCACATAATTTCTTTGAAATGTGGTATTAATTCATAATTCCATCTTCCAAATTTTATACTTGAGCCTATTGGTGTGCTATAAAATATACCAGATAGATTTTTTGAGTTAGCTAAAGCATTGACAGGGCTAATTAAAATCAAAAAAATATAGCACAGTTTAAAAACACTAGTTTAAAATTTTTGAACATCTATATCCCTGTTTTACTGTTAGTTGAATAGTCTTTAGTTTCAATATAGAAGTTTAGATTAGTTTTCCAATTTTAGATTACTGTCGTCCCAAAAAAATCATGAAGAAATCCAACGGTTGGGCTGACCTGCATTTTTTGCAGAGCGAAGTGGTGCAAAAATGTCTGTGTCTAGCGATTTGGTACGCCCGGCATGGGTATAAACTGATGAGGTGAAAGTCCTCTGTAGAAAGATCACCGTTTTGTTTTTTATAGACATTAACGTTAACTACTAGTGAAAGGCAAGGAATGAATTCGCGAGGCTCGCAGTGAAGAATAAGTGAGGAAATGTCTGAAGGAAGCCTGGAACAAAGTCATGAGCCGACGAACAGAAATATCGTATAAGGCCTAGTCCGTGGGTGAGTTAGCCAGATAAAAGTCTCACGGAAAGTTCACGATAAACGGGTGTTGAAACTGATAGGGAAATATTTACGCGCAGGAGTGAGTATTAATGGACGCTTTCAGAAAACTTCGAAGGGAGATAGGCTTTATGAACCGCACGCAGGGTGGTGTGGGGGCTGCCGGAGGAAAACCGATGGCTACCCGATTTATGCCTTCCGTAAGCATTCACCAGTTTGTCTGCTTCACCGGACGGTCAGCGGGCAAATGAAATTGATATTTTTTATTTTGGACGATTCATTTGAGGCCTTCCGGCATAAGTATGAGATTACCGAAAGGTCTAAAACTACTTAAATTATTTAGGCAGGCTTTACGTTTGTAGCGCACGGTCCTTTTTGACCTTGGCCAATTTCAAATTCTACTTTACTTCCTTCAGAAAGATAACCACCCTCAACATCTGAATGATGAACAAACAAATCATCACCTGACTCTTGTTCGATGAATCCAAAACCTTTTTGCTCGTTAAACCACTTAACTGTACCTAGAGACATATGATATCCTACTTATTTAGGTTATTTATAATGACAATGTTTGATAATAACTATCTTGGAGTTTTAACCTGAGTAATAGGAGTACGAAGACTCAAAAGCACTAAAGGAAAGAAAATCAAGGGAGAAAATCTGATAACATCATCTAAAAAACAGAAGTCTGACACACTTTTATTTTTTAGGCAACCATGAGTCTGTCGGACTTGAAACATTAAGCAATAACAAAGGATTATCGGACCCTTTTGTATATGATATTGGGGGACCTTTCAGATCTCGATAAAAGTAGATAACAGTCTGGAGGCTTCTCCGGTGAACGCATATGTTAGCTGATGCAGTTTCAAGATTTCCAGAGCCTCCCTTAAAGTATCCATTCTGTGCATCAAAAGTGATCTTTAAGAAAAATATCTGTATCACTCGCTAATTATTTTAGTTACTTGTGGATTATATTTTTTCTTGAACCGGAACTACGCGAGAAAATCGAAATTATATCTAAATGTGGTCTCCAACCAATAGCCTCTACCGATCAAGATAAACGAGTCGCCCACTATTGTAGTAGTAAGGATAATATTCTTTCGTTGTCACTAGCATAGGTTTTAGCTACTAGACCAAAATATGAATGCTGGTACATAGTAAGCACCAGCCACAAGGATTAAGCTTGGGTTTAAACTTTTTTCCAAAATTAATGTACGAAAAATGAGGGTGAACATGAGCTATTTAAATTGTGAGACTGTTGAAACAAAATCAACTGTTGATGCTGCGGTTATTTGGTTACATGGTTTGGGAGCCAGTGGTCACGACTTTGTACCTATCGTTCCACAGCTACAATTACCTGAAAATTTAGGGATTCGTTTCATATTTCCTCACGCACCCTCCATACCCGTTACGATCAACAATGGCATGGTTATGCCCGCATGGTACGATATTTTGTCTACGGATATGAAAAGGGAAATTGATACTGTTCAGATCATGGCTTCATCTGATGCTGTGACAGCTTTGATTGAACGTGAAATATCAAAAGGAATTTCAAGTAAACGGATCGTTCTGGCAGGATTTTCTCAGGGTGGTGCCGTAGCTTACCAAACGGCACTCTGTTACAATAAACCCTTGGCAGGTCTAATGGCGATGTCCACCTACTTCGCAACACAGGAATCAATTGTTCCTTCCAATGTCAACAAGTCAATACCTATTCATATTTTTCATGGTAAGTACGATCCTGTAGTTCCGGAAATAATGGGGAAAAATGCAATAGAAATACTTAAGTTGCTTGGGCATGATCTGGAATATAAATCCTACCCAATGGAACATGAAGTCCACCCTCAGGAAATACAGGATATCTCTGAATGGCTACAAAAAGTTTTGCGATGAACCTACATATATTAAAAAAATGAGTAACTCTGTTGAACTTTGTTAGTAACAAAAATCGCCCCTTTTTCTAATCTTTAAGGGCAATGAGTGTAAATTCTTTGCGATGATCAGGAACTTGTCCGGTCAAAACCGTTTTGAATCCAAATTTTTGAATCCGATTAATATAGGAAGATATTTTTTCGACCTGCTGAGCTTGAGGTATCTTCAGGGTGAAAATCATTCCTTTCAAATGATTTTTCACATACCCGGCCACCCTCAGACTTTGTTGAATCGAAAATGTTGCATCCAGATTCATATCCACCGCAATCCAATCAATTTTTTCTGCTCCCAATTGATTTAAATCACTTTTTTTAAAATCTTGAATGGGAGTTTTATAGTGTGTAAATTTTTGATGAGACGTGCAAATGGAATGCATCTCTCCCGGGTCAATTCCAATCACACGATGGCCTTGATTCAGTAAAAAATAAGTCGCTCCTCCAGGAGAAGAACCAATTTCCATAAAAATCTCCTTCCCCTCCAACTCAATCGGAAATCTGTCCAGGACTTCAGCAATTTTTAAATAGGCTCGTGACGGAGAGGCTGAAGGCAGTTTTATCGGAGGAAACCCTCCTGGAAAGAAAGAACTGAGATCATTTTGAAAATGGGCTCCTAGCCAAAATTCCTCGTCCTTCACCTGGATCACATTGAGGATAATTTGCCCCGCAAGGGTGGTTCCTTTTTCCGATTGAGAACTCCCCTGGACGTCCCAAATGTGAAGGGCTGATTCGCCGCAATCTAACTGGAGGCGTAATTTTTTTAAATCTGCTTCGAGAGAGAGCTGGTTCGTAGGACCATAACAACACCCATGACGACGAGAAAAACTCACATCCCACTCGGATAGTTCTCTTAAAGAAAAAAAAGTTCTGGAATTTTTATAAGTCAGAAACCCTGGACGAGAATAAGCCAGATGGAGATGCGGCCATTTGAGAGAGATTTCTTTTTTAAGATACAGTTCATTCCCAATATTAGGGCAGAAAAAAATAAATTGATTTTGCATTTAAATCGACTGATTCCAGGTGTAGTGAATTTTTGGAGAAGCGTTTCTGGACTTTCTATTTCCAGTTGTCATCAGGCTTAATACAAAGTGGTTTAAAACACCACAACAATGTATTTTTTCTACCATAAAAACAGAAGTTTTGCCTCCGTTTTAAAAAATGTTAAACTCAACATCGGGGCATTCACTGGAAGTCCAATGACGCTGGTGTGAGCGGTGGTTTGAGCGCAGCGAAAACCATCCATCTCAATACACCTGTTATAATTGATTAAACGATTTTATGTTTGTAATCCTATGTTTTCAACTGTACATTGCGTACATAACGTACATAACGTACATAACGTACATAACGTACATAACGTACATAACGTACATAACGTACATAACGTACATAACGTACAACTAGGAGGTGTATATGATAAACAAAA
>NVSR01000053.1 GCA_002401295.1 SAR324 cluster bacterium | reverse complement strand
AGACCTAATTGGAGATAGTAAGATTCGGTGACACAATACTTAATTTAAATAAATACTGTGTTACCAGATTTCCACAGAACCGGTGTTTGTCAGTATAAATATCGTGTCACCAGATCTCCATAGTCTTTGACTATGGTTAAGATAGGAAAACTATATTTTACTTATTGATGGCTTCTCCATATTTTTTATTGCAGTAATTAATTTTTGAATTGAACTGTAGCCATGGATAGCAAATGAAAAAGAGAGAATATTAAACTAGAAAATATTAATATCTACAATTATAAATGGTTACAACGAATATACTCCACCTGCCAACTTACGGTCATACTTAGATTGTTACTGGTCATATGCAGCTGACACAGAAAAATTGTTTCCCCATAAACAATTGATCATACCTGATGGTTGTATTGATATAATTTTTAATCTAAGTCTTTCAACAAGCCTCAAAAACTTTGTTGTTGGAGCTATGACCAAGCCCATTGTGAATAGTAGAACGGATCTTATTGGTGTGAGATTCAAACCTGGCATGGCCTACCCATTTATCAAAATTCCAGTACATGAAGTTACTGACTTGCTTGTGGACTATTTTGACCTTGTAGGTCACGAAGCCAATCATCTTTCAACACAACTGCTGGATTTAAACTCAACAGAACACCAGATAGCCCTATTGAATAATATATTTTCAAAGAAGTTATCAGCACTTAATGCTTTTGAACCTCAAATGTTGCGGGCACTGAATCTTATCCAAGTTGCTGGAGGGAGAATCTCTGTCAAGCAAGTCAGTGATGAGATTGGCTGGAGCAGACAGCATTTTACAAGAAAGTGTCCAGAAAACGTATTTTATTATGCTCTTTTTTATACAATTTTCAATTCTAGCGGAGCATATATGAACAAGCACGAAAAAATAAATTACGTTGAATTTCCTGCCAAAGACCTAGATAAGGCCAAGGCCTTTTTTATCGAGGCATTTGGGTGGTCATTTGTAGATTACGGGCCGGAGTATGCTGCTTTTACAAATGAAGGACTAGATGGTGGTTTTTATAAGTCTGAACTGGTTTCTTCAACTGCTAAAGGCAGTGCTCTTATTGTTTTGTACAGTGAAAAAATAGAGGAGACACAATCTAAAATTGAAAAATCTGGTGGGAAAATTGTAAAACCAATATTTTCTTTTCCAGGTGGTCGGAGATTTCATTTTTTGGACCCAAATGGAAATGAGTATGCCCTATGGTCTGAATAATCACTCTCTCCAGGGAAATAACATGAGTCCATTGAGCATAACTTTAATTAAACCGGAAGTTAATCACAGGTTCCCTCTATGTGATGCTCATCTGGCCCATGAAGCAATAGAAAAAGGTAACGTTATAGGAAAGGTCGTATTGCAACCTTATGGCTGATTAAAGAATAACGGACCGGGAGATCGTGCTGTACTATTTACTGCTCGGATCCAGCACAGTTAGATTTTGTCAAATTCTGCTGAATTGGCATTTTCTTACCTATTGCCACGACTGCCACAATTAGTATCGCGAACAGGATGGTGTTAATTTTGAGGGGTTCACCTAAAAATAGGGTAGCGGCAAAGAGTGTCACAAAAGTTTGATTTAACTGCACTTGACTGACCCGAGCGACACCTCCCATTGCCAAAGCCTTATACCAGAAAAAGAAACCAAAGAGCTGGCTGACCAGTGAAAGATAGATAAATCCTGCCCACACGGAAGCAGGTAAACTGAGTACTTCCGGGGGGCGATTGATCCAGGCTGGAATCAGGATAAAAGGAAAAGCAATTACCAGAGACCAGCAGATTACTTGCCAACCGGGCATTTCTTTTGCGAGTTTTGCACCTACGGCATATCCGAATCCGGCAGAGATCACAGCACCTAGCAAGGCCAAATCTGCAATGTGAAAACTTCCACCCCCCTCCAGCAGTGTGAAGACAATAACCAGACTACTTCCTACCAGACCCATAATCCAAAATCCATAAGAAGGCCGCTCCTTGGAGATGATGGCAGCAATGATTGCTGTAACCAGTGGCAAGAGTCCGATCACAACTCCACCGTGAGATGCAGGCACGTAATTCATGGCCAATGCTGTAAAAATGGGGAACCCAATCACAACTCCCAGTACTACAATTATCAGTTTCTTGAATTGATCTTTTGATGGTAAAGGTACTCTGAAAATAGCCAGAAGTATTGCAGCCACCAATGCTGCGAGACAGGCTCGCCCCAGCCCAATAAAAATGGGGTTCATATGCCCGATCACAAACTTGGTGATGGGTAAAGTTAAACCGAAACAGATTACAGCAAATAATCCCAACAACATGCTTTTTGAATCCCTACTCATCACTTCTCCTAAAAAAATAGTGTTTTCTTTTCGATATCAGCAATAAAAAAAAGCACTTCCCTGAGAGGTATTGTCAAGATACCTTCCAGCCGAGTACCGATTGCGTTCACGATAGGAGGACTTTACACTGAGGAAATCCGATGGTACAGATACAGTCTTTTAAAATTTGAGTGGTACAAATGAATCAATAATTCACAGTCAGAGCACTTTACTTTTTAAAGGCCCCCTTGAACTTTCATGTAGATAAGAGGATACCTTAATGACCCTGTTATATCAAAAAATAGCTGGAATTATTGAACAACAGATTAATGATGGCGTTTTTCGGAATGGGGAAAAGCTGCCTTCAATCCGGCAATTGAGTCAACGCTTCAGTATGAGCATTGGTACTATTCAACAAGCTTATGTCGAATTAGAAGATCGTCGATTGATTACTCCGAGAAATCGGTCCGGCTATTATGTGGATTGTCCTCAAAATATAATATCCACTGCTACTCCCACCATAGAGAGTATCTCTCCAACTCCCTCAAAGGTTGATGTTTTGGAGATGGCAATTGCCGTCATGACTGCTGCCCGTGATGAATCTTTAGTTCCCTTAGGTAGTGCAACCCCAAATGTTTCAGGCCTTGCCATTCGGCAGTTACACCAATCGATTAAAAGTGTTGCCTCCAGGACTCGTAATTTTAATGAAGATCCGCAAGGCTATTTACCCTTACGACGGCTAATAGCCCAACGCTCTCCGGCTATGGGCAAAGCCTTCAATGAAAAAGAAATTGTTATTACCGCTGGATGCCAGGAGGCTTTAACGTTTGCCCTGAAATGTATCTCCCAAGCTGGTGACCTGATCGCGATAGAATCTCCCTGCTATTATGGAATCTTACAAATTTTGGAAGTCTTGGGGCGGAAGGTGGTGGAAATTCCCGTTTCTCCTGAATCTGGAATTGACTTGGGAGGCTTGGAGGATCTTCTAGTCAAATTCCCTGTGAAGGGACTTATCTTAAGCCCCAGCTTCAGCAATCCAACAGGCTACCCATGTTCCGATGAGACCAAGCAAGGCATTCTGGAGCTACTGAAAAAATATGATCTACCACTCATTGAAGATGATATTTATTCTGAATTGGGTAAGAACGAGACCCGTGTGCGCAGCATCCAGTCCTTTGACAGGGAAGGGCGAGTTATTTTGTGCTCTTCTATTTCCAAGACCCTCTGCCAGGATTTGAGGATCGGTTGGATGGTTCCGGGACGTTACCTCAAAGAAGCACGGCTTTTGAAGTTT
Organism: SAR324 cluster bacterium; assembly: GCA_002401295.1. Classification (GTDB taxonomy): domain Bacteria; phylum SAR324; class SAR324; order XYD2-FULL-50-16; family XYD2-FULL-50-16. Next base: position 12,911 of record NVSR01000053.1, on the reverse strand, counting down.
GCAACGACTCTCTATTCACCCAGCATCATGCAAATGGCATTGGCGGATTTTCTTTCCACCCAAAGGTTGGAACGCCACCTCCGCTTAGTAACGGTTGATTATGCCAAAAGACAAGGAATTTTGTTACGCCTTCTGCGACAACATTTTCCTCAGGAAACCAAGGCAAGTCGGCCCAAGGGAGGTTTTATCTCTTGGATCGAGCTTCCCCTACCTTTGGATGGAACCCGACTGTATCACCAGGCCTTAGCTGAGGGAATCAGCATTACTCCCGGAGAAATATTCTCTCCAACGAGGCAATTCAAGAACTTCATCCGCTTGAATTACGCAATTGCCGATGAGGAAGTGATGGAATTCGCCATCAAGAAGTTAGCCGCTCTGCTTCTTGAACAATAAGAAATAGGGGGAGATGCGCGTCCCTCTCTAAATTTCTCAGGGAAGGCCTGCACTCCCATCTAGAGATATGGGAGCGGGAGAATACTGTAGTGTTTTAGAGGACGCGGATGACTTGATTATCCTTAAAGATGATTTTGCGATCTACATAGATCCATTCTTCCTGCTGCGCCTCTTGAGAAAATTGCTTTTCTCTGGGGTCGCCGATCGCTAAGAGGACTTGTTTTTTACTAAAGCCCGTTTCTACCAGACCCATCAAGATCTTCTGTAAAAGACTGCCTTTGAGTCTCAATCTGACGGTTTCCCGGTGAATCTGATTCAGCCAATCCGCGCTTTTATCGGGACGATAAATGCCAGCCCATTCTGGAGCCCAAAAACGCTTTGCTGTTTTGATTTCATAATTCACTTCCCGCCATATCAAATGGGGAAAGTCTTCGGCATCTACCTTTTTCCCCGTAAACAAGAGTTTGTGAGAAGGCACAGGCTGGAAATTAGTCATATCCATGCCAAGAGTCGGTAATTCAGCATACACCTTAACTTGCTTTTCCCCCAGCTTCTGCAACTCTGCGTCACTCTCCAGAATATAACCACTCCCGTTAATGCCCTTCTCTCTCCAAGGTAAAACTAACTGATACATGATGGTATCTTCAGGAGACAGGAACAGCATTTCTACATCATAAGCAATTTTCTGGCGGGTTAATAGTTTAACCCCATCCTGATTAACGGCTTCATGCAAATAAACTGATTTTAAAATCAGAAAAGAACCGTTGCCAGCAAAGGCAGCCCCTGGCAGGAGCAAAAACAGGCAGAAGAAAAACAGTCGCTTCATTATTGGATCTCCAGAAAATCCAGACGTGTTTTAGAAAGGTACTTTTGTTGGAATCGTTTAAAGTCTGGTGGGATCTCTAACTCCAGATCACGGTCTGTTTCCAGGATAATCAGACTTCCTTTTAGTTGCTCTTTTTGTTTGTGCAGGAGTTCCAGGATTTCTTGCAGTAGCGTTGTTTGATAGGGAGGGTCTAATAAAAATAGATTCAACTGGTGATTCCAAGTTTGTTTTTTTAGCCACCCAATTGCGTCCCGGTTAATGCATGTACAGCTTCCCGTTTGGGTAATCTGCCGTAAATTCTCTGCTAGTAATGAGTAGGAATCTCTGCTTTTTTCAACAAAGGTAACCTTCGGGACTCCACGGCTGTGTGCCTCCAGGCCTAGCGCACCACTACCAGCGAATAGATCATATCCTTGAAATTCTTCTAAGTAATAACGACTCTGTAGAGTATTGAAGATCACTCCTCGTGTCTTTTCCAATGTAGGTCTTGTTTGCTGTCCCGATAAAGTCTTTAGTTTTCGACCTCTCAGGCTGCCACCAATAATTCTTAGCATAGGGTTATCGGTTGTCGGTTGTCGGTTGTCGGTTGTCGGTTGTCACCAACTGTTTTGCTTACCAGGAAAAATGTTTGATGTACTTGATCTCTGCGCCTATCGCTTGGATGGCCTCTTGTTCCGGGATTTGCTGTCCTTGAAACGCCGCTCCCTTGATGACTACATCCGGTGTCAATGTTCGAATGAGATAGGAGGCATCCACTTCATCAAAAATAAGTACGCGGTAAACATTTTCCAAACTTGCCAAGAGGCGAGCACGGTCCTTCTGATTCAGTAGAGGAAGGCTACCTTTTTCTCGAAGAATGGATTGATCACTGTTAATCGCCACAATCAGTCGTCCGGGAATATTGGAAATTTCCACCAGAAAGCGCAAATGCCCCGCAGAGAGTTGATCAAAATATCCATTTGTGAAGAGCAGAGGGGCATCTCCCAGTGTTTGCAATTCCCCACGCAAATAGTCGATGGAGGTGATTTTTTGGCTGAGTCCGTCTTTTTCCAGGTGCTCCAGGATATCACTCCAGGGAATGGGGACAACTCCCATGTGAGAAATTTCCAATTCCGCCGCAACATTCGCCATATGCAGGGTCAAATCCTCAGCAACTCCTTGAGCTAATAAAACCCCCAAAATACTAATCACGATATCCCCGGCACCGGTGACATCAAAAACCTCCAAGACTTCGGTTGCGATGAACTGATAATCTTTTTCATTCCGATAGAGCAGGATCCCATCCTTGTCCAGGCTGATCGATAAAAAGTGGCTTTGGCATTTTTCCTGTAGTTTTGCTGCTGCTCGAAGAATACTGGAAGGATCTTTGAGTGGAATCCCTGTGGCTTGTTCCGTTTCCAGACGATTGGGCTTGATCGTTGTCACCCCCCGATACCAGGAGATATCCTTACCTTTGCCGGGGTCACAGATGACGGGGATTTTCCGCTGCGAGGCTTCTTGAATTGTTTCACGAATCACTCGTTGACTGAGTACCCCTTTGGCGTAATCAGAGAGGATGACGGCATCCACCTTTCCCAGAATTAATTTGATTTTTTGTATAAGCAGCTCATCGTATTCATCAGAGTGAAGTACAGGCGATTCATAATCTACACGGATTAATTGTTGCTGTTTTGTCAGTACTCGCTTTTTAACAATGGTTTGAAAACCCTCAACGACTACGAGGCCTTCAGTAGGAATATTTTTCTCGTGAAAAATTTCCTGCAGTTGCCGACCCGCCATATCCTGGCCGATTAAGCCTACGGGGAAAACATCACAATCCAGAGCATGAACATTAGCGACAGCACTAGCAGCTCCCCCCAAGCGAAACTCCTCCTTTTCCACGCGAACTATGGGAATCGGTGCTTCTGGGGAGATTCTATCTACTCTCCCCCAAGTGTACTGGTCAAGAATCAAGTCGCCGATAACCACAATTCGTTGACGAGAAAAATCATGTATACTTTGAATCAATTGATTGCGGACTTTTGGCAGCATTATTCACGTCTCTTTTTAGGATTATTTTCTCAGTAAAACCAGTCTACTTCTGCTCAGATTAGGAAACGCAGGGCCACTGCCTCGAGTTATTGCGCATGGGGTGATTTTGTTTCCGTATCATAATTTTGGGCAGCAAGGCATGTCAATGTCTATTGGTGATAGGGACTCACAATTCTCAAATTTGGTAGGGACTTTACATTACTGATGCTTTTCTTGTTCTTTCAGAAATGGTAGTTTTAAGAAAATTATGATTTTCCACAGGTTATAGCAGCAAGAACTTGTTGTTGTAACTGATTCCAAACTCAGCAGTGAGATCCGCCCTGAAGGGCATAGTTTTACGGAGACTTTGATGAATATCCTAATCGTTGTTAATTCAAACTTATCGACGAAGACACAAAGTTTTTGGAATAAATATCAAGAACTCATTCGTTCCTCCTATCCAGAAGCCTCAATCTACTATCCAGACAGCTATGTCCCTCAAAAGCCGGAGCAGTTAGAGAATTATCAAATTATAATTCTGGTAGGTAATACTCCCTTTTTCAGTCGCGCTATCAACAGTTTCTTTTCTTCCTTGATAGATCAACGGAATGGCCAGAAGATAGCCTTCCTTCCAGATACAAAGGAGTCTGCTATTTCCTCTAATTTACAGTTGCCTACTAAGGTTTCTCAGCAGATTGAAGTGATTAATAGTCAACAGGTTACCCCCGTTGATCTGATCCGCTGCCACTTTATCAATAAAGACGGAATCCCAGCGAGTTATTTGATTCTTAATGATGTCCTGATCGGTGTGCCCGTCTTGAAACTTCCCTTGTTTTTGAAAGCTTTTGTGCAATGGTTACGAACTTCATCTCGTATTTCACCAGCCAAGATCCCTCATAACATCACCCTCAAGCATAACAATCAGGTGATTTATGAAGGAAGTTATATTTTTGCCATGTTGCTCTTAGGCAATAAGATAACCCACGGCCCGAAGGTCTACTCCAAAGCTCGCATTTTCCGTAAGAGTTTTGAGTACATTCAGCCCAATCCACAGCCCCTCAGAGAGTACACTTTCTCTTTGCCTAACCTATTTTCCGGTATTGGGGATGATACGAATGAAAACGTTTTTCATCGCCAGTTTAGTGAATTGGAGGTTCAGGGTATCGGGCAAGAAAATGAAATTATTGCTGATGGCAATCATATAGGGCGATTACCCGCCACCTTTACATTATTACCCAATAGCATCCATGTAATTTCACCGCGAATTTTCTCCCCCACCAAAGTGACTTGGGCTAGCAAGTTTGCGAGGGCCCAAGCTCGCACTCCTATTAGTAACAGCCGTACTTTCAATTAGCCGCTCTCAGGGGAACAGGCTAGCGTTTACGATAGATTGTAAAGTGAATGATGCCGGATTGAATAGTATCGCTGCCGAATAACAAGGGCTTGAATTTATATTGCTGCAATAAATTCATAGCCAGAATCTCCAGCGTAGGGTCCCCTTTGCGGTAGGGGAGAATCTGGTCTACCGTACCGTCAGGCAACACCTTAAACTGAAGAGAAATTGTTACATCCCTTTCAATGTCCAGTTCAGGAGGTTGAGGTTGGTAGAGAAGTTTTCGTTTGCTGACTTCACCCTCGATAAAGGTGTTACCCTCATCTTCACCTTCAGCTGCTTCATTTTGCTCTGGTGTAGGGCTGACTTGTTCAATCAATCTATATTTCTCTGTTTCTTCCGCCTTTCTTAAAAACTTGCTATTGATCTCTACTGGGATTGTACCTGGAGTAATTTGTCCCACTTCTACGCCCGTGATAGTTGGCTGAGCCACATTACTCTGTAAATTTTTGAATAAAACGGGTGATGTTGGTGATGATTCAGGGATACGTTGTGGTTTCCTTGAAGATTGAATGGAGACCTCCACTTTCTGTGATTTGAGCCTTTGAGTGGATAAGCGAAAGGATGATCCTTTCTTTGACGGCACATACCTGGACAAAGTTATCTGGGGTTTCTCAACAATGACTGGTGTTGCCACCTGTTTCTCTTTTTTCAAGGGGATTTCCTCCATTTCAGAGGAATCCGGGCTACCACCTGTTAGCTTTTGGTTGAGTTTTTGTATTCCTTGCTTGCCTGCCGGTAGGGGAGTCTCCGTTTTCTCTACTTTTAATATTGGCTGATCATTTGCTGATGATGCGACCTTATGTCGGGTTGGTAACATTGCAAGCGGCGCTTGTTTCTCTACTTTTATATTCTCTTTGCGGATTACTTTAGGCGTAGTCTTAGTTGGTGCTTTTTTTACTAAGGTAACAGGAACCTCAGGTTTTTGCTGTGGGCTAATTTCTTTTTTAGGCTGCGTTAACTTGGTTGGAGCCAGTTGTTTGGGAGCGGCCTTGATCGCTTTACTTTTCGCTGGTTGAGGGGCAGCTACTTTAGCCGGTTGAGGGATCGCCACCTTAACAGGTTTTTTCAAAACCTCTGGCTTACGATTCTTAGCTTTGGTTGTTTGAACTGTTTTCTTAACAGGTTTAGGCTTTACTGTTTTTTTCGCGATAACCTTTTTCTCTTTTTTGGGAACCTTTGCTGTGCTTTTAGCAGGTTTAACGGGATCCCTTTTTAGATTGCTAGTCTTTTCTTCGAGAGCCACTTCCTTTTTAGGAGGAGTCGTCTTCTTGGGAGGAATCGTCTTCTTGGGAGGAATCGTCTTTTTTTCAATAATCTGTGGAGGTTCTTCCGGCAGAATCAAAGCGACTTCGATCAACTCTTCTTTTGGAGGCAGCGGTTCTGCAGCTTTCCAACTAACCGTAGAGAGGAGAAAGAGGTGAATCAGTATGGAGCCGAACAATAACCCATAAAATGGATCTTTCAAGGAGATGTTCACTGTGGATCTCTGGGAGGTGTCATACCCAAGAAATATCTTGGATATGGCATTGAAAGGAAAGGGGAAAACCCCTTTCCTTCATAACAAAGCGTAAGAATTACTCTCCGCTCTCTTCTGTTTTTTCTTCAGCTACTACAGGCTCTTCTGTAGTTTTAGTAGTCTCAGTAGCTTCAGTAGTCTCAGTAGCTTCAGTAGCTTCAGTAGCTTCAGTAGCTTCAGTAGYYTCAGTAGCTTCAGTAGCTTCAGTAGCTTCAGTAGCTTCAGTAGCTTCAGTAGCTTCAGTAGCTTCAGTAGCTTCAGTCACTTCAGATTCTTCAGACTCTTCGAAACCTTCCGGCTTTTGCAATTGAATCTCTTCATCAGACAATCCGGAGATGCTCAGGCCCAAGCGTCGCTCATTCAGTTTCAAGTTGATCACCTTAGCTTGCAGCTGGCTACCAACTGGGTAGAATTCAGCCAGGCTCTTCTTGCTAACTTCACGATCGATCTCACTGATATGAATCAAACCTTCAACACCCGGCTTGATTTCCAGGAAGACACCAAAATCAGCGATATGAACCACTTTACCAGCGATCAAGTCACCAACATTCAGCATTGTTTCCAGACCCTTCCAAGGATCTTCTTGCAACTGCTTGATACCCAGAGACAATCGTTGACTATCCACATCGATGTTCAGGATCTTCACTTCAATTTCGTCCCCTTTGTTGTACATCTCATGAGGATTACGTTGTCGCTGGCTCCAGGACATATCAGAAACGTGAACCAATCCATCAATACCTTCATCCAGTCCAACAAAGATACCGAAGTCAGTAATGTTACGGATTTTTCCTTTAACAATCGTTCCAGATGGAGTCTTGTTAGCAATTTCTTTCCAAGGATTAGGCAGAGCCTCTTTCATGGAGAGAGAAATTCGTCGTTGCTCTGTATCCAGTTCCTTAATGATGGCACGAACTTCATCACCCATGGAAACCACACTAGATGGCTGACGGATTTTCTTAGTCCAAGACATTTCAGAAACGTGAATCAAGCCTTCAACACCCTCTTCAATTTCAACGAAAGCACCGTAGTTAGTCAAGCTGACCACTTTTCCAAGGATCTCAGTTCCCACAGGGTACTTGTCAGAAACGCTATCCCAAGGATTAGCGGACTTCTGCTTCAGACCCAGAGAAACTTTTTCTTCCTCTTCGTCAAACTTAAGAACCATTACTTCGATTTCTTCACCAATGGAGTACATCTCAGAAGGATGAACAATACGTCCCCAAGTCATATCGGTGATATGCAGCAATCCATCTACGCCACCAAGATCCACGAAGATACCGTAATCGGTGATATTCTTGACGTGACCTTTGATAAGGCTGCCTTCCTGAAGCAATGCCAAAGTCTTCTTGCGTTGCTCTTCGCGATCGATTTCCAAGATGGCTCGACGAGAAAGAACAATGTTTCCACGCTTTGGATTGTACTTAAGTACTTTAAAGTCAAACCTTTCACCCAGCAATTTATCCAGGTTACGGACAGGTCGTAAATCAACTTGAGAACCAGGCAAGAAAGCCTTGATTCCGATATCAACAGACAGACCACCTTTGATGCGAGCAATGATCACACCAGATACAGTTCCGTCTTCGTTGAAGACCTTGCCGACGTCTTCCCAAACACGAAGTTTAACGGCTTTTTCTTTAGAAACAACTACTTGTCCCTGATCATCTTCTAAATGCTCCAGGTACACTTCAACAGTGTCACCAATTTCAACTTCCAGGTCGGCGAATTCACGAACAAATTCCTGAACAGGTACCAATCCCTCCGACTTATAGCCGAAATCAACTGTTACGAAATCTTTGGTGATTTTTGTTACTGTAGCTGCCACGATTTCAAATTCGTGGATATTCTCGAGAGCCGCGGTGACTTCTGAATCAAAGTCAAACTCTTCGTCGATAAATTGAATTTCTTCGTACAAATTTTCTGTAGTCATGAGGGTAATGGTTTTTCAGATGGTTAATAAAAAAAACACGTAAAACGAATTATAAACTTCAAACAGTTACCTGATTGAAGTTAATGGATAGTATTTCCCCCTTTTTCAAGATTAGTCAATTAAAATGTATAAGCGTATGATTTTAAAAACTTATTCATCTTTTCACCCGCCGAATTGCTTGCTTGAGTTGAGTATTGCCAGCGTCTCGATCCAAGGCCTGACGGTAAATCTTGCTGGCTTGAATAAACTCCCCACTAGCTTCATAAGCCAAGCCAAGGTTATAACCATCCTCTGAAGACAAGGGTTTTGATAGTCCTTCCAAACGGTTGATGGCTGCGTTATAGGCATTACCTCGAATTAGGTTGGCACCTATCGCATCGCCACTCGCGATCTCCAGTTTCGCGATTTCATGATATCTGCTGATTCTCTTGACGTACTCCCGTGCGATCCGGGAGGCCATTTTATTTTTAAGGTCCAAAGGCAAGAGTGGGACCTGAGGATTCTGTTTCAAATGTAATCCCAGAGCGATAAATTCCTGGGGATCTTGAATTTGCTGCTGTAATCTCCTGCTCATGCCCTCCAGCTCTCCTAGCATACCAAGCTCTTGTTTTAACATCGAGCGAAACACACTCACCACGGGCAAAGGGAAAATTGATTTTTCCGGGTCTCCACCCCATTTTTTCCAGAAATATTGGCGAAAGGTTTGTGTGGGGATAATTTTACTACCATCACTTTGGCGAATAAAGTCAAAATCAACTTCCATGGCCACTAACTCTTCAACATAAGGAATGGGGACCTTGAATCCCTTTCCCGAACGTTCGGCTGAGCGAACCACTAACAGTTTCAGGCCTTCCACTAAAAGCCTTTTCTCCAGGGGCATATTGTTGTTTTTTACGGTCAGTACGTAAAAAATGGGGTCATTGCCCTCCTGGATTCTTTCAAAATAGCGAACCCTTGCTCGTATTATTCCTGTTTCCCCGGCTTCAGGGATGACTCCCGAATAGCCTTGGTCCGCACCTGTAGTGTTGAGTAGACGATATTGCCCTGAAGTGGAGAGGTCGGCTACTACTTGAGCCCTTAAGAGATCAGCTGCTCTTGCATTGGCAGAGAATTGCCCCGGCTCGCTTTGAGCCCCCTTGGGTAAGAGAATACTGACTCCCAACTGATCCTCAAAAGAATCGATAGACAGGTTTTTGATATTCTCAACTGGTAACTGTGCTGGTTTAGTGACGTGAAACTGCAATTCTTTAGAGCCGCAGGAGGACATCAGGAGCAATAGGCAGAGTCCCCAGATACCAAGTAGTTTTCTTTTTTGAGTTCTCATTTCTCGCATTTTTTTTAGGTTTTACCCTTAATGACATAGGGTAACCAACATTCTTAAAGGTTATTGCTTCTGGGCTAGTTGTCGACGAAGAGCTGGATTTTCCCTGAGTAAGCGTTCGATACGCCCTACACCCTGTGCAAATAGCAGATTTTCCTGATCCATGGCCAGAGCCTCCCGATAAGAGGTCGCCGCAATCCCATATTCCCCTACTGCTTCAAAGCTGAGTCCTAGATTATACATATCTTCAGCCTGTTTTGCCTTGGCTGTCACTTCTTGCAGTCGCTCGATCGCCATTTCATAAGCCCCAGCCTCAATCAGCAGCTTTGCTTTAGCATCCCCACCGGAAGCAATAGAGTAGGAAACCAGCCTTTCCGTAACAGCAACCCGACGAATAAAAAGTGTGGAAATGGAAGAGGCTAAATCAGCAATCAGCTGATTAAAGGAAGGCAGCACCTCATCCGCCTGTTCCAGAGGCATGGCATCGGAAGATTGGTTTTTAGTTAACTGAGAGCTGAAGGCCCCGATCCCATCTTTCAAATCATCCAGTAACCCCAAGGGAGTTTTGCCAATCTGATGGCTAAAGCTGCGAGTGTCTAAGGTCACAGCTACGACTTCTGTCGGGCTCATACGAGTCATTTTCATTTCCAGGGTTAAATTACCTCTCATACTCTTATAGGGCCACCAGATCAATTTTTCGATAGTTACGTTGGTTGTATTCGGATCACCACCTCGAACAAAGTTCATTTCTGACTTATAAATGGTGGCACCATCTGTTTTTTGTAGATCAATCCAAATTTTTCCACTGATCACGGCATCCACATTCTTTGCTTGATAACCTCCTGAGGAGATCAGTTGCTGCAATCCTGCATCGTTATTTAAAGACGCAAACTCATCCGTATATATAATCGAGAAGTAAGGAGTGATACCTAGGGCATTCACCACTTTGGCCCGTACTTGATGACTGATACTTGCTTTTTGTTCCGGTGAAAGTGTGATTTTACGGGTAACCCAGCGACCATTCCGTTCTTCYTTATAGACTTCCCGTAATGTACCAATTTCAAAGGTGCCTACAGCAAYATTTTGGATGCCTCGTGTTTCGATTTCYGCTGGTTTCAAAACCRGAATTTGTACTTGTGGAGCACAAGATGCCAACCAGATCAGYAAGAAAAAAGGAACCCATRATATTGCTTTTATATTTTTTCTCATSACCTTGAACCTCGCTGSTTTAGATCTGTTTGCTAGTTTGAGCKGCTAATTTTCGGGCTTCTTTCAGCCTTTTTTCCATGCGTCCGATTCCCTGGGCAAAGGTTCSTTGCTCATCCATATTGAAAGCACGCAGGTAGAGGCGTTTGGCCTCTTCATAGTCTTCCACAGTGRTTGCGGTTGCTTCAAAAGTTAACCCTAAATTATACCAGTCAGCAGCSGTTTTGGAGGGGAGTTTCTGCAACCTTGCTTGAGCTTTYTTCCATTGTCCGGAAAAAATTAATTCTCGTACATTCTCGTCCCCCTCAGCGACGACCGCGTTAATCTTGACCTTATAGGGGCTGATTGTGCGGATGAAGGGCTTTAAAGACTTGCTGACCAACTGCTTTAGTATTTTGTACTTTTCCACAGCTGCCAGATTTTCACCTTCCTTAGTCACGCTCGCATACCAGCGGCCACGAGCATGCCCCGGATTCGTTTCCTCAACCAAAGCAAAACGACGCACGAAAAGTGGCGAAACAGGTGAGATGATTAAGGGCAAAACTTCAGGGATTGTTAAATAACTTTCGTGCACATTAATCGCCTGTTGGACAACATGACGGCTAAAATTTGCGGAGTCGGAGCGTATGGTAATGGATTGCCTGGTTGTACCAATCATGGTTAAACTAAAATCCACTTGGGCAAAGAGAGAAAAATTCTTGTATTTGTAGACTCTCACGACTTCATCCACAGGAGGGACCCGCTGCTGTACACCTGCCAATGAGAGTAGAGCCCCGACTCCGGCTCCCACAACACTGGCTTTAAAATCACTGGCTTTACAAATGAGTCCTCTACGGCTAACAGTAACTCCTTGGCGTGAAGTTTTCGCAGCTGTGGCCCCGGCAGCAAAACCGCTGATACCTCCTTGGCAAGTTGCGACTTCAGTGAATTGACCGATTTCGATCTCTTCGCCACTGGTGATATTTCCTTGAACGACAGCAACGACTTCCTTCTCCGGGTCAACGCCACGAACCGGACCAATAATTGCTTGAAATCTCCCAAGCTGGTTTAGTTCTTGCTGTAATGTTCTCAAAACAATATTTTTAATCCCCAATTTATCATTCACAGCTTGAATCATTGCGGGATCAATGAAGATTTTTTTAATCTCTTTTTTGATCGTCAAACGAGCCGGTCGCTGTGCCTCAAACTGAGAAACAGGGCTGGAAGTACAACCCGCAATCAACAGTCCAATTCCCCAAAGTAGGCCTTTGGACAGGGACTTTTTTTTAAGTTTTTCAATCAAAAGTTTTCTCCGCGCATTTTATTTACTTTATATTACAATGCATTAAAGAAAGCTGGAAACATCTTTCATGATAAGATAGTATGGGCAAAGCCACAGGGAAGTTCAATCAATTTTTTAAGGGGTATTCTGGTCTTACGTTACAAATTCTTGCTCCCTTCTCTTTCCAAGATCTTTTGATGAAGAATAACAAGAGAAAGCAAAAATCCTGGGTCTCCTATTTTATTCTTCTATTTTTTTTCAGTGCTTGTGGCCCTACTGAGAAGCAAATACAGGTTGGTGCTCTGGATCATTTTCGCCGGGGCAATCAACATCAGGAAAACTTGGGTTATACGGCGGCTCTCCAAGAGTACAAAATAGCTATAAATCAAGATCCAAGTCAGTCTGTTTTTTATTATAATCAAGGGCTTGCTTATCAATCTCTCTATTTGTACGAGAGAGCCATCGCCTCTTATAATCAGGCCTTGAAGCTGGATCCCCAATTAAAAGAAGCCTGGTTTAACCTGTCTTTAGCTCTGGATAAAATTAATGAAGTGGAGCGAGCTTTTCTAGCTTACGAAAGGTATCAAAAGCTAAGTCAATGATGCTGTTTCTGGTGGGAGCAAATGGAGCCTGATATCAGGCAAGTTTACTATTTTTTATAATCATTGTTACAGACTGATATAAAATAGTAGTTTCCAACAAAACTTGGATTGAATTTTATAAGGGGGTATTGTAATTTAAATTCATTATTTTCTAAGAATTCAAAAAAGTCATTGAAATTAGTATTTTAAACTTCTTAGACTCACCGTTACAAGCTATTGGAATTTATATTTACCTCCGGTGTTCTCTACCGTTTCTATTTATTTTAACAGATACTAGTTAATTTTCATGAATGCAGAACAGCCTTTATCATTACAAGAAATCCTCGCCCCCATCAAAAAAGAACTCGAGCAGGTAGAAGAACTGGTCATGAAAAACCTGGAGACGGATATTCCCCTGCTGACGGAAGTAGGGCAATACATTCTAGGTTCTGGAGGAAAAAGAATACGACCTGC
>NVSR01000052.1 GCA_002401295.1 SAR324 cluster bacterium | reverse complement strand
ACGGCAGTCATATACCGTATTATCCTAAAACCTATCAAAAAAGTTCTGGCTGTAATTCTAGAAATGAAGCGGGGTAGCTTCAAGAGCCGAATGGAAATAGACCAGAAGGATGAGATCGGACAAATGATCACTGCATTGAATGACGTGATTGATAATCTTGAGTCTAAAGCGGAGCTAGCAAAGTCCGTTGCTGCTGGTGACTTGTCTACTAAAGTAGAACTAGCTTCGGAAGATGATAGTCTAGGTATTGCGTTGCAAGGCATGTTGGGAAATTTAACGGAAAAAGCAAAACTAGCCCAAGCCGTTGCTGATGGCGAATTGAGTACGAAAGTTGAATTGATGTCTGATCAAGACACTTTAGGAGAAGCCCTCAATAAAATGCTCAAAACCCTCAAGCAGAAAGCCAGGGTGGTGGAATCTGTGGCAAAAGGAGACCTCAGTGTGGTTGTTCCTTTGGCCTCCGATGGGGATGTCTTGGGCAAGAGTTTGCAAGAAATGGTGCAAAATCTGCTCAAAAAAGCTAAATTGGCTCAATCCGTTGCTGATGGAGACCTTTCCGTTCAGTTGGAAATTGATTCGGAGAAAGATACTCTGGGGCTGGCTTTACGCCATATGTTGCAGAGCTTGTCTCAAAAGGCCGAAGTGGCACAAACTGTTGCTACGGGAGACCTCTCCATCCAGGTAAGTCGTGCATCTGATCAAGATGTCTTAGGGGCTGCTCTCCAGCAAATGGTGGCGAATCTCCTGGAAAAAGCGCAGGTAGCACAATCTGTAGCGAATGGAGAATTGAATGTGAAGGTGCGGCTGGCATCAGAACAGGATACTTTGGGTTTGGCTCTACAGGAGATGACAAGAGATCTCAACCAAATGCTGTTATTGATTTCATCAAACTTTAAAGAGTTGGCACAAGCTTCCGTGGAATTATCGACGATATCCAAACAGATGGCTGGGTCCTCGGAAGATGTGAGTCAGCAATCCAGTTTTGTGGCCGAAGCCTCTGCTAAAATTTCAATAAATATCACGACTATGGCTAGCAGCGCAGAGGAAATGAACGCCAATATTAAAATGATTTCAGAGACATCTACTATAGTTTTTCGCAATACTGAATCCTTGTCAAAAACAGTGCAAACCATGTCCCAATCCATTCAGGAGGTGGCACAAAAAGCACAAAATGCCTTGGAGATCTCAGCACAGGCAGAAAAAATGTCTAATTCCGCAACCACTGGTATGGACTCCCTGAGTAAATCAGCCCATGAAATTGGTGAGGTTACGGAAATGATTAAAGAGCTGGCTAAACAAACTAGCCTTTTAGCACTCAACGCCAATATTGAGGCTGCTTCAGCAGGGGATGCCGGTAAAGGCTTTGCCGTGGTAGCCAATGAGATTAAAGAACTATCCAAGCAGAGTGCTCTGGCGGCTGAGAATATCTCAAAAAAAATTATGAGCATTCAAGACAACACACAAAACTCAGTCACCACAATCCACAAGATGTCGGATATCGTGGCTTCCATCAGCAGCTCCTCTCAAGATATTACGGGCTTAGCACAAAATCAGGCACAGTCGGCTAACGAGATTGCTGCCAACACTAAAGAATCAGCAGCAGGTATGGGTGAAATTGCTCGCCTTATTGGAGAGATGTCCCAAACAACCAGTGAATTCGCTTATAGTTCTAATGAACTGGCTGAGGGTTCTGCTAAAATTTCTAAAAACATTAGCCAAGTCAATCTGATTAGTTCTGAAACTACGGCCGGTGCGATTCAAATCCAACAACAAGCCTCAAATCTGACTGGCATTGCCAAGCAACTCCAGAAACAAGTGGAAAGGTTTAAATTAGCTGAATAGGCAAGATTAAACCTAAATACGTTCCCACTCCCAGATCCGTCTGGGAGTATTGCTCCCTCCTCCTTTATCTCCATACCCTTACAGCATTTAATAACCAGTGAGCCTATCCAAGAATGGACTCCCTTGTTAAACTCCCTAATTGCTGAATTTGCAAAAAAATCAAGGAGAAAGAAATATGAGTCAATGGATTGAATGTGTTCCCAATTTTTCAGAAGGCTGTGACGAGCAAGTCCTGAATGAAATTGCCCGGGTTATTAGGGCTATTCCCGAGGTTTATTTATTAGAGGTCGACCCCGGGGCCGGGGCTCATCGAACAGTTTTCACTTTTGCCGGTAAAAAAAACGCAATGGCAGAAGCCGCATTTCAGGCTATTCGAGTCGCATCGGAAAAAATTGACATGACTCAACATCGGGGAGTGCACCCTCGTATTGGTGCTATTGATGTCTGTCCGTTCATCCCTTTGGAAGGAAGTACGATTGATGACTGCATCGAGTTAGCCTGCCAAGTTGGGCACCGGATTGGCACGGAACTGGGCCTGCCCGGCTATTTTTATGGTGCAGCAGCCAGCCGCTTAGAGCGAAAAAACCTAACCAGTTGTCGCTCCGGACAATATGAAGGCATCTCTCAAAAGCTCAAAAATCCTGATTGGTTACCCGATTTTGGTCCTGCTGTTTTTCATGCGAAGTCAGGCATGACTATTGTCGGTGCCCGTGAGTTCTTAATTGCCTACAATCTCAATCTGAATACAGATTCTGTAAGCATTGCGAAGAAAATAGCAGCCAAGGTGCGCTCCCAGGGCAAACTACCTTCAGCCAACAGGCTTCCCGCTTTAAAGGCAATCGGTTGGGATATTCCTGAGTATGGGATTGCTCAGGTCAGTACCAATGTAATCAGTTTCCCCCAAAACTCCTTGTTTGATGTCTGGTTGGCTGTCTCGAAAGAAGCGGAAAAGCTGGGGGTCCAGGTTACAGGTTCTGAACTGGTTGGTTTGGTTCCCCTGAAAGCCTTGTTGGATGCGGGGCAATCCTTCGCCAAACAACAGGAGCAGGAAGCAGTGGAAACGGAATTTGAATTAATCGCTTTGGCCACTACTTCATTAGGGCTGGGTGAGCTTCGGCCTTTTGATCCCCAAAAGAAAATATTGGATTACGTACTGAATCAAGCGATTGCTACTTCACTCTAACAGACAACAGCACAAATGCATCGATGATGCATTTGTGAATCAACAATAATTTTAGATATTTATAAAACAAGTGAATGTGCCCCTCTTATTTTGATGTATTTTTGCATCGTCCCTTCTCTTCTAATCCCCCCTCTTTTTAAGCAAATACCATAATTCTTGGCTAGAGGTGATACCTTTTTATCATCACATAGTATACTGAAAATATTGATTACAACCTCCAATGGACTGAGGTTTATTTAGAATTCTAAAAAGAAAATAGAACCATATTTTATTTTGGTACGATCTATGCTGTAATCAGGGGGAAATAATCAGGAAATATAGCTCTCTGGACGATGATAGAAAGTCCACCCTCAAATTTATTTCGAGAAAATTGTAAGATGAAAGATCGAATCGCTATAGTCACGGGTTTACGAACTCCTTTTGCCAAACAATCCTCCTTTTATCTGAGGCAAAATGCCATTGATTTGGGCAAGATAGTGGTCAGTGAAATGTTAGCTCGAATCGACTTAGATCCCAAGATGATTGATCAAGTAGTCTATGGGCAGGTTGGAGTATTTCCTGAAGCCCCTAATATTGCCCGAGAAATCGTTTTGGGAACGGGTATGGATGTGGGTACGGATGCCTACAGCGTTTCCCGAGCTTGTGCGACTAGCTTTCAATCTACAGTCAGTATCACTGAAGCCATTTTGGCGGGTTCTATTGATATTGGTATTGCCGGTGGGGCGGATACCACAACGGTCATTCCCATTCAAGTTTCTGAAACACTGGCCTCCATGTTGGTAGCCTTGAGCAAGGCCCGCAACTTTAATGACCGCTGGAAGATTCTAAAAAAGATCAGACCTAAAGATTTGCTGCCTCGATCTCCATCTGTAGCGGAATACTCCACTGGACTTTCTATGGGGCAAACAGCTGAACAGATGGCAAAAAGTCATGAGATCAGCCGCCAGGATCAAGATAGATTAGCTCACCGCTCCCACGTTCTAGCGACTCAATCATGGAATGAGGGGAAACTGGATCGGGAAGTGATGTCTGTCAGCTTACCTCCCTATGAGAAGACATTGAGTCGAGATAATAATATCCGAGAAAATTCCAATTTAGATTCCTATTCCAAATTACGACCTGCTTTTGATCGAAAACACGGAACCGTCACGGCGGCAACGAGCACTCCTTTGACGGATGGTGCCTCTGCCCTTTTATTGATGAAAGAGAGTCGAGCTAAAGAATTGGGTTACGAACCTCTAGGTTTCATTCGTAGCTATGCTTTTGCTGCTATTGATGTGAAAAGTGATCTCCTGATGGGGCCCTCTTACGCGACTCCCATTGCTTTGGATCGCGCAGGTATGGAACTGAAAGACCTGGATTTAATCGAGATGCATGAAGCTTTTGCGGCACAGACCCTGGCTAATGTAAAAATGTTCGGATCCAAAAAGTTTGCTGCTGAAAAATTAAACAGATCCCAAGCCATTGGTGAAATCGATATGGATAAATTTAATGTGATGGGTGGCTCTCTGGCTTATGGACATCCCTTCGCGGCAACGGGTGGACGCCTGATTGTGCAAACACTGAATGAATTAAAACGTCGTGGTGGCGGTATTGGTCTGACGACAGCCTGTGCGGCTGGCGGCCTTGGAGCTTCCATGATCGTGGAGGTAGACTAATGAATCAAACCAATCCAATGAATTCTTGCCTGTCCTTACAAATCGACGATGGAATTGCGATCATCACGATTGATGTGAAGGGTGAAACAATGAATACTCTGAAAGATGGTTTTGCTGATGAAGCAAGGGATATCTTTTCCAGAGTAAAAAGTGACTCTACCATCAAGGGGGCTGTTGTGATTAGCGGCAAGCCGGACTCCTTCATTGCCGGGGCGGATATCAACATGATCTCGGATGTGCAATCTGCCGAAGAAGCCAGTGATTTATCCCGTCTGGGGCACGTGAACATGAATGCTATTGAGCATTGCGGCAAGCCCGTTGTAGCGGCTATTCATGGTCCTTGCCTGGGTGGAGGGTATGAGTTGGCTTTAGCTTGTCACGCCAGAATTGTCTCAGATGATAAAAAAACTATTTTAGGCTTACCTGAAGTCATGTTGGGCTTATTACCCGGCGGTGGTGGTACGCAGCGATTGCCACGCCTGATCGGGGTAGCAAAAGCTTTAGATTTGATGCTGACAGGGCGTCAGGTGAAAGCCCTCAAAGCTTACAAAATGGGTATGGTTGATGAAATAGTCCCTCAACCAATTTTATTACAAACAGCCATTGAAAAAGTTAAGGGACTGTTGAATGGGAAGAAAAATCGTCCCAGAAAGCTAACCTTGCAAGACCGTTTGCTGGAAAAAAATCCCGTCGGTTTATCACTGGTCTTCAGCCAGGCGTTGAAAACAGTATTGAGTAAAACCAAAGGAAATTACCCGGCACCGATCCGCATCATTGAATGTGTGAAGACTGGATTGAAACAGGGATTAGAAAAGGGCTGTGCCCTTGAAGCTAAAAGATTCGGTGAGTTGGCCGTTTCTCCTGAGTCCAGACAGCTGATCGGTATCTTCCAGGCTAGCAATGACTTGAAAAAAGAAAGTTTTGTGGAAGATGAACAAGTCACAGCTAGAAGCATCAAGAACCTGGGGATTTTAGGCGGTGGCTTGATGGGGGCTGGCATTGGCTTTGTTTCCCTGGATCGAGCAGATTGTGATGTGAGAGTGAAGGACCTCAATCAAGAGGGAATCAATGCAGCGCGCAAGCACATCTACGATCAGTATGCGAAGAAAACTAAACGCAAGTCCATGACCCGATCCCAGGCAAATCAGCAGATGGCCCGCTTCTCGGGATCCACCAGCTATGATGGTTTTGCCAAAGCGGATTTGGTGATCGAGGCGGTCTTCGAATCCCTGGATCTCAAACGTCAGATGGTGCAGGATATAGAAAAAAACTGCCGTCGGGATACTATCTTTGCGACGAACACCTCCTCACTCCTGGTGACGGATATTGCCAAGGGAGCGGCAAGGCCGGGCAATGTGATCGGCATGCATTATTTTTCACCTGTAGAAAAAATGCCCCTACTGGAAATCATTGTCCATGAGGGGACTGACGACTGCGTGACGGCAAGCGCTGTGGAGTTAGGCCGCAAGCAGGGAAAAACGGTTATTGTGGTCAAAGATGGCGCTGGCTTTTATGTGAATCGGATTTTAGGTCCTTATATGAATGAAGCCACTTGGTTGACTCAGGAAGGTATCCCCTTTGATCAAATCGATAAAGCTATGTTGCAATGGGGATTCCCTGTTGGCCCCATCGCTTTACTGGATGAGGTGGGAGTGGACGTGGCGTATAAAACGGAAGCTAATCTGATCCATGCCTATGGTGAGCGAATGAAGAGCTCGGGAGCGGGAGAAAAAATGATCGCTGACGGCCGACTTGGCAAAAAAGTCAAAAAGGGGATCTATCTTTATGGTGGTAAAAGTAAAGAGAAAAAAATTGATCCTGAAATCTATAAACTCCTCGATATTACCCCCAATAAAACCATGCCTCCCGAGCAGATTGCCGAGCGCTGCATTTTACCTCTGGTGAATGAGGCTGTACGCTGCCTGGAGGAAGGTGTGATCCGTTGTGCCAGAGATGGAGATATCGGTGCTATCTTCGGGATTGGTTTCGCGCCTTTTCGCGGTGGTCCTTTCAGATATATTGATGCCCTGGGTGCGGATCAGATCGTACAAAAGCTACAAAATTTGGAAGCTAAATTTGGAGAGAGATTCAAACCGGCGGAGAGTTTGTTGAAGAAAGCCAAAACAGGTGAAAAATATTATTCCTGAACTGAGAATTCATTATTCCCGAATAGAATTTAGAACCAAGGATACAGAGGAAAGATTATGCTGGAATACAAAGCCCCCAAAAGAGAAATTCAGTTTCTACTCAAGGATGTTTTTCATTTTGAAGAGCACTATAAAGGTTTCCCCAACGGTCAGGACTTGGATGGGGAACTGCTTTCTGACCTGATCGATGGTATTTCCGAGTTTGCAGAAAAGGTTATCGCACCGCTCAATCAAACAGGAGATGATGAGAGTTGCCACCTTGTTGATGGTAAGGTGATCACTCCTTCCGGTTTCAAAGAAGCTTATCAGGAATATGTAGAAGGTGGCTGGCCCTCACTCTCCCATGAAGAAAAATATGGAGGACAAGGACTACCGCACTCCCTGGATATTATACTCCAGGAGATGTTATCCACTGCGAATTGGTCCTGGAATATGTATCCCGGATTGAGTCATGGTGCCATGAATACCCTGACGGAACATGGAACGGAGCAGCAAAAACAAATCTTTCTGACCAAGCTGGTTGAAGGGCAATGGACAGGTACCATGTGCCTTACGGAACCTCAGTGTGGAACGGACCTCGGTCTGGTGAGCAGTAAAGCTGAGCCTATGGAAGATGGCAGTTATAAGATTACAGGTTCTAAGATCTTTATTTCTGCTGGTGACCATGACTTTACCGAAAATATTATCCACATTGTATTAGCCAGAACTCCCGGAGCTCCTGCGGGAACCAAAGGGATTTCCTTATTCATCGTGCCAAAGTACAAGGTTAACGATCAGGGGGAATCCGGGGAGTTCAATGAGGTCCATTGTACTGCCTTAGAAAAAAAGATGGGGATTAAAGGCTCTGCTACGGCAGTCCTTAGTTTTGAGGGTTCACAGGGATACTTGATCGGTCGTGAGAATAAGGGACTGACTTGTATGTTTACCTTCATGAACGCAGCCAGGATCGGAACAGCATCTCAAGGAGTTTGTGCTGCTGAGTTGTCCTTCCAGGGATCCATCAAATATGCTCGGGAACGCCTTTCCATGCGATCTCTAAGTGGAACCAAATATCCTGATCAAGTAGCTGATCCCTTAATCGTGCATCCCGATGTACGGCGTATGCTGCTAACTCAAAAAGCTTTTGCTGAAGGAGGTCGAGCAGCCCTTTATTACATGGGCCAAGTGCTGGATATCAAAGAATCTGGTGCCACAGAGGATGCAAGGCAAACAGCGGATCGCAGACTGGGCCTGTTAACGCCAATACTCAAGGGATTCCTGACAGAAGTAGGTTTGGAAGCTGCAAATCTTGGTATTCAAGTCTATGGAGGCCATGGCTACATTAAGGAATGGGGCATGGAGCAGATCGTGAGAGATACTCGTATTGCTACGCTTTATGAAGGTACGACCGGTATTCAGGCCCTAGATTTGATTGGCCGTAAAGTGATGATGGATCGCGCCACTGAGCTAAAATTGTTCATCAGTGAGATTAAAGAGTTTTGTGGAAAATACGGTCCCTTTGCTACGAGTGAGGAGGCTAAACGCATGAGAATGTTCACGAAACCTCTAGGCATCCTGATGAGGCAGTGGAATTTCACTACCATGAAACTGATGTTACGTGCTTCTAAAGATCGTGATACGGCAGGAGCTGCCTCATCGGATTACTTGATGTATTCTGGTTATATCTTGCTCGCTTACATGTGGGCTTTGATGGCTGAAGCTGCTTTGAAGAAATTGGCAGAGCCTGATTGTAAAGATGAACGTTTTTATAAAGCAAAAGTTAAAACAGCTCGTTTTTATTTCGATCGTATCTTACCCCGTACCAAGACTTTGGTAAAAACTATGACTGCCAGCAATAAAAGTTTGATGGCTTTACCTGAAGACGATTTTATTTTTTAATATTTATTTTTTGATTTGTTCCCGTCCATCTTCCCTTCCCCTCACAACCTCCGAAGATGGATGGGGGCATTAAAATAAAATAAATATTTGCGCCTGAACTCCCTTCTTTAAAGGTTTGACCAGGGATCACTGCTTCTCAAATTGGATAGGAATCATCTTTTTTTTTGCATTGTTTTTTTTACCATTATTGCCCTTAAAATGAAATTGCTTCATTTTCTGGTTGGCAATCATTCCCCGATCTTGTACTTTTCTGAGAAAATCAGAGTCCCTAAGTTTTTTAAACGTTGAAAGCCTTCGCTTTTCAGCGATTGCGGGGGATGTATCAATTATTTTTCAGTAGAATTTGGGAGGCCCATGAAACAACTTTTTTATGCTGCTTTAATTTCCGTATTTATTGCTTCTTGTGGAGGTAGCAAACCAGCACCTGTGAAACAGGAGTCCGCAAAGCAAGAACCAGTGACGTCGAAAGTCAGCAAAAAGGAGAAAAAGGTTGTCTTTCTAGAGGAAGAGGACGCAGAGGAAACTGTAGTCAGTCAAGAAATTTTGGATGAAAACAAGCAAGTCATTCAAAAACATCAAAAGGAAGAAGCACAGATAGTAGAAAATACTTTGACCGATGAGAAGGAGCAAGAAAAAATTCAATCTGAAAATCAAGTATTAGCCAAAGAGACTAAGGTCTTCCAGAGAAAAGCACTGGAAAAATACAAGTCCTCTATCAAAGATGAAGAAGTCAAAGAGTTGATTGAGAATAAAAAGATCGCTATCATGCTGGGAACAGCAAAGACTTCGAAAGAGTTGGCAAGGATGCTGCGCGAGGATACTGACCTGCAGTTGGATGAGCAACAAATCGAAAAAATAATTGATTTTAAGAAAGTACGCGATAAAATTATCGCTTCTGCTGATGCTGAAGCCCTGCAGCAAGTGCTGCAAGAAGAAACCAGCATGTCAACTGAAGACATCAAAGAGCTCGTTGCTGATAAAAAGGTTTTAGCGCAAAAAGTTCAGAGTCAGAAATCTAAGACTTTATCTAGAATCTATGCTCGTTTGAAACGAAATCGTGAGCTAGGCCTGGAATTAGCCTTCTGCATGCAGTCTTCATCTCTGGATCAAACGGTCATCAAGCCGATTTATTATACTTTGGATGACTTCGTGGTTAACAAAGATGATGTCAATAACCTGTTCGATGATATTGATGCTATCTATGACACATTGGAGCAATATCCAGACATGGTTCTATTGTTAGTTGGTAAGACAGATGCAAGAGGTGCCAACCTTTATAATAAGGGATTGGGAGATCGACGTTGGACTGGTGTTGTTCGTCAATTGGAAGTACAGCTGGAAGAGTCTCGTTATCAGGGAGTCAGCAAGGGTGAAGAATGTCATAGTGAGCGTAATGGAAGCGACCTGAAAGCTTGGTGGGCTGAAAACCGAAAAACTGAATTCATTTGGGCTTTGAAATAGGCGATATAAACATATGGGTTATGACATTTTAATCGATGCGGTGCTGTCCTCTGGACCTATTACTTTATCCATTTTTATCTCTTTAGTGCTTTTATCGATTTATTCCTGGACCGTATTGATGTCCAAGCTGCTGCAATTCAAGCAGGAAGAACGGGAAAATAAAAAATTTCTCGTCCAGTTCGACCAGGAGCAAAATCTTAAAAAGCTATTTCAGGGATATTCTAAGGGGAAGTTTACGGTTAACCGCGGACTAATTTCCATTTTCTGTGAAACCTATCTGGAAGTGGATCAGGTGACTCAGAAATTCCCTAATCTGGACTATGCAAAGCCGGAAATGCAAGGCATCAAAGGGAATTTGGATGAAGTCATCCAAAGGACTCTGTCCGGGGTGAAGGAAAGAGAATACAATCGTCTGATGAAGCTGGTTAGTGGCCTCGCCACTACCAGTACCATTGCCCCCTTTGTGGGGCTCTTGGGAACGGTTATCGGTATTATTAATGCCTTTGGCGCAATAGGACGTGCGGGTAGTGCCGATTTGGCCTTTGTGGCCCCTGCAATCTCAGAAGCATTGATCGCGACAGCCTTGGGCTTATTCGTGGCGATTCCCGCTTCTGTGGGTTTTAACTATTTAAAAAACCGCAGTTTTCACTTTAGAGAGGTACAGAACCGTTTTGGGCTTCAGCTCCAAAATAGGATTCAGAAACAATTTCTTTTTGGTCAGGCCAAATAAATGGAAAACCCGGAAAATAATGATTCCCTGATAGCGGATATTAACATGACGCCTTTTGTGGATATCTTACTGGTGTTACTAATTGTTTTTATGGTTACTGCACCGGCATTGACTAGCTCTATCGGTGTGAACCTACCCAAAGAAAAGCTATCTCAAAAAGAATCCAGACAAAAATTGAGTCTTGCCAAGTCTTTGATATTGGGGCTTAACCCAAAGAAGCAGGTGGTTTTTCAGCGTAAAACGTTTAAGATGGAACTTTTTTTTCAGAAGTTCTCCGACCTGATGGAAGGTCGGAAATTCGAAAAAGTATTCATTCAAGCTGACCGTAAAGTACCCTATGAAGGTGTTTTACAGTTGATGGTATTTTTAAAAAATCAAGGATTTGAAAATGTTGGGCTTGTTTTTGACCAAAAGTAAGTCGCCATCCCTTAAAGGGGTATTTCGGCAGGGCTTTAGCCTCTCTTTATTACTGCACGGGCTGATTTTCAGTGCTTTTTTTTTGTCCTCACGCCGGATCAAAGCGACCCCGATTTATTAGACTTAGAGGCCAGAAGTATCAATATTGATCTGTTGGATCAAGAGTCTATCCTGGAAGCTCTGGCTGCGCTGGAAGACAAAGCCCTACCCACCACCAGGATCAAAGAAATCCAATCAAAGGAAAATAGTCCCCCAGCGGAAGCCCTTTCCCCACAGGAGAGCAACGTTCAACCCATTGAAGTTGCGAATATAGATCAGAATACAACAGAGAAAATCCCCCCGCCACTTTTAGATGAATTAATTTCCCAAATAGCTGTACCGGAAGAAACTCCAGTGCGCCCCCTCAGCCCACAGGCTACAGATGAGGATACGACTACTGAGCAGGAGTCCCTGCAGCCAATAGCAGCTGAAGAGATAGCTGTTATTGAAGAAGTCCTAGTCGAGGTGCCTCGTGAAGAGCCGGAAGAACTCAGTAGAATACCCCAGGAAATCTCGGCTGCAGAGATCGAACAAACCGATTTAAGTATCCTGGAGAATTATGAGGACGAAGCTGAGATTGAGGAACTGGAAGAGTTGGAAGAGTTGGAAGAGCTGGAAGATACTATAGTTCAAGAAGAAACACTTGCGCAACCGGAAGCAGAGCAAGTGACACCAGCCCAAATAATCATCAAACGTCAAGCCCCCCCCAAAAAAGTTTTGGATCCTCGAAAGGTGAAGGGGCACTACAGGACATTAGTCTCGAAATTGACGTTGAAGCTTGATCGTCAATCTGATCAAGTGAAAGAGGAAGGGAAAAAGCGTGCTCTCTCTGCAGCAGGACAGAGAAGAATTCAAAATATTTTGAAAAAACGTCCCCAGATACTTTCCAGTCAAAGGTTGAAGGCAAAGTGGAAGAGCCCACCTATGAGCCAAGCCATGCTACGCAAGTTTTTACCTAAAATTGATGACAAAATAAAACCTTTTTGGAATCTCCCTTTAGAGCTAAATCCCTCTTTGGAGGTTTTGGTAAAGGTAACGATTGCACAAAATGGAAAAATCCTTTTATATGAGTTTACTCAGACTTCCGGGAATCGGCTCTTTGATCAAGCGGTRCAAAGAATATTTAATAAACTAAAAAAGCTACCGCCATTACCTGAAGCCTATCCSGGAGATGTAGTGGTACTTGGRTTACGCTTTAAGCCATCACAATCAACCAGCAGTATATGAGGTAAATAATGAAGGTGCTTTGGAAAATCAGCTTGATTGGAATAGTTTCACTCTTATTGAGCAGCAACTTATTTGCAGTAGAGTATTCGAATATTAACCAGCCCAACCTGACAAAGGCYAAAATTCAAATCAGATTGGAAAAATCCACTCCATTGAATGWAATTTTTCAAAGGAGCCTGAAAGAAATGCTGACCAGYTCCTTGTTATTCAAGCAAGTGARTAGTGGTGAATTAGATTATTCCTTAACCATCGAAGAGTCCGTTGAACAAGGSCGATTGATTATCGGCCTTGATAACAAGCAGGATGAAACGGATGAGTTGAAATATTTTGGATTGAAATTCAAAAAGCAAAACAAMGAGTATATCCGTTCTAAAGCAGCTAAGATCGGGAACCGAATTCTTAAGGAATCCTTTGGTATCAAAGGATCTTTGGGRACCGCAATTACTTGGTCCGCCAGAGAAGATCAGCGAAAAGTGATTTTTCTAGGGAGTCTGGGAGCTCCCGATCAATCTTCCAGAGTCACTTATAACCATTTCTCCAACGATGGGGTGAGTTGGAGCCCTAAGCGCGACAAAATCATCTACACAGCCCACACAGCTAAGGGAACCACAATATTGGTACAACAGATTTATCCCTTTCGCAGTAAAGCCATACAAGTTTTCAAAGAGTGGGGGAAAGCAAGTGGGAGTTTCTGGGCTGCCGATGGTAGTGTTTTCATGACCCTGCATGTTTCCAAGCAGAATTCGGATATTTATCAGTTCTCTTTACCTGAAGATCCTTATCAAGAGGCCGATCCTAATCTCAAAAAAATGAGAAAATGGACCTTTAACAAAACAATTGACACGGATGCCCATGTTTCCCCTGATGGTAAATACTTGGCCTATGTATCAGATCAAACAGGTTCTCCTCAAATTTATTTGATAGATTTGAAGAATGGGAAAAGTAAAAGAATTACTAAAAAAGGTGGATATAATGTAACCCCCGCTTGGTCTCCCGACAGTCGATTCCTGGCTTACTCCGGTGTACGCCAAGGGGTGTCTTCTCTTTTCCGTATTCAAATTAATAATGGTCAGGAAAAACGACTCACCAATGCCAAAATTCGTATAGAAGCCCCTACTTGGTCACCTGATGGTTCACTCATTGCTTTTGCCGGGCAGAAGGAGAAATACGGCGTTTCCAAAATTTACTATGTACTCTCCAGTGGAGGAGCCTTTCAGCGGTTAACTAACTCATCCGCGCAGATTCACGAAACCTCTCCTTCCTGGCGTCCGGCCGCAAACTAAACTGAAAATCTATCGTGCATAAAATTCTTTTTTCTTTGATTTTTTTTCTCAGCTGGGGACTGATTTTCTCCAGCCCAATCTATGCTGATGCCAACTCCAAAAAATTGCGACGACTGACTAAATCGTTGTTCCAGTTTCAACAGGAGTTTGCCACCTTGCAAGAGCAATTCAATCGCAATAGCGAGCGTAGACAAGCTCAACAAGAAGAGTTCAAAGCTCTCACCGATCGCTTGACCCATGAAAATCAGGTCCTCAAGGAACAGGTCACACAACTACGCAAGCAAACGGAGATTTTTGAAGAACAGTTGGAAGTGAGTAATACGGCAAAGGTCAGCGCAGACTTACAAGATCTCCGGCTCTTGTTGCGTGCCCTGATATTGACGTCCCTCAAGGAGTCATCAGAGGCGGAAGGTCTTTTATTGGGTGTTGTAAATCGTGCAGAGGTCAAACTACCTCGTGATCTGCTCGTGCTCTACCTGGGATATCAAAAATGGAAGGAAAAAGAATACGAACAGGCCTTGGGATACTATAGTACTTTGCTGACTGAGTTCCCCAAAAGTCCTTATTTACAACGAGCAATCTTCGAAATGGCCCTGATTTTCGGAGAGCAGGGGCAGGAAGAGGATCAATTTGCGTTGCTATCTGAATTAGCTGGCTTAGAGTCCTCAAAATACCAACAAAAGGCTCGTGATTTATTAAAGCAACTGAAATTGAATCCGAATGACTCTAAATTGTTTAGTGACCCCAAAGAAGAGCAGCTAGTTGGCATGGGGGAATTTGATAAAAAAAATCAGGTTAAAGACTCAGAAAAAGATCTACTACCTGTTCCCCAGGATCTCACACCAGTACAAGGCCCTCCCCTTTTTTCCAGGGATACTGCCCCTACGCTGACGGTGCCTGAATCACCCTCTTCTACCTTAAATTCTGAACCGGAAATTAGCGAGGATCTAGGCGCTGTAGATACAGTTCCTGAATCACCCTCTTCTGCCTTAAATTCCGAATTGGAAATTAGTGGGGATCTAGAAACAGTAGATACAGTGCCCGATTCAACTTCTCCTATCTTAAATTCTGAACCGGAAATTAGCCGAGATTTAGAAACAGTAAATACAGTGCCCGATTCTCCTTCTCCTGTCTTAAGCTCCGAACCGGAAATTAGCAGAGATTTAGAAACAGTAAATACAGTGCCTGGTTTACCTTCTCCTACTTTAAATTCTAAACTGGAAGTTAGCAGGGACCTAGAAACAATAGAGACAATGCCTACTATTACCCCGGTGTTTGATATACCTGAACAGGGGGCTGCCTCTACCACGGAAATAGAAGAGAATAAGGTACCGAACCCACCAAAAACAAGTTCAAGTAAAGAAGAGCAGGAACTAGAAAGTAAGTTGGAGCCAATTATATTGCAAATTCCGCCATCGGCAGTAGAAATCCAAGAAGCTATGGAGAAATCAGAGGGGTTTGCTTCACCATGAACTATTCACTGACAACTGTGAATGATGCTTTCCTCCCCGGCAAGATTTGGGAGTAAACTACAGAAACCTTACTGCAGGGGAGAAAGAAAAAAAAACTTCAGGTTTACTTTTTCGGAGTAAACCTTCTATTCTTACATTGTTTTATGATGAAGTACCTGCTTTCCTTGGAGGAGAACTATCCAAAGTCTACCTCTATCCTAAGAATCCAATCCTCAATTCTCGCATGGCTGAAGATCACAAAAAGTTATATTTTTCCGTAAAGCTTTTCGATGTGACTCTACAGCAGTTGGATCGTGTCTTACAACAACTGGAAGTGAGTGAGTTTGTATTGGATTCAGTCATCAAACGCTTTGAAGTGACTCTGCTGCAAGCCTTTCGCAGTATCCAGGTAGCAGCAGCCTTTTTGGGGCAGGATATTACGACAAAAGAAGATGCTGTTACCTTTGCATTCAGTCAAGACTGGATTCAGGATGAATCTTTGTGGCGTTCCATGATTTTGGTTTATAAACGTACTCAGCATCCCTACAATACCCTTCAGGCGGAAGAACTCTATCAGGAAGTTCTTTTCTACTTGGATGACTTTCAGTGTTTAGATGCATCCCTCAAGAAGTATTGCCTGGAATTAAATCAAAGCTCAAAGGGAAAGTAGGCTGTCCCCCATTATAAATTGGATCATACCTTTCGCAAGTCTTGCCTTCCCCAGCAGAAATCATGCAACAGGGACAGGGATTCAGACAACAGAAATCACTACTGAACTAGTCCCAAAGTAGTAACTCGAGTTTTTCAAACTACACCCGACTACTCTGTAAGGGAAATATACTAGATTTAATGGGGTAAATCCTCTGTTTTTCGTCCTATCGCCATAAAAGGAGACCTGTAACAGATGGGCAGGTTAGAGCCTTTACACCATCCTACAAAATCATATCATTACGCATAGTACAAGAATGCCTAAGTACTAGGAACAGTGTAATATTAATATCTTTCCTTCCCTCCCAATTCGTGGCCTGGAAATGAAAGCGATCCTTCGATATTCGACATTCCTTGTTTGACATTCGATATTATTTTGAATCTTGAATGTCGAACAAGGAATGTCGAATGGTGAAGTGAAATTTAGGATTTCCTAGCTAACCGTCTATTTATTAAGGCCATTACTATAAATAGAAACCTATAACAGATGGGCAGGTTGGAGCCTTTGCACCATCCTTGTATACTGAAATAAAGAATTAGAAAGTAAGGCCTTTGGAACTTATAGTCCATTTACCTTATGATGAAAATGTATCTGCT
>NVSR01000051.1 GCA_002401295.1 SAR324 cluster bacterium | reverse complement strand
GCGAATTAAGATTGATCCAGGCAGCAAGAAAACAGGGGTAGCCATTGTTAACGATCGTTCCGGGGAAGTGGTATTTGCCGCTGAGTTAGAGCATCGAGGGCAAAGAATCAAGTCTCTATTGGATTCCAGACGAGCGAGTAGGCGAAGCCGGAGGAACAGGAAAACAAGGTATAGAAAGCCCCGCTTCCTCAATAGAACACGGCCTAAAGGATGGCTAGCTCCATCCCTGCTAAGTAGGGTTTTCAATATAGAAACATGGGTTAAAAAGTTGTGTTGTTTTGCTCTAGTCAAAGCGATCTCTCAAGAGTTGGTACGCTTCGATATGCAGCAAATGGAGAACCCTGAAATTTCCGGTAAGGAGTACCAGCAAGGCACTTTAGCCGGATACGAGACAAAGGAATATCTCTTGGAAAAATGGAACCGTACTTGTGTCTATTGTGGAGCGCAAAACGTGCCTTTAGAGATCGAACACATTATTCCAAAAAGCAAAGGAGGTTCCAATAGAATTAGTAATTTAACTCTTGCCTGTGTGCCTTGTAATCAAAAGAAAGGAAACCAGCCCGTTGAAGAGTTTTTGAGAGGAAAGCCCGAATTATTGAAACGAATCAAAGCCAGGGCGAAGGCTCCATTGAAAGATGCGGCAGCGGTGAACGCTACCAGATGGGCATTGTTCAACCGGCTGAAGGCTACCGGATTACCCGTTGAAGTTGGTAGCGGTGGCTTAACCAACTTCAACCGGACTCAGCAAGCATTAGAAAAAAGTCATTGGCTGGATGCCGCTTGCGTGGGCAGGTCAACGCCGGAAACCCTCAAGACTGATCAAGTTCACCCTTTGCAAATCAAGGCTATGGGGCATGGTTCAAGGCAAATGTGCCGAGTCAATCAGTTTGGCTTCCCGAGAACATCCGCCAAAGCTCTAAAAATAGTCAAAGGTTTTCAGACTGGGGACATGGTTAAAGCCATTGTCACCAAAGGAAAAAAAGTAGGCACCTATGTTGGTAGGGTGGCGGTACGAAGCTCAGGAAGCTTTAATATCAAAACAGATAGTTCAACAACCCAAGGGATCAGTTGGAGATATTGCTCTAAGGTCCATGCACTTGATGGTTATTTATATTTTTAACTAAGTTTTTGGAGTCTTAGGCGGTGTTGCTTTGCAACGGTTTCAATGCTTGGCTCCTTACCTCCCCGACCTAAAGGACGGGGGTATCGCAGAGCATTTTGATGAAAGAAATAGAATCTCAGGATTTTTCCGTACGATGGATGTTGATAGCCATGGCAATCTTTATTGGGGTTGAGCTGATTATAGGAGGCCTTGTCGGCAATGTTCTGGTTGGACGGTTTATGTCCATCAGTTTGCGATTCATGTTGCAGGGCTTGCTTCACTTGGTGAGTTTTTTTCTGGGGGGCTTGGTCATTGGAATTATTTCTCCGGGAGTTCGAATTTTTGAACCGGCGGCTGGAGCTTTTTTATCGGTAACTCTGATGTTAAGCCTCAGTTTTTTCACTCCCTACGGATTTATTCAGTTCAGCATGACCAAATTGCTGATTGGAGGAGCTATTGCTTTTGGTTTGGCTTTAACCGGGGCCCGCTTGGGAGAACGACTCATGGGAAATCTCGAATAACTCGTTCCTTTTTTACTTGCGAGTTGAACCTTCTCCTATGCCATCTCGACCGAAGGTAAGAGAACTCTCTTTCTTCGGACGAAATGACAAGCCGTTACAAATGATCCTAATAGAGTTTACAACTTTCGAGTTAATTAGAAGGTGTAAAGCTCATATCAAAGACACCGGTCCAACTGGTTGATCCTGCTGGATAGACTGAACTTAGATAATCGCTATCAGTTAAAGCATTGATAACTGTACTTCTACTATCTCCGGGGTCAGTTCCGGAATTCTGCTCCTGCCCAAAATTATCATTTGAAAATAATGCAGTAATGAAGACATCGCAATCCGCGTCGGCTACGTTATTACAGGTAGTTTGAAAATAAGAACCTGGGAGACCAAACATGGAGCCGTAGGTACTGTCCGCCGAGGCATCGGCAATAGTTCGGCCTTCTTTATACACAGCGCTGGGAATTGACTTGTTTACATATTCAGATGTTCCTGTTGCGGTAAAGAAGTACTCATCTGCCATTGTAAACTGGTAATACCCCAATCCACCCAGTGGAAATCCCATATTAGCCATCGAGGAGGAAGCGGCGCCTTTTCCTGTGGAATCAGTTATGGCATACATCATGATGGCTGGTTTTGGTGTCCAACTATCCATGGTTGCATCCGCACCAAAAGAGCCTTTCATATCCATTCTTCCCCTTGCGACAAAGGAGCTATCAGACAGAGTCTTTGTCACTTCAGTACGAAACCCGCCTATATCGGTACTAGCAGCTGGGAAAGCTAAAAATAAGTCCGCCACTTGCTGAGCAGAGGTGATATTGAAGTCCATCCGTAGCTGATTAGGAGCACCCGCCTCATTACCATCGCTCATCATGCCGGCTCCAAGAACCAATCGTCCTTCCGTAGTATTTCCAACTGTGTTCCAGGAAATAAACATGCCCGGTGTAGTGCTATCGTTATTAAAATAGAGGCGGATTGTATTTTGAGTTGAAGAATTTTGAGTAATGCTGACTCCAGTTGGGCCACCGGAATCAGAAGGATCAGATGGGATGGATTGAATAGTTCCATCTGTCGGGAATCCCATTGCCATGACGGCATTCATCATAAATTCACTCATACAGGACCAAGTACTGGTTTGGTTGACCAGGAATTTAGTCATGGAATAACCATTCTGGAATGGATTTCCAGAAACTTC
The DNA here is from genome assembly GCA_002401295.1 of SAR324 cluster bacterium. Lineage (GTDB taxonomy): Bacteria > SAR324 > SAR324 > XYD2-FULL-50-16 > XYD2-FULL-50-16. The sequence goes on along the minus strand of NVSR01000051.1, from coordinate 14,023 downwards.
GTTAAAGGAACAATCCGGTCCATCAGAAGTTGCAGCCGCAGTAGCAGCAAAACTCATAGCCAGCATGTTACTGGAAGCATTCTGCTTTCCACCGGTTATGCTGTCCGGAGCATTCATATCCAAGCTAGGTGTGGTAATGGAAGCCGTGCCGCTATCACCACTATCACCACTATCACTATCATCACTTTTACAGCCAAAAGAGAATAAGAGCATCAAACCTACAAAACCAACAAACCATGTTTTTTTATCAATAAAAATGAATTAGACTTCATATATCCTCTTTTTACAAAATTTAAAACCAGGAGAAAATTAAAAACCTCTCCTAACATAGTACTATAGCAACAGCTTAATTACCTGGAAAAATAGAGGCTTAGCATGGATGTATTTTGTATGTATACTAAAAAAACATAGATGCTTAAAATCACTCACTAACTACTCTTGGAACCTCAGTCGTAGGTTCTTTTTTATTTTTAAGAAGGATATAATATTTCTCCTTAGCGAAAGCTATCGCTTTGATTGCGCCAAAATATTAAAGGGCAGCACCAGGAATCTATCTTCGACAGAAGTCGCAGACAATGGGGTACTCAGGCCTTCCAGCATGCTTTCTTTATTATTTTTCAAATTGATAATATTTATAATTAGGATTAAGATTTTTGATAATCTAGTTTGTTGAACTTCTACAGATCAATTTAAGAACCACAAGTTCTTCTAAGGAAAGTCTATTTTAGCCAAAAAGCAAGAGGTTGATCTTCAGCATCCTTCCCGGGCTGGGTCACACCTTACGGCAATAAACTTGGAATACCAAATGAGACTGGAGTCTGTGGACTATGAAATATGTGGAGGTGGGAGTGGGGATTAGATGTAGGACTGATTGAATGTCGGAGACGCTGCGCTTACTCCGACTTACTTCTAATAGGCTACTTTCCCTGGAAGTTGGGTTCCCTTTTTTCTAGGAAAGCATTGACGGCTTCCAGATGGTCTGCTTTTTGGTGGGACATTCCCTGAAAACATGCACAGAGTTCCAAAAAGTCACTCAATTCTTCTCGTTGGGCTAATTTCAAGAGACGTTTGGTGTAACGAATAGCATGAGGAGGCTTGGAAGCGATTTGTCGGGCTAGCTCATTAACCCGCTCCATCAATTGATCCGGTTCTACTACGTCCAGCAGGATTCCTAGTTCCTTGGCTTCATCTGCTTTAATCAGTCTTCCCGTTAAAGTAATCTCTGCCGCTTTTTGATAACCAATTAGACGTTGTAAGAACCAAGCTCCTCCATCACCGGGAATAATTCCGAGATTGATAAAGGTCTCGCCAAATAAAGATTTAGTGGAACCTATTCTCATATCACACATATTGGCCAGGTCAAAACCAGCGCCAATGGCTGCGCCATTCACTGCTGCGATTGTGGGGACTTCCGCCTTGTGCATGGCAATGGGGATTCGTTGAATGCCTCGTCGATATTTCTCTTCAATTTCAGCAGCAGAGCCTCCGAAGGTTCCCTTCCGATCTTTCATTTCTTTGATGTTGCCACCCGCTGAAAAAGCCGATCCTTCTCCAGTAAAAACTAGTACCAAAACCTCTTTGTTTTCGTTAGCCCACTCAACTGTATTAACAATATCATCAATCAATTCCGTGCCTGTAAGAGCATTTCTGACGTCATGACGTTGAAAGGTCAAAATTGCGACTCCCTGATCAAGACTCAAGGAAGCATCGGTAAGATTTGGCATTTTCATGGATTGGGACTCTCTTAGGATAGACTTGGAAATAACCACTGCTCGTACTCCCACTTGAGTACAAGGGATGGAAAACAAATAAATCAGGGAAATCGATAAGCAAGGAATGGACCAATATAATGAGAGACTTGGCTTGAAGGAATATCCTTCCCATAGGAGTGCATGGGAAGGAAGAACAAAAAAGGAAATGGGTTGTATTCAACCTTCCTTAGTTATGTTTATTTTCCTTAATCACCGTGACTGAGTAGGGTTGAAGCCACCCATCAAAAGAGCCCTGGAGAAAGGAGATAGAAAGGGTTGTACTGATTGTGAGGGAGGTCAAAAGAGAAGAAAATTCCTATTGCCTTAAAACTTTTTTTTCTTAATTATAGAGTCTCTTGAATTTACTACCATTTTTTGAGCTGGAGAGGCACCTGATGGGTAACCCCTTTATAGCTATTTTCAGGGGATTGAAGCAGTGTTATCAGTCAAATTATTTTATTTGCCATATAATCTGCATTGTGTACTTATTTTTGATGAGTGCCTATTAAAAATAATACGAGTGCACTTTGCCCTTCAAGAAGCTGGAAGGGGGATTTTGTATTGCTGGCTAGTTCTCTGGGGGGAGAAAAATGGATGAATCGATGAAATTAGTTGCAGGGATGCCCTTGAGGCAAAGCGAAATAATATTAGGGTTAGTAAATCGCTGTAGCTGTTGTGAGGGGGAGGATGATTTCCGTCGGATCATGCAGGATCTAAAATTATTGATAAATTTTACTTTTTGGAAAGTATCTATCGTTGCGATTGATAAAAACTACCAGATGGTGACTCACCAAAGAACGGTGGATGACTCTCTAACTATCTCTACTTTCCCTAGAAAGTGGGAACAAAAATACCAACGCCACAACCTGCTGGAGGTGGATCCAATCCTACATAAAAACTTTACACAGCATAATTTCGGTTGTATCCAACGTTGGTCAGAAACCTTTGAGAATGTGCAGTGTGAGCAACAAAAAAAGTTTATCGAGACCCTCAGCAAATTTGCAATTATTAGTGATGGGCTCAGTGTAGGTTGTAAAACAGCCAATAAATATGAAGGGAGTATTGTATCCCTTTCAGGTAATGTTGATTTCCAGCCTCGTTCAAAACAATTTTTGAAAATTCTAGCTCCCCATTTCCATCTTGCTTTGGTGAAGATTAAGTCTCACAAGACTCGTGATCTGGTTACACGGCAACAAAAAGAGGTATTATCCCTAATTCAGGAAGGGTTTAGCCGTAGTCAAGTGTCCAAACTAATGAGCATTTCTGTTGGGGATGTAAAATATCATCTGAGTCAGATCTATAAAAAGCTGGGAGTGAATACACAAGCAAGCGCGGTTGGTAAGGCACTTTCTCTGGGAATCATTGGCCTCAGGTAGGTCTTTCTATCCTTGCTTCTTCTTCGCAGGACAATGGGCTGTTTACTTAAGGGAGGAGCTTTTTTAACCTCCCTCATTGGATTGTTGGGGATGAAAAATAATGGTTTCAGCTGGCCAATAAGGAGTCTGCAACGTGGGGCGCTACTTGGTATTGCAAGCCTCTTTGTTTGAGAAAACGGATCAACTCTTTCAGTCGGTCTTTTTCATGCAGATGGCCTACCTTCCAAATGATAGAATAACCACCTCCAAATTGGATTGGGTTTTTGTTTTTTTTACTCAATCCAACCAGTTGTTTGTTCAGGGCCCAAGGTATCATTTCAAAACGTTTATAAATCAGAACACTTAAGAAGTCAGACTCAGGTACTTCCTTGGGCGCTCGATCATAGTCGTGTTCATATTTTTTCAATTTCCTGAAAGAAAAATCATCCATCAGGTGAGATACCTCTTGCTCCATTTCTGTTGGAATTGACAGATGTTGATGTCTGATGTTGCCGACGGGGGCACTAAACCCCAAAGTAAAGTCCTCAATCAATCGGTATGCAATTTCTTCTGAGAACAAATGGACTCGATTCCCAAAAGGTGTAGATAACTCAAGACTGCTATCAGTGTGTCCCATAGAACCCTCCAAAAAAATGTGTAATAAGACTATGGGAGTCTAGGCGAAAGGTCTTTAAAGGCAAGACCTTATTTATCCCCAAAATTGCAGCATAAGAATGACAGGTGCCAGGTGCTTTTTAAGGATGACTCCCTAACTAACGATGATAATAGGGTAATTCGAAAAATACTATACAGCAAAGTATTGAAAAAATTAAGCTTTTTTTTTATAAATTTTTCTCCCTCATCAGTACTCTGCACTAGAGTTGTAAGACTGAGGGGGGAAAAAATAGAGATATGAGTCAGTCGAGGTAGGATTTTCTAAGTTTTCGAATCCCTTGTGAATCTCCAATAATTGTGAGGCGATCCCCTTCTAACAGTAGTGTTTTACCATGGGGAATGGAAATTTTTCCTTCTTTATGCACCATGGCGATTAAACTACCATCGGGGATCTTAAGTTCAGAAACAGTCAAACCAATCCAACTGGAAGTTTTACTGTTTCTCTGGAGTGTCAGTGATAAAAAACGCTCTTCCCTGAGGATGATTTCCTTGAGTTCTTGCTCATGATTGGCATTGCCCCAATTATCGATAAAATTCTCATCATCAATACGCTCCGCAATTTTTGCCAGAATTCTTAAATGGCGGGCTGGCTCCAGTTCCGGGCTGACCAAAAAGAAAAAAGCCTGAATATTCTCTCCATTCAAATGTTGGTGCAATCCGCTACTATCAGGTAAAATATCGATTTCCACACCGCTCAAAGAGCGAACTAAAACCAAATAAGGGCTGGAAACACAAGTAAGTCTCAAGTGAGGTAATGCTGCCCCGTGGGCGACAGGGGTTGCACCAACCTTTGTACCTTGCAAAAAGCCTTCTTTCAAAAGTTCCGCATCAACGGCAAAACATTCGCTCAAGTGCTGACAAACCATGGTGACGATATTTTCAAAATTACTCTCTTGATATCCCAAGTCAAATACTTTGGCATTGGTCACTATTTCATCAAAAGGGTCATTGGAGCGCAGGCCTTTCTCCTTGAGGATGCCTCGTAACTCCGGGTCCAGCCCTTCAAAACGGGACTCTCCCCAACGGGCAAAAACGTGGAAAATAGCCCCACCACGAACCACCCGTTTGCGGGAGTAAGAAAAATACCAACCGGCACCGACAAGGCAAAGAGCAAAGGTGAAAAAAATGGGCATCCAACCCAATTGAGTGATCAGTCCTAGTGATGCAAAAACACCAAAAAGGGGGATCCATGGGTAGAGAGGAGTCCGAAATCCGGGGTCATAGGAAATGATCCTGCTTTCCCGCATTACAATTACAGACAAGCAAAGTAAAGCAAACATTAAGAGTTGGAATGCACTAGCCAGTTTTGCTATTTTAGTGACATCCAGGAAGTTGAGAACCAGGAGCATGACCAGAACAGTCAGGTAAATTGAATTCCGTGGAGTTCCCCCCTTAGGATGGAGTTGAACAAAAAAGCTGGGAATCAAGTGATCACGGCTCATAGCCATAGGATAGCGGGATGCGCTGAGGATACCGGCATTTGCGACTGAGGAAAAAGAGAAGACTGCTGCTATAGTCACGAGGATTTTCCCCCATTCACCGGCAAAGACCTCTGCCGCGTCAGCCACGGGGGTCAAACTTCCGGCGAGTTGATTGGGATCCAGGACACCGACCATCACAATTGTGGCCACAATGTAAAAAATAAGTGCTGTGGCTAAGGCAAGAAAAACTCCGATGGGCAGGTTGCGCTCGGGATTTTTGATTTCTCCGGAAACGCTGGCAACTTTGGTAATACCCACGAAAGAAATATAGACTAAGCCTGCCGTACTGAGGATGCGATGAGACTCCACATCCAGCATGTTAGCAAAATTTTCCCCTCGTACTTCAATAAGCCCTACTCCAGAAAACCAGCAGAGTATCAATACCAAACCGATGACCAGATAAATTTGGAGAGTTCCTGATTTTTTGGCYCCAAAAAGATTGATYATTCCAAAGAATAAGGCAAACCCCGATGCAACTAKAATTGGATTAATCTGGGGTAAGAACAGGACGATATAAGCTCCCATGCCGAYTAGAGCAAAAGCACTTTTYAAAATCAGAGCCAGCCAGGTACCAAATCCACCAATCATGCCCATCATGGGTCCCAGGCTTCGGTCCAAGAAGTAGTAGGCCCCTCCAGATCGTGGCATTGCGGTGGCCAACTCTACTATGCAAAACATGGCGGGAATCATGGGAATGGCTGCAATAATGTAGGAAATGATCAATGCTGATCCGGCAATTTGTGCAGCAATCCCAGGTAAGAGGAACAAACCTGAACTCAACGTGGTCCCCAAGGCGATAGTATAGACATTGATCAGCGTCAGCTCTTTTTTTAATCCTTTTGACGGTGGTAGTAGGGGCATATTTAAACTCCAACGGCTTTCCTGATGGGCTTTGAAGTGAAGACTTCAGTGCCTCGAAAGTTTTTGAGCATCATCATACCAACTTGAACCAAAAAAAAGAAGTTAGAAGTCCATGGCTCCAAGAATCTGTCCTTTTGTAAAAAAAAAGGCTATCCTGGAACCAGTACCTGAACCAAAGTATCTACAAGATAGGATGGAAGCTTTCTCTGTTGTGTTAATTTTAAAAAGAGTCCATTTGCAAAAAGGGCTGACGGGTACTTCTCCAGTAGGTACTGTTTATCCAGATTGTAAACCACAGTGTACTAAAACAGGAGGCCCTAATGTTATCTACCAAGTTAAAAAATTGCCTTGATAACAATCATGTCTGGTACAACACTATTCAGCACTCTATCGCTTATACCGCACAGGAAACAGCCCAACGTACTCATGTACCGGGAAAGGAGTTTGCCAAAACTGTAATGGTGAAAAAAGATGGACAGATGCTGATGGTAGTACTGCCAGCCACCCGTAAACTGGACTTGGAACAGTTGCGAGCTGGCTTAGGGGCCAAACAGGTAGAATTGGCTCAAGAGGATGAATTTCGAGGCATTTTCCCAGAGTGTGAGATTGGAGCTATGCCCCCTTTCGGTAACCTCTATGGGGTGGATGTAGTCGTAGCGAAAGCCTTGACGACAGATGATGAAATTGCCTTCAATGCAGGCACCCACAGTGATATTGTCAAGCTTACCTACAAAGATTACGCAACCATTGTACAGCCTAAGGTTGTTGAATGTTCAGCGGATATTGACTGATTTCTGGTTGACTCGTCGAATAGGGAAAACTCAGGGGGGCCTCACCGCCCCCTTTTTACTGTTACCCCTTATCGGTAAGCAGTTGCTAGCGGCACCATTGACTCCACCATCGTAGAACCAGCTCTCGTTCTTTTTGGAAAAAAGTCGCTCGATCAATTTTCTTGGCTTTGTATCCTTTGCGTAAATAGTGCAGTTTCACCATCCACTCCTCTGGACTTTGGCAATGGGTCCAGCCTCCTTGATTCAATCTCCTCAATTGTTCGTATTGTTCCCTTGTGACCCACAGGGGGAACTCTTCGGAAAGGTTAGCTACATTAATTAGCTCGTGTGAACTCATCAAAGGTCTCTGAGAAAATTGCTTTTAGGCATAGGCAGGGGGATATCCGGGAACTTCGCTGTGAAGTAGGTGAACGTTCCTTGCCAAGGTTAAAATTTTGTGATCGCAAAATAAAGGGGCTCTAGTCCTGCTTGCCAAGGAAATCTAGAATAAGCTGACAAATTTTGCTGGACAAGTTAAGGCCTAGCTAATAATCAATAATAATAGTAATATTCCAGAGTAAATATCTAAGTTTCCTGGTTTTTTTTGATTCAGGGCCATAATCATGACTGCTTACCCCCAAAAATGAGAGGAGTCACTAAGCAAATGATATATCAAGAAATTATTTTTAAAAACTTGGATAATATTCTTCAGTTTTGGATGTTGATTGATGCCCAGGAGCAAATTGTCCATTGGAGTAAATCGGCCGCACATCAGTTAGGTTATAGCACTGAAGAGATTACTAATCAGCCTTTTACGACCCTACTCCCCAAAGGTAATGCAGAGAACCTCTTTTTTCTCAAGCGCCTTAAAGAAGGCTCCCATTCCGGTTCGATTGTCAATCAAAAAGCTCGCTTTCAGCAAAAAAATGGAGTCCTGATTGACGTGGAGTTATCTACTCAGATTTTGCATCAAGATCATCAGGAATATTTGTTACTTAGCTTTGATAACATTACTGAAGTAGAAGAGCTGCAAAAACTGGTGAACCTAAAAATGAAAGAAATCCATCAGCAGGTTCATGCCTATCAAAGTAAGGACTGTGGAGATGCCATTCAAGACGTACTGGATGCGGTTCTGGTTTCCATTACTGCCGGTCAAGGTTTGCGCTTCAATCGAGCTTTCCTCTTACTCGTTGATGAAAAATCACAAACACTAGAGGGCATTCAAGCTATTGGCCCTGAAAGTAGGGAAAAGGCCTGGGAAATTTATCAGGAATTACGCGATGCCCCTAAAACCTTGACGGAGATGATTCACTATTGTCATTCGCAACAAATTGTTCATGATAATAAAGTTAATCAATTGGTTAAAAAAATCAGCTTACCCTTAACTGAGAGAGAACACTTTCTGATTCATGTTTTGCAGGATCAAAAGTATCAACTGATCAATCATGAATTTTCTCTCTTCAATACTCCCAGTGTGAGAAAGATTAGAGAGTTATTTCAATCTGATGAATTTATTCTCGTACCCATGGTATGGCATGGCTACTCTACTGGTCTGATCCTTGCTGATAACCAAATTATGGGGACTCCTATTACCAATCTGCACATCCAGGGGCTGACCCGTTTCACAGATACGGCCACAAATGCGATTGAGTCGATGAAACTGCTGGTGGGCTTGGAAAATAGCCTCCATCAAGTGAAAAGAGCCAATATTGAGATTCGGGAAAACCAGACTCAAATTGTACAGCAGGAAAAACTTGCGGCTAAGGGGCAGCTAGTGACTCAGATGGCTCATGAGGTCAGGGGGCCCTTGAGCATTATTGGCGGATTTGCCCGGCGTATTTTTAAACAGTTGAAGCCCGAAGAAAATTTTTTTGATCCCCTGAAGAGAATTGTGGATACGGTACATACTTTGGAATGCGTGCTCAATGACATCCTGGATGACAAACAGCAAAAAGTCATCCATCAGCCATATTGCGACAGTGTGAAATTAATTCACCAAGTGATGGGACTTTTAGAGGAGGAAATTCACCAGCGTGAAATCTCTGTTAATCTGAATATGCAAGGAGATCTCCCTAAGGTGAAAATTCAGGAACACCATTTATTTGAGATCATCAATAATTTGATTAAGAATGCTATTGAAGCGATTGACCAAAAAGGGTTATTATCCATTTCAGTCAAACGTCGGGAGCAAAATGTGGACTTTCTAATCCAAGATGATGGACCCGGGCTCACGGTAACGACCATGGAAAAGATGTTCTCTCCCTTTTTTACCACTAAGGAGGAAGGAACCGGGCTTGGCCTGGTGGTTGTCAAAAAAATTATCGATGAACAGGGAGGCAGTTTAGATGTGACATCTTTTGTCGGCAAAGGATCCACCTTTAAATTTTCCTTTCCCACTATCTGAAGAGAAAATAGCGATGGAAATAAAAAAGAGGCTCTTGGTAGTAGATGATGAAGAAAATATTCGTGAATTGCTCAAGTTGGAATTCACCGACCTGGACTATGAAGTCATTGTGATGGAGAGTGCATTCAATGCACTAAATTACCTCAAAGACCATCAGATTGACTTGGTTATCCTCGACATCAAAATGCCGGGTATGGATGGTATTGAAGCCTTGGAGAAAATCATTAGTACTCAGAGGGGGATGCCTGTAGTCATTCATAGTGCTTACAGCCACTATAAAGAGAACTACCTAACCTGGAGCGCTGCTGCCTATGTGGTTAAGAGCGGAGAGTTAGAAGAGTTAATTAACACGGTGGAAACACTGATTCGAGAACAAGGTTAAAAATAGGAGCGATCGAATGTCGTTACAGGGGAAAAAGTTATTAACCTTCATTTTGGCGGGTGGTAAAGGTAGTCGCTTATACCCTTTAACCAGAGATCGTTCCAAGCCTGCGGTTTATTTTGCAGCCAGGTTTCGCATCATCGATTTTGTTTTGTCCAGTTGCATCAATTCTGGCTTGCGGCAAGTTTATATTCTCACCCAGCATAAAAGCCTTTCCCTGGAAGGTCACTTACGCAACGCTTGGAATTTGTTGGCTCATGAGCTAGGTGAATTTATTGCTACAGTACCTGCCCAGCAAAGAATTTCAGAGCAGTGGTACAGTGGCACTGCTGATGCTATCTTTCAAAACCTGCATTTGATCGAAGATCATCGACCGGAACATGTGCTGATTCTTTCGGGAGATCACATTTACAACCTGGATTTTAATGAAATGTACCAACAGCATGTCAGTTCAGGGGCTGATCTAACGGCCTCAGTGCTGACCATCAAAAAAGATCAAGCCTCTGAGTTTGGTGTGTTAACCATGGATGAGCAGTTGCGTATTGATAGCTTTATCGAAAAGCCACAGTCCGCCTCACAGATCAAAGGAGATGGGGATGAATGTTATATCAACATGGGAATTTACCTCTTTAAAACAGAAGCTCTGGTTCGTGAACTAGCCAAGGATGCTCGCCTGTCCAGCTCTCATGACTTCGGTAGAAACATCATTCCCAACATGCTAGGCTCTTGCCATGTGAGTGGTTTTATTTTTGAAAACAGTCGTTTTGGGTACTACTGGCGTGATGTTGGAACCATCCGTAGTTATTATGAGGCCAATATGGATTTCCTGGGACAGTTGGGAGAAAAAATAGTCTGCACCTCTGACTGGCGCATCGGCAGTATCGGTACCTACTATCCCCCGACTTATTATGGGGGAGAAAAAGGAGTTTTATTACAAAATTCAACTGTTGGCATTGGTTCCCACCTTTACGATTGTACGATTAAAAATTCTCTGATTGGAAGGAATGTCAGTATTGAGGCTGGATCAGTTATTGAGGACTCTATTCTCATGCCCAATGCCAAGGTGGGCAAAAATTGCATTGTACGGCGCGCTATCTTTGACGATGGTGCTACAGTCCCCGATAATATCCAAATCGGAATCGACTCTCATGAAGATGCTAGACATTTTTTCATGTCTGATGGTATTGCGGTACTTCCCAAGAGGTTCCGCTACTAAAGTTCCCGCTCAATGATTCTTTTTAGCGGGAGTGGATGAAAAGTTTATGAGAGATCCCATGCAAAGAAAAAGAAAAAAACAGCAAAAAAGTAGCTTGAGTAAAAAGTTAAAATTACGAAGCCCCCGTCTTCCCAAAACAAGCCTTAAGAGTAACAAAGAAGAGTTTGTAACCACTCCCGAGCATCAAAAATTGGTCAGAAGCCGTCTTTGGTTGTTGCTATTCCTCTCCTTACTCATTGTGAGCCTGCTTTCCTTCAACCTTTATTACCCGGGACTTCAGAATTGGAGCAATTTTGGCTCCAATTTCAATATTTTCTTACTGATCAACCTGAATGTCCTGCTTCTAATTTGCGCGACATTGCTGATCCTCCGTAACTTGATCAAGTTACTTTATGAAAGGAGGCAACGGAAGCTTGGTTTCCGCTTGAAGATGAAACTGACCTTGGGATTTATCCTGGTTTCGGCTTTTCCTCTAATTCTCTTTTTCTTTGTAGCCAATGGCTTTTTAAAAAGCAGCCTTGATTACTGGTTTCAGGGGCTATATACGGAGGCGCTGAAAAATGCGTCTATCTTACTGGATGATTTTGGTGAAACTCAAAAAAAAGATTTGAAACATTTTGTAACGATTGTAGCAGAGGATTATCGGAATTATGGGCAAGAGAAGGCACTGACCGACTCCATTCCAGAAGTTAAGAGCTGGATGGTTGCTAGCAGCCAACGTTATCGTTTGGATGGTATTATCTGGTATGATGACAAATTAAGCCCCTTAATCAGCAATTTGGAGAATGAAGAAAAGAAGAAACTCTGGTTCCCCATACCCCAAGAGGAATTAAAAGCACGCTTGGATACCTTCCCTCAAAGCTATAGTCATCAAGTACTCTCCGGGCAAATCTATCGGGCTTTATTACCCGTCAGGATGGAGGATAATCTTTATTATCTGGAGATCACTAAAATTTTAACAGGTAAGCTTTATTCCGATTTGGCGACGATGCGTCAAAACCTGGAAGACCATCAGATGTTATTGCGCCTGGAAGTCCCTATTCGCACCAACTCCACCACTTATCTGATGCTTTTCACCTTACTGATGATTTTTGGTGGCACTTGGTTTGGTTATTATTTGGCCAGAAGTATTGTTGAACCCATTGAAACCTTGGTGGGGGGTACCAGGAGAATTTCCAAAGGGGACTTGGATTTTCAAATCGACCTGCAAGTGGATGATGAAATTGGGATGCTTCTGGATTCCTTTAATGCAATGACCAAAGAATTACAGCATAGTCGAAGAAAGCTTGCAAGAAGCCAGGAAGAATTGATAGAAATGAACAGGGTGTTGGAAGAGAGGAATATTTTCGTGGAATTGGTGGTGCAAAATATTCAAACTGGGATTTTTTCTGTAGATAATTCCGGTTATATTACCTGGGTCAATCCCTTCATGATTAAAAACTTCCAGCTCCGTGCCCCTAAAATTATTGGCAAACATTATCGGGGTGTATTGAGTAAGGAGCAAAATACCATACTGGAGGGTATGGGTAAGTCTCTTTCCTTAGGTGGTGAGCATTCCATCCGGAAGGACACTCATTTGCAGCAAGACAAAAAAACTATACATATTTCCATGGAGTTATTCCAGTTGTTGACTCCCCAAGGCAACCCCATGGGCCGATTATTAGTTGTCAATGATCTCACGGAAATTGATCGCTCCACCCGAGCCAGAGCTTGGCGGGAAGTCGCGAGGCGTATTGCCCATGAAATCAAAAACCCACTCACACCGATTCAATTATCCGCACAGCGAATCAGGAAGAAATACCTGGGGAAAATGGAGGATAACGGGCTGCTAAATACCTGTACTGCCACCATTGTTAATGAGGTCAATGGACTGAAAAAAATGGTAAATGAGTTTTCAAAATTTGCTCGTCTCCCGGAAATCAACCCCGCGCCGATGAATATCAACCAAGTCTTGCTAGATGTTTATGACCTCTTTCAACCAGGCTTGCCAAGCAAAGTGGAACTCCGTTTAAAAACAGACTCCAGAATTCCCAAAACAATGTTGGATGGGGAGCAGATGAGGCGAGTCTTTACTAATTTATTAGATAATGCCTTGGCTGCCATCGCGCAAAAAGGATCTGTAGATTTGAGTAGTTCTTACTCTCACGAACTTAAAATGGTAACGGTCAATGTGGTGGACAACGGTTGCGGAGTCCCAGAGGAAATGTTACACCAAATTTTCGATCCCTATGTTACTACAAAAAAAGAAGGTACGGGATTAGGTTTGGCAATCGTCCAACAGATCATCTCGGATCATGGAGGTTTCATTCGTATTGAAAATAATAGGGGACAGGGAACCAGAGTGACGATTGAATTACCCGTCTCCCTACATGATTCTTCCATTGGCAGGATCAGTATCTAATTCTAAAACATTTCTAACTGTTCTTCTTGCCCTAAGATAACTCTATGTTTGAAAAAATCCTTATTGTTGATGATGAGACCTCAATCCTTACGTCACTCACAGGAATCCTGGAAGATGAAAAATATCAGATTCAAACCGTAAATTCTGCCATGAAGGCCATTGAGCTTCTCGAAGAAAAAGGGCCTACTGAGTTTCATGCTGCCTTTGTGGATATCTGGATGCCTGAGATGGATGGTTTGCAACTGTTGGAATGGATGCAGCAATACAATCCAATGATGCCGGTGATCATCATGTCCGGCCATGGTAATATTGAAACAGCGGTCAAAGCGACCAAGAAAGGAGCTTACGACTTCATCGAAAAGCCTCTATCCCTGGATAATGTATTGATTGTGCTGCAACATGCACTGAAGGAACTAGCCTTAAAAAAAGAGAACGAAGAACTACGGAAAAAAAATCAGCAGACCTATGAAATTATTGGGAATTCACCGGAAATTAAGGCGGTGATGGATCAGATCGGAATAGCTGCACCTTCAGAAGGTTGGGTATTCATTTGCGGAGAAAATGGAACGGGTAAAGAATTAGTTGCCAAGCAGATCCATTTCCAGAGTCAGCGTCAGGCAAAGCCCTTTATAGAGTTGAACTGTGCGGCCATTCCTGAAGATTTGATCGAAAGTGAATTGTTCGGTTATGAAAAAGGCGCCTTTAATGGAGCCACCCAACGTAAGGT
>NVSR01000050.1 GCA_002401295.1 SAR324 cluster bacterium | reverse complement strand
AAGATTCATATTTTTTCTCGAATAATTTTTGCGTAAAGAGGGCGAGCTGACTCGACAAATTGAGCCATTTCTTCTGCTTTTTCTTTATTTTGGAAAGTTCGCTGTAAAAACAATCCGTAATGGAAATGGGTGAGCAGTGCCGGATCATTTTTTTCCAAAGCTTGTTGGAAATAAGCATCCGCTGTTTCCAGTTGACCGATCCGCTCATAAGCCAGTCCCAAGCGAACCATTGCCAGCGATTGGCGTGATTTGAGTTCCAGAGAGGTCTTGAAGCTCTGGATGGCTTCAAGATCCTTATTTTGTAACTCCTTCACAATCCCACGAGCCAAGTACAACTTGCCTCGCTTGAATTTTAAACCATCATCTCCAATTTTTTCTGCAATTTGTGCCAAAATTTCCGGAGCTTTCCTTTTTCTATTTTCAATCGCTGCTAATAGTTTTTGGGCGTCTTCCCGACTGTCCTCCTCTTTTAGCGCGGCTTGTAGTTCTTCAATCGCATGGTAAAGGTCACCCGCTTGATCTAAGGTCACAGCGACTTGATAGCGCCATCCTGAATCAATCTCTTGCGGTTTTGATTGTCGGATCAATTGTGTAAGAACGACCAATACCAAGGCGGTGGATAAAAAAATGGCCGTCCAGCCAAAGAAACGTGGAGTTAACTTTACCATCTTTAAAGTCTTTATTTACGATTAAAAAATTGAGCCTGATTCTGTTTATAATCTATAAACAGGATCTGCTTTTCCTTAAATTGAAAAGTTTGCTCATGCTTTTGTGGATACAACGTACCTGCTTCATCTTCAGACATCAGTAAAGTAACTCGGTGTGTTCCCACGGGAAGTACATATTGCAGGTTGATATAGGTCAAACCATCATTGCCAAAACCGGCGGGTATGAACTTCTTCTTGAGAACCTGCTCCCCATCAATCAAAATGGATACGAAGCTATTCTGACGGGTTCGTGGACAGCCTTTTCGGAGGACTCTCTTTTTGAATTCCTCATTCCTCTGTTTGCTGATTTCATCAAAGGTCATCTTTTTATTGTCCTTCGATGTAGCTACTGATTTGGCTACCTGCTCCATCTCACCACAAGACGCACGATGACTCTTATAAAAATAACTCACTCGAAGCATACCGTGTCCTTCAATAGTTCCATAGGTATGTTTGTCCGGGTCAATGGCTCCAAATCCAAAAATGGCGGCCAACACAGTAGCGGCTACTGTTAGTTTGATGGCTTGAATAGCCTTATTACCACTGCTGAGTGACTGAAACCATTGCGTCGGTTTGAAGGACGTCTTCTTTTGACTTTGATCGATAAAGGCCGTGATTTGTTCTATGCTGTCTTTGGCCTCAGTTTGTGAAAAAGAGAGTGCCAGGAATGGTTTCGAATCTTTTTCCAAACGCATTTTAGGGACTCGTGTATTGTCCAGACGATCGTGTAACCATTGGTTTCCCTCTCGGTAATGACAGTCATTGATACGACAGGCTGCAACCACAACGCCTTTGGCTCCCATTTCGTAGAGTTTTTGGATCAAGGCTTTACCCACGACACCAGCACAGGGCAGAGAAATGACTCCCATCCTGGATTCACTGCGCAATGATTTATCTTGAGGATTGAAGATAATAGGATTGAGTACGGAATGACCACAGAAGATACCCAAATAGCCGGAACTGTCGGTTTGTTTCAAGTATTCCTGTGCCTGCGCCTCAATATCAACAACCTTTAATTCATGCAGGTCCATACCCAGGTGATCACAAGAACCGATACAGATACCACAGCCAGCACACTTACTACTATTGATGAAGGGCTCTTTCTTGTAGCGCCTGCCATCAGTTCGATCTTGCATGTTGATTGCGTCATAAGGGCAATCCTTGGAGCAAGCGGTACAGCCTGTACAGTTATCCAGGTTTACGATAGCCGTATCAACCTTGAGTTTTCCACGATACCAAGGGACTCCCATCAAAAGCATGGTCAAGCCCACAAAACCAAGCCAGATAATGGATGGAGGTGTGTCTTCAATAATGGGAGTTAAAAAGAGATAAAACCAATCCACATGTTCCACTTGCGCCATTTCCATGAAATTCGCCTTTTCAAAAAGCGGAACAGGAAAGAGTGCAGAAATAACGATGAGTATGCCCAGAGTACCAAAGATTAAAGGCCTGGGTGGCATTAATTTTGGGCGTGTCATCCTGGATACATGCATGAACAGGACGCCTAACATAGCGATGGGGATCAGAATATGAATCGCTAAGAGGATCCACATGATCCAGTAACTCATCAACTCAATGGATGAGAAGGCCCGGGGGATATCGTCTCCCAGTACTTTTAGGGAGGCTAATAATTTGGAGCTGTTGATCGCAATGAATTGGGAGCGAGAGTTCCAAATCATGATGTAACCGGTAACCCCTTCAATCAACGTAAAGACTAAGAGCATAACCCCCGAAACCCAAGCTACCCAGCGGTATCCTCGATATTTTTCATGGGCAAAAGTCCGCATCATGTGGAGGATCATCAAAATGATCAACAAATCCGAACCATAATGATGAATACTACGGAGCAGACTGCCCAGAAAAACTTCATCATTTACATAGCGAATCGACTCAAAAACATTATCTGCTGTGGGAGAGTAATAAATAAACAGATAGAGTCCTGTCCCTGTAAGCAGCATTAAGGTGAAAACTGTCAGTGCTCCCAAATAATAAAAGGGGTTGTATCTTTCAGATACCAACTGATTAAAAGGCACCTCAAACTGGTAGAAGAACCAGCGAATGAGTCGATGAATTCTCGCGATCAGTGATTCATTTTTGGGCTGTTGATCTGGTTTCATTGTTTTAGCCAGTATTGAAATATGGTTTCAAAGGGTCTCTCCCTCTGGTGGAGATAACAAAAAGAAGTTTTTGGCAAGATACTAATCTATATACGTTTATATGAATATGTTTTCTGAACTCCGGTCAATGATAATTGTCATAAACCTTGCTCCGTTGGTGCTTGGCAGCTTAAGGGACTTCGAAGAAAATAAGCTCTACCTTGCCAAGCTCCTGAGTCGGAGTACATACAGATTGGGAGATTTATTTTAGGGTTGGTAGGAACTTCGACCACAATGCTAGGGTGGGCCTAGTCACCCGTCTTAAATCAATGAGGATCCAGTAGGTCGGAGTCAGCGCAGCGTCTCCGACTTGGGTACTAAACGAAAAAGTCCAATGCAATGCCGATAAACAGGATCATCAGATACATGTTGGCACAGATGAAATTTCGTCGGAATGTTTTATCTGATAGCAGGAATAGGTTTTGGATATTGGCCAAGATTAGAAGTACTCCCGCGATACTGGCAACGATTAGATAAAAGGAGCCGGGGCTACCGAAAATACCTAAGAAGATAGAACTAGCCACTGTGAGCACGACATGGAGAAGAATAAACCATTGCGTGTTTTTTCTGCCTACCATGTGAGGCAGCATCGGAATGCCAGCTTTAGCATAATCTTTCTGGAATAGTACTGCCAGATTCCAAAAGTGCGCGGGATTCCAGAAAAATAAGAGGAATGATAAAATAATACCATTGGTTGAGATTTCTCCACTAATAGCCGTATCACCAGCCAAAACCGCAAAACTGGAACATAATCCCCCTAGGGTGACATTCCACTGGCTTCTGTGCTTAACCCAGAGGGTGTAAACGAATACGTAAGTGAAAAACCCCAGAAAAAGCCAAAAGGTTGCCCAGGCTCCCAAGGTAACATAACAAAGAAGATTTCCCAGGATGGTGATTGCCCAGCCGAAATATAAGGCTTGTTTGGGAGAGGCAATAGAACCGGTTACGAGAGGGCGATCTTTGGTGCGATCCATCAAACTATCGGTATCGCGCTCAAAGTAGTGATTCAAAACAGCCCCACCCGCACTGGCTAAAATAGTAGAGACTACCAGGGAAAGTGTAATCCAAAAGGAATATTGGGTGAAATCTTTTTGCAGTGCCAGACCCATGAGAGCCGTTATCGCAATTGCGATGTAGATTCTGGGCTTAGTCAGGGCTAAGAATTGGGCCACAGTGCCAGCTTCTTTCTTTACCTTGACGCTAACCTGAACCGCCTCTGTCGAAGTAATGGGATCAGACATAATTTTTCCCCAATAGAATACGTGGGGGGAAATCATAAGCCCTACCAGCAAATGGTACAAGCTATGATGGGCCCCGATAAATGTTTATTGACTGTAAAAATACTACAATATCATTATATTTGATAAAAATACAAGACATCTGAGAAGCTCTCCAGGGGATCCTGAAGAGCTTCAAGCTTAAAAAATTAGCTTTCCTCGGATTAACCGATGAACCAGTTTTCGCTCAGGGCCATCCAGTTGGTGGCATAGAGGAAAAAGAACCAAGCTAACCATACGAAACACAGCACTTTCGTGCCTGATACGTCATGTTCTTCAGCACTCATTTGTATCTCCTTAACAACAAGTGATTAATTCTTAGCATACTGAGGTGTATGGGATTCCATTTTAGCAGGCATTGATTTTGGATTCAAAGCACTGATTGCAGCAATCAGGCAGAACATCAACAAGCCAACGAAGGCCATCACACCACCAATTCCAAGTACACCCAACATGGTTGTTGCAGTTGCACTGAAAGGAACCTGGAAGATAGCATCGGCGAAAGTTACGTCCCAATGGCGTCGAGGCACACCTAAAATACCGGCAAAACTCATTCCAGTGGACATGATACAAATACCAATACCAAAGATCCAGATCTGAGCTGTAGCCAACTTCATGCCAATCACGTTTTTACGCAAAACGAGAGGCAAGAAGTAATAAGTCAAAGCCATGAAAGCCAGAGTTGTTCCACCTACCACAGTTACGTGGAAATGTCCCGGCATACGCAGGGTATTGTGGATCATCATGTTGATCTGCTCAGTACCTTGAGTTACACCAGTAGTACCACCACCGAAACCAAAGATAATTAGAGACAAGAACATTCCGGAGAATCCTGGTTCTTTCCAGGGAGCGTTCACTAACCAATCAAAAGTTCCTTTCGTAAATCCTTTCGCTCTTTGAGCAATCTCAATAGAGGAAGGGATAGAGAAAGCATGCATCATACTTCCGACTGTAGCCGCATACATCAAGTAACTAGTGTTAAATACACGGAAAGAGTTACTCAAGCCGGGATCAACTAGCAAGTGATGGACGGAACCAAGATTGATACCGAACAGGTACAGCAAGAAAGCCAGGCGACTGAACTTCTCGTTTGTTGGCTTGGAGCCTACTGTCAGAGTTCCCAACAGGTACCAGATGGAAACCATCGCGGCCAAGTTGATTTGCTGAGCGGAATGTCCGAATCCCCAGAACCCAAGTCGGTAAAGTTCTGCATCGATGGATGGAATCACACCAAGGGACCATAACCAGACAGGAATATAGGTAGCGGCACCAGCCAATAAGGTAAACAGAGCGATAACAACCGCAATGAAGATACCATAGCTGAATAAAGGCAAACTTCCTTGGAAGTATCCTTCTTTTCGACCGATAACCAGAGTGATCAAGAAATGAACACAATTCAGGATCGCACCTACTGCAAAGAGAATAATTCCCAAGTAGTAATTAGGCTCTGCCTTCATTGGAACATAAGAGGTGAAGAGCACATCGGCTCCTCCCGTGAAGATTGTGTAGTTAACCATAATGACGCCCGTAAACATCAATATGAAGTTTAACCAACCAAACTTCGGAGCCGGTAAGCGGTTGCTTAAGACCACAGTACTGGCAAACATTACCCCGGCCATCTCAAACAATACGACCCAGAAGATCAACATGTTTACGCCGTGAGCGGTTAAAAAGCGGTAAAATAGATCTGCAGGTAATAGATGGATGGCTGGCCATCGAGTCAAAGCGAGTAGGATCGCCATGACACCACCGAGTAATAAACAGACTACAGCAGTTACGGCATAGACATACATCAGTCTTTCCGCGGGCATATGAACCTTCAGGCCAGTGGCCGGGCAGGTTCTAAATTCATTTGCATGATTAGACATTTTTCCTTATCTCCTTACTCAGTAACGATTAATTTTCCGATCATTGTATGGTGACCAATTTCACAATACTCATTGCAAATAATGTAGAACTCTCCTGAATCACGAGGTGTGATTTTCAAGACTTGGTCATATCCGGGAACGATCTGAAAATTGATGTTCTTCGGCTGTAAGGAAAATCCATGGTTCAGATCAAGAGAAGACATGTGCAGTTGGTATTCAACTCCTTTCTTCAACTTCAAGATCGGTGTAAACATCCACTTCTGAGACAACAGGTAGATATCCTTTACACCTTCTTTAGGCTCAACAACGGGAATTCCTTCCATGTCGACAATATCTCCGTCTTCATCACGTACGGCATTTTCTTCGATGAACTTATCGACCAGCTCTTTGTATTGAGCCGGTTCAACTCGATAAGATCGAGTTGGAGGGTTTTGTTTTCCGTAAAGATGGAACAAAGGCATCATTAGGAATAACCCAAGGGCTACCAGCAGGCAGACCTTCAACCACATTTTTTCGTCTTTATCTAGTGGTTGCCACCAGTTCTTATCCGGTGTCGCTAAACTCATATTTCTCTCCCAGTTAAATTAAATAAACTATAACAATTTTAACCCACTAGTGGTGGTGTACCCAGGATATCGATTACTCCCCAAACGAAGTAAGAGATTGTTGGGAAACCGATACCGATCGCAAGCATCATCCACATATTATCCAGAAAGTTCTGTCCTGGATGGATTTCTCCTGAACCCATATGTTTCTCCTCAGAAAGTTAAATAAAAATATTATGAAAGAAAGGTTCTGCCCTGATTAAGCACGGGCACTGCTTCAATCTAATTGCACCAGCCATAGCAGGAAAAACAATTAGTTGATAAAACGGGACTGCTCCACTTGACTTGTTACTTTTGTCGTTTGTGGCACAGGTGCTCCCTTATAACATTGATGCTCTGTTATTTCTATTGAATTTGAAGAGATCTATCTTCTTTTATATAGTGTTTATATACAACAATATATATAAATTGCTTTTTCTGCTGCTCTTGTAATATCTACCTGTTATTTTAATCAAAAAATAATGGCAGGGTGGGCCTACGTGCCTGCCACCATGGAAAGAAGGCGGGCACGTAGGCCCGCCCTACCATCATGGGCAGGCAGACCTGAACTACTAGGAAGTTAACTTTCTTTGGTTGACTTCAATCGAAGTCAATCTTGCTGAATACGGCTTTATCCAAGTTGACATCCATCATAATTCTATCACTAAAGTTTTGGATGAGTTCCTCTAATGGTTCATTGCCCGAAGAGGTGCTTTGCTTGGTCACTTGAGCCTTTTGTAGTAACAAACCAATCAAATAAAAAATTAACGTGGAACCCTCTTCATCTTGCAGAATCAGTTCGGTGGACTCCCCCTCTTCAAAAAGGCGAAAATCACATTGGCCCTTGGTTTGTTCTCGATTGAGATCCTCCCCACGTTGCCGGAACTCATTTTTGATCTCTTCTTTTATTTCCACCAGCCTTTTCCTACGCATGACTCTACTACGATAAGCTACAAGGAAGAGGATGATCGCAGCGGTGAAAAAGATCCCTGAGGCGGTAAAAATGCTATTGACGGTTTCACGCTTATCTTGGACTTGACCTAAACCAGAATTTTGGAAGCTTTTTTTGTCATTGATTTCCTCTTCCGCCTTACCATCTGCTTCCATCTGCTGGATCACTGCCGTCAGTGAATTGTAATAAGTCTCATTTTTATCCGCGTCAGAGATACCAAAACGGGCCGATACCTGTCCCAAAATGGAGAGAATCATCATAAAACCAGCCAGCCAGACAAACATAAAACCTTTGGATCGATACCTTTCCGAGGCCATCAACAGCAGTTTTCCCTCTACTTGGTCTTCGTTCAGTTCCTGATCAAAATCCAATTTGAGGTTGTAGTCGTTCTCTTTTTCGATGAGGGTTCCGCCTAAATCTTGGGCAACTTCCTGTACTAATTTTTTGGTTTGCCCTAGGGGCAAGTCTAGTTTCAGAGTTGGATATTCGGAGCTCATTGATTTCTCTTTGGCTGTGCGCTGGTTAAAGCAAAAAAATAGTAGATAAAGAATAACAACGCTTTACTCTGCTTTTGGCATCAGACCACGATTGACGCGTTCCATGTTCATCTCATGTAAAGTTGAAAGATCCTTCAGGAGAATGAAACCGTGGACCGGTTGATCTGTTTCAGCCCACTCACTTTTCTCATTACGAAGCACCATGATTTTGGACCACAAAGCAAGATTCCCTACTTTGGGAGMATTCAGGCTCTCCTCAGCACGAATAACAATCCCCTCTTTCGCCGTGTAACGTTTTTCATAACGACTAAGAAAGTAAAACTGAATGAATTGCGAATAAAGAAAAGCCACGATAAAAAAGATTCCTCCAATCCAAAGGGCATATTTGAACTTCTTTGACATGGGTTTCGCATTGGGATCTGTATAAATGGCAGCCTTTCTCATAACACCTGTTTCATTTTGAAGGGGGAGTTTTTCGTAATTCTACTGAAGGAAACTTTACGGTCTATCTTAATAAGATCATTTGATGAACATGATAAGATCATTTGATGAACTTGTTTTTGAGCTAAAAAAAGGAACAAAACAATGATTTTTGTCATGTTTTGTCAAATTTGGTAATGATACAAACCGTTAAAGCTTACTGACCTCTCTCTGTATTTTAATGCTGGAACAAGCGTGTAAGCAGGATGMCCTCCAAAAAAAAGAGAATTTTTTCTAGCCAGAAAAGGGTAGGATCATTCATAGAACACAAAAACTAATTTCAATTTAATACTTCCCCTTAGGTTTGATCGTGAAACGAATCATCGCGCTCCTTTCTGTATTGTTTTGGCTCATTGCGCCCGTGATGGGCAATATTGTGTGCCAGACTAACAGCATGGAACGTCTGTTGGCCGATCAGAAATACCTGGTGCTGGAAGACGAATCAGGAGAGCGGGTTTATATACCTAATTCCTCCTGCACCACAGAAAGTGGTGAGGAAAGATCAACAGCAGATTATCCTCATTCATCTAATAATTCCTGTTTTCACTGTATATTCAACAGTAGTTCCGGTGTAACCGGAGGGAAAATAGGGTCCTTAGTTCTAACTCTCCCCTCTTTGGAAAATGCTTCAGTCGTTCCACAGGAACTCGCACTGAATCCTTTTCTTGCTCTAACCGCTGCAAGAGCACCCCCCATATTGATTTAATCAATCGCCTCATTGGTTTTTCTCAGTCCTAGCTTGCAGTCATAATAGACTAAGCGGCTAAACTTGGGAGACCTCCGTTGGACTAGCTAAGCCTGTCTGACACCTCAGATCTTTCGAAAAAATTGTTATCTAATCCTATCCATGCTCTTGCGTGGTAATGCTTATGATTATGATAGCTATTACTATCTGAAATTATTAAATAAACAAAAATATTATTGGTTTATGGGGATAAGTATCTCCGTAGGTCGGACTAAGGAGCGAAGCGACGAGTCTGACACCTTCAATCAGAGATACTGTACCTAAGTCGGAGATGCTGTGCTGGCTCCGACCTACTTGCAGAATCATCTGCTTTAGATCCATTTTTCTGGTCAAGATTGTAATAAAACAGTCTTGATTTCAGTATGTTGTGATAAAATATGATTTAATGGAGTGATTATTATGATGAAAAAACGATTTATTAGTACCTCTATTGCTATTGTTGCGCTTTCTTTAGCCTTTTCCAGCTGCGCTTCTCAAAAGCCGGTAAGCCAAGAACAGCAGCCTATACAGCATGATCAGATGCAGATGTCCATGCAACATGATCAGATGCAGGTGTCCATGCAACATGATCAGATGCAGATGTCTGATCACAATATGCATCAAGCAGGAAGTAATGCGATTCATGTCGGTATGCCCTGGACCCGTGCGGTAGCGGAAGGACAAAAAACTGGCGCTGCATACATGCATCTACACAACAAAGGGGAGGTAACTGACTACCTGCTTGGTGTTGAAACGGATGTCGCAGAAGTTGTCGAGGTACACGAAGTGGGAATGGATGATGGCATGATGACCATGCGTCCTGTGGAACAAATTGAGCTGAAAGCAGACCAAATGGTAGAGCTGAAGCCTGGTGGATACCACATTATGTTGATTGGTATGAAGCGAGCTTTGAATGAAGGTGAGAAAATTAACCTGACTCTGAAATTCAAGCATGCTGGTGAGGTAAAGCTGGAAGTACCCGTCAAGCAAAGGGTGGGTAAAATGATGCGTCACAAGATGAAGCACGGGCTGAGTAGCTCCAAAAAAATGGAGATGTAACTCGTAGAAAACTTGGGCTAGGCAAAATCTAGCCCGGAGTAAGATAAAGTGTGAAACTAGAGAGGACTATGTACTTGTCTCTAGTATAAGGGGTAAAAAAAACTAAATAAATTTGGTTTGAAAGCCAATCAAATGGATACCTGAACCGTCTCTTGGTGAAGTAAATAAGCTCTCTGTCTTACCTATATTTCTGCAAGGAACGACATATAGGTAAGACAGAGAAGCCACAGGTAGCCTGAAGTTTTTTTTGCCAGTTGGAAACTTTTAGACATATCTATAAATGAGGTCCTGTTGAGTTCAAAGAAAAGTACTATTTTGTTATCTTTGCTGATCATTCCACTCGCCATGGTGGTGATTCAGAAGCTGAATAGCAGCCCACAAGCTACCCCTGAAAAAGTAGAAAATCAGGCAACGCTGACACCGGTTACTCAACCGAGTGTGGCGAATAAAACGGGCAATGCTGAGGACATATATCAAGGCCAGTATGTGATATTTTTTTCCGGTAATATGGCTGAGGCGACAACACAAAAATTGTTTTTTGACGAGCATCAGAATGTTCAATATTTAGGTGAGGGAAATTTTCCGGGTGTTTCCGTAGTTAGAATCGATAATAAAGTCGAAGAAACACTGACCTATCTGAAAGGAAAAGATTATATTGATTTGATTATTAAAAATCAGGATGGTTTAGACTGCCACACTAATTAGTAGGCCCTCAATTTAGATTTTGAGAACCTTCTCCTGTATCCACCGAGTCTTACAATTCACGAGAAAGGACTTTATGTTAAAAATTTGGAAAAAAACATCAATCTGCTTGGTTTTAGGATTATTCCTGCTGTTGCCTGAGTTATGGGCTTCAGACAATCTCAAGCTACGTTACTATAAAAAGGGTGGAGACTTTACACTGACCAATCAGTATGGAAAGAAAACCTCTCTTCAGGAATTTAGAGGGAAAGTTATTCTACTCTTTTTTGGCTATACTATGTGCCCGGATGTTTGTCCGACAACTTTACTGGAAATGAAGGGTGCCTTGGAGTTGTTGGGGCATCAGGCAGATCAAGTACAGATCCTTTTCGTGACCTTGGATCCTGACCGGGATAAACAAGAAACCTTGAAAACCTACTTGGAATTTTTCGATCCTCGTATGGTTGGACTGACAGGAACGCAAGAGGAAGTAGACTTAGTCATCAAACAATATGCCGCCCGTTATAGAAAAAGGGACGTGGGTTCTGCTGCCGGGTATCTGTTGGACCATACTGCTTTTAGTTATCTGATCGATCAGGAAGGAAAGCTACGTTATCTCTTTCCTTTCAAGACACCACCTAACTATATTGTGAGTGGTGTGAAAAAGTTGCTATAATTCCCCAGTCAACTATTATCAAGTGTAAGTACAAACTTTGACATGTTCTCTCCCAGGTATAGGTTAAAGTTTGTTTGAGCGAGCTGGTTCCCCAAACAATCGGCTCGTTTCGCATGACTTGTTCCTGCTGGTGTTTCCTCTCCTGGGCACCGGCAGTGAATTCCAAAATCCCTCACCCTCTCTTACAATACCTTCGTATGCTTCGTGGTGAACCCTTTTTGAAAAATCTGATTGAATTTGCCCCTCTGTGGACAGTAAAGAGGTTGTTCGTTATACTTCCCGACTACTCAAAGGTAAACCTGCGCATTCCCAAATTGGATCTCACCCTATGAAACGACATCTGCTACTCATTGATGGAAGCTCTTATATATTTCGAGCTTATTTTGGTATTAAAGTAAGCCTGACCAACAAAGCCGGTCTCCCCACCAATGCGGTGGTAGGCTTCAAAAATATGCTTTTACAACTCTTGAAGCAGGAAGCCCCGACTCATTGTGTGATGGTTTTTGATAAGCCAGGACCTACCTTTCGGCATGAAATGTATTCGGAGTATAAAGCCAATCGAAGCGCGGCTCCCGATGACCTGAAAGTACAATTCCAACCGATTTATGATTTTTGTGAATATCTGAATCTACCGGTCATTGCTGAAGCAGGTTTTGAGGCAGATGATGTGATTGGCAGCTTAGTCAAAAAATTTGCTCCTGAAATTCCCGTGACGATTATCTCCGGGGATAAGGATTTGACTCAGCTGGTCACAGAGGATGTGCACATGCTCGATACCATGATTAACAAGCGCTATACTCCCGAAACGGTTAAAGAAAAATTTGGTGTTGCGCCGGATATGATCGCTGAATACCTGGCATTGGTAGGAGATACCTCTGATAATATTCCGGGTGCACAGGGCATCGGTCCTAAAACAGCGGTGAAGTTCTTCAATCAATTTGGGAATATTGAGGGACTCTATCAAAATCTTGATCAATTGAAAGGCAAGCAAAAAGAAAAAGTTGAAAGCTCCAAAGAGAATGTGGAACTCAGTTTGCGCCTCACATTGATCGATTGTGATATGAAGTTTGATAGCAGTCTGGATGATTATCTACGACAGATTCCTGACCTGGAACAACTGAAGGCCTTTTATGAGGAAATGAATTTCCGCCCCGATGATTTTTTAACTCATCACCCCGATGCCGTAGAGGAAGCTGATGAAGAGGAAGAAGAAACCTCTCTGATTGATTACAGCAGCTATGAATTAGTCACCTCTTTGGAGCGGTTACGGGAATTACAGCGGATTTTCTTACAGCAAGAAGAGTTGGTCTTGGATTTGGAAACCACTTCACTCAAAGCAGTGGAAGCGGAGATTGTAGGTATTTCTTTTGCCTGGCAAGGTGGAACGCCCGTCTATATTCCATTAGCTCATCAAGAAGACACACCACAAATCTCAGTTGAGGATGCTCTGGAGATTTTGAGGGTAGTTTTTGAAAACCCTGATATTCGGCTGATTGGTCAGAATATCAAATATGAAATGCTGGTTTTTGCCAACTATGGTATTGAGCTGAAGGGAAAAATTCACGATACGATGTTGCAATCCTATCTATTATACGCGGGATCTCACCGTCATAATTTGGATGAGTTGGCGGACCGTTTCCTGAACCATCAGATGATCAAGTATGAGGATGTAGCGGGTAAAGGCAAGAAGCAGATTCCTTTTGCTCAAGTTCCTCTGGATCAAGCCTTGCGATACGCGGCGGAAGACTCCGATGCAACCTACCTCATTCATCAACTACTGTTGCCTCGAATTGAAGAGCATGGTTTGACAAAACTCTATGAGGACATAGAGCTACCCCTCTGCAAAATATTGGCAAAGATTGAGGGCAATGGTGTTAAAATTAACGTAGATTACTTGCAAGAACTTTGTGAGCAGTTAAAAGTAGATTTACTAGTCTTGGAGCAGTCTATTTATCTGGCAGCCGGTGAAGAATTCAATATCAATTCCCCAAAGCAGCTGAGCGTCATCTTATTTGAAAAGATGGGAATCACCGTGGGAATGAAAAAAACAAAAACCGGTTTTTCAACGAATGTCCAGATTTTGGAAAAAATCGCGATGGTCGAACCTATCGGACAATATTTGATGGCCTATCGCACAAAAAGCAAACTGGTGAACACCTACCTGGAAGTTTTGCCTACCTTGGTGAATAGCAAAACAGGGCGGATTCATACTTCCTATCATCAGGCTGTAGCGGCGACGGGACGCTTGAGCTCGAAAGATCCCAACCTTCAAAATATTCCGATTAAAGGTGAGGATGGGCGTAAGATCAGAGCTGCCTTTATTCCGGAAGAAGGCAAGGTCTTGATTGCTGCCGATTATTCTCAGATTGAATTGCGTTTCTTAGCGCACCTTTCGGACGATGAAGCCTTGATTAAGGTTTTTAAATCCGATGGAGACATCCATCAGGAAACAGCCGCGGCGATCTATGGGATTTCTCAGGAAGAAGTCACTGCTGATCAACGGCGAGATGCCAAAGCAATTAACTTTGGTATTATCTACGGTATGGGAGCTTTCCGCTTATCTCAGGAAATTAGTGTCAGCAACAAACAAGCAAAGCAGTTTATTGAGGCTTATTTTGCAAAGTACCCCGGTATCCAGACTTATATGGATGATACGATCGCCTTTTGCCGTGAACACCAGTTTGTAGAAACGATGTTCCAACGAAGGCGAGAAATTCCGGAGATCAACTCCAAGAACCGGATCGCTAAAACGGCAGCGGAAAGAGTATCCATTAATTCAAGAATTCAAGGTTCAGCCGCAGATTTGATCAAGATTGCCATGGTCCGCATCCAGCATAAGTTAGATGCCATGAATTCCAGCTGCAAGATGATTATGCAGGTTCACGATGAATTGGTCTTTGAAGCAAACGCAGAGGATGTGGAAAACCTGATCCCAATGATCAAGGAAATAATGGAGTCCGCTGTAACCTTAAAGGTTCCTTTACGCGTCGATGTTGGCACGGGCAAAAATTGGCAGGAAGCACATTAACCGGTTATCGGTTATCGGTTATCGGTTGTCGGTTAGAGAAAAATAAAGCAATGCTAGGCCCGCCCTACCGTGAGCTGATCTCTATCTTTTAAATCCCCTTAAATATTGGAGAATTTTATGGTTAAACGATTTAACGCGGAAAAAGCACCAGCCGCAATCGGCCCTTATTGCCACGCGACTATTGCCAATGGCGTACTTTATAGTTCCGGACAAATTCCTTTGGACCCTGAAACGAATGAGTTGGTAATCGGCGGCATTGAAGTGGCGACGGATCAAGTCATGAAAAACTTAGCCGCGGTTCTGGAAGAAGCTGGAAGTAGCTGGGATAAGGTCTTGAAAATGAATTTGTTTCTTACTGATATGGATGACTTTCCTATTGTCAATGAAGTCTATGCCCGCTATGTGGGAGAGTATAAACCTGCTCGTAGTACAGTCCAGGTGGCAAAGCTACCTAAAGGCGTCTCCATCGAAATTGATTGCATTGCCTTAATCTCCGAATAATCATTCACAGTTATCGGTTATCGGTTATCGGTTATCAGTTATCAGTTGGCAGTTAATCCTTTGCTTCACTCTTGCGCTAAAATACATATCACCTCTCAATATAATGAGAGGTGAAAAAAGAGAAGCTATAAGCACCATTTTCGAGAATGGAAAACTACCAACCGCTAACCGCTAACCGCTAACCGCTAACCGCCAACCGCCAACCGCCAACTGAAATTAAATCATGAATCCAAAACATTTCCATTTTTCCGGCATTTGTGGGACAGCCATGGCTTCCTTGGCGGTTTTGTTAAAGAACCGTGGTCACAAAATCACAGGATCTGATGAAAACATCTATCCACCCATGTCGGATTTTTTGATAGAGAATCAGATTGAGGTTGCTCAAGGCTATCAACCGGAACATCTTCAGCCACATCCGGATTATGTGGTATTGGGAAATGCCCTGAGTCGTGGCAATGCAGAAGTAGAGTATGCTTTGGAAGCTCATCTACATTATCTGTCCATGGCAGAATTGTTGAAGAATGAGTTCATTCGAGGCAATCGTTCCGTCGTGGTGAGTGGAACTCATGGAAAGACGGGCACCAGCTCCTTAGCTGCTCATGTATTACATGCTTGTGGTGAGGACACAGGATTTATGATTGGTGGCATTCCGGAAAATTTTGGTACCTCTTCACTGGATGTGAAGAAAGGTGGATATTTTGTCGTGGAAGGCGACGAATATGATACCAGCTTGTTTGATAAGCGCTCTAAATTCTTTCATTACCTGCCCGACCTTTTGATCATCAATAATATTGAGTTTGATCATGCGGACATCTTTAATAACCTTGAGGAAATCAAAAAGTCCTTTTCCTTGATGTTGCGCCAGATCCCGCGTAATGGCTTGATTCTAGTGAATGGTGATGATGAGCATGCCTTGGAAGTTGCAAAAACAGGCTTTACTCCCTACGTAACCTTTGGCATGGGCGAGCATTGTGAAGCGCTGATCAGTCAATGTGCTCCTTTGACTGGGGAGTTAGGGATGAAATTTGAGTTATCCTTTCAAGGTAAGAACTACTCCTTGAAGATTCCTCTTTTAGGGGAGTTCAATGTGAGGAATGCAACAGCAGTAATTCTGCTGGCTCTGCATGAAGGGATCGCAATTGAAAAGATTCAGGCAGCATTGAATAGCTTTAAAAATGTACGACGTCGTCTGCAGCGGGTGAATCAATCGGGAAAAATTAAAGTTTTTGATGATTTTGCACATCATCCCACAGCAATTGCCGAGACTATAAAGGCTGTGCGTCTGGCTTGGCCGGCAGCAAAAATCCATGCGGTTTATGAAGCACGAAGTAATACCTCTGTACGCAAGTTCCATCAAGAGCGTATGGCCACGGCCTTTGCTGATGCGGATAGTGTTTGTTTCTATAAATTACATCGAGGGGATTCAATCGCCCTGGATGACCGTTTAGATTTATCGAAAATTGTAGACCAGCTTCGAGCAGCCAATAAGACTGCCGACTGTATCGATAATTTAGATCAAATCGCAGATTATGCCGTAGCGTTAGCTGAACCGGGAGATATTATTCTGGTAATGAGTCAGGGAAGTTTCGGTGGCGTGCAGCATAAAATTGCCACAAAGATAGATGCACTCTCCTAAAACAGGCTTGTGTTTGTATTACGGTAGAGCAGGCCTACGTGCCTGCCTTGTTTCTACTGTCCCAACCCG
>NVSR01000049.1 GCA_002401295.1 SAR324 cluster bacterium | reverse complement strand
TCAGTCCCTCCGTAGTTGAAGCAGGTGCCCCTGCTCMAGKSMSMRCRTAGNNYAGCGTTGCNCNNATYTTCYAAACTCTGTGAATCCTTTGAGGAAAGAATGGGTGCTCTTTTAGAAGAGCATGAAGATGGAGAARCTAGATGCTGTGCCTGATCCATCTATTTTGTAGGTTGTACCTCCGACGGTTAAGTCCTCAAAATCAGTTTCTAATGTGTATTGTCCTACGCGACCTCCCCAATTTTCTCCCTGGAAACTAAAAAAGATCCCCCAATAGGTCACATCACCGTTAGCTGAGACCAAGGAATCAGTTACAACTATACTATCAGGTGATTGACTTTTAGTTTCCATGGAATATGTTCCCTTTCCCTTCCCGGCTACAAGGCCAAGTTTAASGGTCTTTTCCTTATTYTTGAATGGAAAAATTTGGATGGTGGGGAATTGTGCCCTTACTGTRATCTCTCTAGTATTCTTACTRCCTACGACTTGGCTGGAGTCAACAGTTTCCCTACTGGTACCTGCGGCAATGGAGCGATAGCCCACTCCAAAACCAGCACTCAATGCCAGTTCCGCAAAAATACTAACATAGGCTGTTTGGTCGATACCTTCGTTGTCTGTGCTGGCATAAGCTGTCCGCAGCCCATCCTGTTCCTTGAATTCAAACTGGCCAATGTCGAGTCCCAGGATAAAACTACCAAAATCATCCTCCTTCCCCTGAGCGAAGAGATCTGACGAGAAAAAGAGAAGAATCATTGAGCAAAGAATGAAACGGTGAGTTAGTCTCATAACAATCTCCATTGGATTATGGTACTGGTTAGAAAAAATATTCATCTGGGTTTTTGGTGAAGACACCGGATGGAAAAATTGATTTAGTAAAGATGGGGGCAAGTCCTCAGCTCAACAGAAAAACGACAAAAAGGTTGGTCTTTTAACAAGAATTCAGGCGAACCTGTCATCTAAGGCTCAATGGATCCTATTATATTGAGTGTACTTCAAATAATATACCAAGTGCTGCGTAGATAGGGGAATGATTCGGATAAGTTGGGACATTGCTCTACAGTTTGTGTGAAGCCGTTGGGAGGCTAAGTCGTGCAATGCCTAATGGATATCAGGGCTACGGAATAAGGACTATTGACTTCCTGTCTCCTGATCCCACCAAAATGTATTGCTTTCCACCGGATCGAAATAACGAGTTTTACCGTAGAGGTCAACCCTGGGACCTAAGTGAATATCAGACTCATGAAAAAGGCGGTCACCAATTAAGAGGATACCCATAAAAAAACCGTGTTTCTCCAGTGCTTGCCTTCCATAAGCTGTGCCTGTTGGATAACTGGGACTGCGTGGCCCATCAGCAGGGCTGATCCACTTGGAATAAAAAGTAATCGCTCCTTTGGCTACCAATTTGACGGTAGAAGTTTGGTAATATGGGGTTTGATTTTTCTTTTTTGCGGCAAAAGGCCCTTTCATGCCATTAGCGGCCCAGAGTGGTCTTGGGGAGAGGATAAAGAGCATCAGGAATATTATTCCCAGAGTCTGAGTCTGTTTAAAAACTATCATGATGCTTGAATTTGATTATTAACTCATCTTTTTTGACCAAGCCTAACTGTTCTCTGGCAAGAGTTTCCAGATAGGTTTGATTGCTCTTGAGGGAACGCACTTGCCCCTGCCATTCCAATCGTTGTGTTTTTAAGTATTCAATATCTTTGATCAGTTGTACTTCTTGTTGTTTGAGTTCACGCAAAGGCAAGACTCCTTTATCTCCAATCAATGAAAGAGTAATCACAACAATTGCACAAAGGCCAATCAGGGCTTGGATGGCTTTTTTTTCATTTATTTTTTTTTTGGCCATGATTTTTTTTACCCAGATGGGCAATGATTGCACGTAGAAAAGTTAGGGAGTGGGGGCCCACTGCGTCATGTAGGCCCTTTTACTTTGCTAATGCCGACAGTGATCTACAGATTATAGAAAGTCTGAGCTCCTGCGTATTTAGCACGATCACCTAGCTCTTCTTCAATCCTTAGTAATTGATTGTACTTAGCCACACGGTCTGAGCGGCACAAGGAACCCGTCTTGATTTGTCCCGCATTGGTGGCCACGGCGATATCGGCGATTGTAGAATCTTCCGTTTCGCCGGAGCGATGTGAAATGACACAAGTATAACCGGCACGTTTGGCCATTTCGATAGCATCCAGTGTTTCCGTCAGTGTACCGATCTGGTTGAGCTTAATCAGGATGGAATTTCCGATTCCCTCATCGATTCCCCTTTTCAGGCGTTTGGAGTTGGTGACAAAAAGGTCATCACCCACCAATTGGATTTTTCCCGCCATTTTGGTAGTCATTGACTTCCAGGTGCTCCAGTCATCCTCATCCAAGCCGTCTTCGATGCTGATAATGGGGTATTTACTCACCAGGTCTTCATAGAAGGCAATCATCTCCTCACCTGATTTCTCGGGAGAAGCCTCTGCGGAAAGCACATATTTGCCATCTTTATAGAATTCACTGGCAGCGGAATCCAAGGCGATTTTGACATCCTCTCCCGGCTTGTATCCAGCTTGCACAATGGCCGCCATGATGACTTCCAGAGCTTCTTCATTGGATTTCAGGTTTGGCGCGAAGCCTCCTTCGTCACCCACAGCCGTGTTCAATCCCCGTGCTTTTAATACAGATTTTAATGTATGAAAAATTTCCGCTCCCATGCGTAATGCCTCACGAAAGCTGGGGGCACCCACAGGCATGATCATGAATTCCTGGATGTCCACATTATTATCAGCGTGAGAGCCACCATTCAAAATATTCATCATAGGAACGGGTAGCTCACAGGCATTGACGCCACCAATATAACGGTAGAGTGGCAGGCCATGTGCTTCTGCAGCGGCCTTGGCACAAGCCAGGGAGACACCGAGAATTGCGTTGGCGCCTAGTTTAGCCTTATTTTCCGTCCCATCCAAAGCAATCATTTCATAGTCAATTTCTGCTTGCTCACTGACCATCATTCCTTCGATTTCTGGTGCGATGATCTCATTTACATTCGCGACTGCTTCTGAAACGCCTTTTCCTAAGTAGCGACTCTCATCTCCATCCCGAAGCTCTACAGCTTCATGGGCACCGGTTGAGGCACCGGAGGGTACTGCAGCCCTACCGATGATTCCATTGACGAGAATTACATCCACTTCGATGGTTGGATTCCCACGGGAGTCCAGAATCTCACGGGCATGTACCATATCAATGATCAAATCTTCGCCATACATAGCTGCTCCTTTTCATTAAGCAAGGGGTTATTTGGAGTCCCAATTGGAAACTCACCTCTAGACGGATATCGAATCCTGTACTATACATCAATCTCCAAAGCACTTAAACCAAGTGTTTTGGTCTGATTGAATTCAGATCTAAGACGCCAAGCTAATCGAAAAGGCGGGGTAAGGCAATTGTTAAAGAATCTTGAAGTTTTTTTAGAAAAAGACTTGACTCTCCTTCGCCTTCTGTCTTAGCATTTGATTTTTTTAGGGCCTATAGCTCAGTTGGTTAGAGCATCCGGCTCATAACCGGACGGTCCCTGGTTCAAGTCCAGGTGGGCCCACCAAATAAAAGAAGATATATAAAGAATGACCCAGTCTGAATGTTCAGAAACTTTTCTGTACAGTTTTTAAAAGCACCATGTCGGAGGTAGAGCCTGCCGCATGGTGCTTTTTTTTTGTAACGTACAGGAAGACGTTGTCTAACCGTAGGGAGATATATAATGCAAGAATCTATTGAAGCAATTCTTCGTTTGTCAAAAGAGGACCGCAGCATTCAAGCCAACCGCAACCTTTTGGAAACCTTCCCTACAAAAAAGCGAAAGCTGCGGGCGAGTGTGGATCGAATCGAAAGGAAATTAAAAGGGATTAAGAAAAAGAGCACGGATTTTCAACAGCAAATTCGCGAAAGGGAAGCCCTGATTGGTATCGAAAACGAAAAAATTGATGTCACCGATAAGCGTATGCTGGCTGTAAAAAATCAAAAAGAATATTATGCGCTGCAAAAAGAGATTGATACAGCCAAGAAAACCATCAGACGCATGGAAGATCAAATCCTCTCCATGGAAGAGCAAATTCTTCCTTTAGAAGAGGAGCAGGGAATTCTGCAAGAACAATTTGGAAAGGAAAATACAATCTATCAGGAAAAAGCCCGAGGCGTTCTTGTTGAAGAGAAAAAAATTCAGGGACAAATTGACGCCTACGACCAGTTTAAGGCAGAGTTGATGGGAAAGATCGAACCTGACTTAGCTGCTAGCTACGAGCGCCTGACCCTGCGGAACGTCGTACCTGCCGCAGTCGAAATTGATGGCTCCTATTGCTTGGGTTGTGCGATGAGTTTGCCCGCTCAGACCTTTAATGAGATTATTCAAAAGAGTCGCGGAGAATGTCCGCATTGCCGTCGCATTCTATTTTACAAAGCTCCAGAAGTTGTCCCTGTTGAAAAAGGGAAAAAAAAGAAATAGCCTTTCGGCTCATAGTTCGCCCCTTTTCCTCGGGTGAACTATGTTTAACCTTATCTGAAAAGGTATGATTGGCAACAAGCCTATTAGTCCTAGTATTGCTTATTTTTTGTTCTGCCTTCTTTTCCGGCATTGAAAGCGCCTATATCTCCTTAGGGGACATTGATCGCATTGAGCTGGAGAAGTCCGAGAGTAAAAATCGAAAAATTTTGATGAAACTTTTGGATAACCATGAACGCTTGTTAAGCACAATCCTGATTGGGAATAACCTTGCCAATATTGCTGCCAGTGCCTTGAATACGGCTATTGCCATTCAGCTCGCCCCCATATTGGGCATCCCCGTAGAGTGGAGTGTTACCCTCTTTGCGGTGTTGTTGACCTTAGTGATCCTGCTCTTTGGGGAAATTACGCCAAAGACCATCGCATTGGTTCACAATCGAAGGATCGCTCTCTCGACTGCTCCCTTACTCGTGGCTTTGGGAGGGTTCTTCCTGCCTGTTTCCTTCTTTTTCGATAAAATAAGCAAGTTTTTGAACCGTATTGTCGTCGGAACAGAAGGGAAAGTGAATAGGATTACCGAATCTACGGTGATTAATGTGGTTTCTAAGGGTGAAGAACTAGGGGTTATCAATAAAAAAGAGCAAACTCTGATCCAGAATGTTTTCTTATTTGATGAGCGCGAGGTCTACCCGATCATGACTCCTCGAACTTCTGTGTTTGCGCTGGAAGAAGGGCAAACCTTGGCAGATGTGCAAGAGGCAGTGATGGAACGACAATTTTCTCGCATTCCAATTTATAAGGATACGATTGATAATATTACGGGAGTGGTCCATCTGAAGACCATGTTTCGTGAATTATTGTCTGATCGCAAGGATGTACCCTTGAGAGAGCTGGCCAAGAAAACTATTTTTATCTATGAAACTTTGTCTCTAACCTCTTTATTGGAACAGTTTCAAGCTGAGCAGAACCATATGGCCATTGTGGTCGATGAATTTGGTGGCATGGCTGGAGTGGTTACCTTGGAGGATATCCTGGAAGAGTTGGTTGGAGAAATTTTTGATGAAAAAGATATCGCCACGATCCCTATTCGTAAACTCACGGGAGAAAGCTGGATGATTGCCGGTTCGGCGGATATTCAGTCGATTAATAAGGAAATTTCCGGAGAATTCATCGCTGATGGGGAATATGAAACTCTGCAAGGGTTAATCATGTCACATTTGGAGCGAATTCCAGTGGTCGGGGACTCCTTTCACCTTGAGGCCTACCATTTCACGGTCATGCAAATGAACAAGCATACGGTGACGTCAGCGAAGGTTGTTTATACACCACCGAAAAATAACGAGGAAGACTAGGGCTTTGCCTGCTTTTCCTCAGATTGAATAGATCTATCCGTCATCTCACACCTTTTCTTTTTGATGTTTTAATCAAGGGGTTCCTATGAAAGCGTTAAAAATAGCCGTAATTTTGATTCTTGTATTGAATGGAGGCTATTCTCTTTACAACTGGCTCTTCACAGAGGAACCAGCGCCTGTGGCATCAGTAGCTTTACCAGCTATTGAACCAGCACAGGCTGCCGAAGGATTGGACTTAAAGGCACTGATTACACTGGGTAAAGAGATTCGCTCGGGACAAGAATTGGAACGCCGCCTGAATGAGAAAAATGGGATCAATAATTTGGATCTCAACGATGATGAGAAGGTGGATTATATCTTCGTCTCCGAATATGGAAATAGTAAAGATAAAATGGGCTATTCATTGAGCGTGGAGCCGGTAGCCAAAGAAGTCCAGGAAGTAGCCACTTTGGAAGTGGAGTTGAATGGAGAAAGAGCTGAACTGCAAGTCATCGGTAATGAACAAATTTATGGTGATCAGGCTATCTACAATGATTCTACTACAGTAGAGCGGGAACAGAGTGCGGCAAAAGTAGCAGGGGCGAATGGTACGCCCATGTACAACAGTTATTTTTACCCGCGGCCAATGTTTATGTCTCCTTTCTACTTTGGCTTTTATCCTGCTTATTATGCTTTTTTCCCCCTCATGTCCCGCCCTATGTACGTCAGCCAGGTAACTAGCTATAGGTCCAATACGGTGCAAGGTGGACGGAGTGAATATCAAAACAAATCCAACAAGCAGATTTCCAGCCCCAACAAAGGGAAAACTGCGAATAAGGGAATTTCCCGCAGTCTGAGAAAACCAACCAAGACACAGAAACAATTTCAAGTAACTCAAAGTAAGAACTTGAAGTCCGGTGGTTTTGGGCGCGGTAAATCTTCAACCTCTCAGTTGTCTACCAAGAGCGGTACAAGCAAGCAATTAGGAACTTCCCGGGGAAGTGGGTCCTTTGGGAGTGCCAGAAATAGTACATCTTTTGGAAGTAGCAGCACTGTCGGATCCACTCGGAGTGGTAGCTCCGTGAATAGTCGCAGTACTACCGGATCCTCCTTTGGTTCCAGTCAACGCAAGAGTACTTCCTTCGGAAGTTCTTCAAATCGCAGTTTTGGAAGCTCTTCGGTTCGATCCGGGAGCTCCCGTTCGAGAAGTTTTAGTTTTGGAGGCAAGTAAGTTATGTCCGTATCCCTGAAGGTTTCATTGGAAACCCTATTGCAAGCATTACCGGATGCAAATTTCCAGTTTCAAGGAGATAAAAAGCAAGAGGTTCAATCTGTTACCTGGGACTTCCAAAAGGTCACTGAGGGCAGCCTCTACTTTTGCCTGGAAGAGGAAGAATTCCAGGAAGCTCATATTCAGGGCACGAGCCTAGACCACTGGCCCCAAGCCGTAGCAGCAGGAGCCTGCTGTCTGGTAGCCAGAGCAGGTGCGATTGCAGAGCTTCCCGAAGGCATCAGCTTGATCGAAGTGAAAAATGTTAATCAAAGTCTATCCCTGATATCTCGTGCTTTTCATG
This sequence comes from SAR324 cluster bacterium, assembly GCA_002401295.1. GTDB lineage: Bacteria > SAR324 > SAR324 > XYD2-FULL-50-16 > XYD2-FULL-50-16. Next base: position 10,026 of record NVSR01000049.1, on the reverse strand, counting down.
GTGATCCTCTCGCCGGAATGAAGGTCGTAGGTATTACGGGGACGAATGGTAAAACCACTACCAGTCAGTTGATTGATTCGATCCTGTTACATGCCAAGAGAAAAAGTGGCGTGGTGGGCACTATAGGTGTTTTTTATCCTTCTAAAAAAGAGGAGGCCAGCCATCTTTCCAACCCCTTGGCTAATGACCTCTTTGAGATAGGTCAGCAGATGAAAAGGGAACAGGTAGATTCCCTGGTGATGGAAATCACCAGCCATGGTATGGCCTTCGACCGTAGCTATGCGGTTGATTTTGACGTAGCTGTTTTTACGAACCTAACTCAGGACCATCTGGATTACCACAAAACCTTTCAGGCCTATAAAAAAGCCAAGTTAAAACACTTCAAGCGCTTGGGAAGCATGAAGAAGAAAGGTTATGCCGTCGTGAATATAGATGATGCTCATGGAGTTGATTTTATGGAGGCTGTGGAAATGAGTCTGATTCGCAGTGGCAAAGCACAATTGCTGACCTATGGTATCAAAAACAAAGATGCCGACCTGGTTGCCTATCCGCGCCAGATGACAGGTGCTTTTAGTGAATTTGATGTCTTTTTAAGGGGTGATTTCCTCTGTAAAGTGAATTTACCCATGCCCGGTCTTTTCAATATCTATAATGCCATGGCTGCCTTTGCGGCTACCTTTGCCATGGGAATCGGGATGGAACAAATTGCAGAAGGTTTGGCTGGAGCTCATCAAGTGGATGGTCGCTTTGAGCAGATAGACTGCTACACCGATTTTGATGTTTATGTGGATTATGCTCATACTCCGGATTCTTTGCAGAAAATTTTAGAAGAAATTCGTAAGCTAACCAAGAAAAAGGTGATTGTAGTTTTTGGTTGTGGTGGTGATCGAGATCGCTCTAAACGCCCGGAAATGGGAGCGATTGCTGCCAAGTTAGCTGATATCTGCATCGTCACATCAGACAACCCGCGTAAGGAAGACCCTGAGGCAATTTGTCAGGACATTCTGGCGGGTATGAGTGAACTGGATACTACAAACCTCTATGTGGAAGTCAATCGTCGAGAGGCTATTTACCAGGCTTTAGCCATGGCTGGTGTGGGTGATGCCATTTTGATTGCGGGAAAGGGGCATGAAACCTATCAGATTCTTGGAACGGTGAAACATGACTTTTCCGATCGTAAGGTTGTGAAAGATTTTTTTCTGAAACCCAAGAATGAGTTTTCTCGTGCCTGGTTGAGAATCGATCGGGAAATCCTTCGTGAGAACCTGCGATTGATTCACCAGGATATGCCTGAGGGCTTAAAAATGTTGGCTGTTGTCAAAGATAACGCTCTGGGGCATGGCATTGTTGATGTGAGTCGTGAAGTAGTCAAAGCCGGTTGTGATTATCTCGGGGTTGCTTTTGTATCTGAGGCCTTGCGGCTGCGACAGGCAGGGATAGAAAAAACGCCTATCCTGGTTTTTGGGGAAAGAGCAGACGAGGCGTTGGATACTTGTATCCGTCATAATCTGACTCTACAGGTGCAAAGCGTGAAGAAAGCGAGGTTAATCGGCAGGTTGTCCCAAAATATGAATAAAGTGACGAAGGTTCACTTCAAAGTAGATACGGGCATGGGCCGTTATGGAGTTCGCTTTGACCAAGCGGTCGCTGTGTTTGAGGAGATGGTGAATACTCCCGGAATTGAAATTGAGGGCATTATGACCCACTTTGCCCAATCCGATGAATTGAAAAAGGATTATGCCAACTTACAATGGGAACGCTTCCAGCAGGTACTGGAACCTCTGAAAAAGAAAGGTATCCTGCCTCCAATTGTGCATGCCTGTAATACAGGGGGGTATCTTGATTTGCCTCATGCTCATTGTGATATGGTTCGAACAGGTATTCTTCCTTTTGGTGTCTATCCCTCCAAGGTTTGCCGCCGGATTAACCTGGATGGCAAGGAACTACAGCCAGTGATGACGGTAGGGGCAAAGATTGCTTTTATCAAGGAACTGGAAGAAGGTGATTTTGTTGGTTATGGCATGCATTTTCAAGCTAAAGAAAAAATGAAAGTAGCCATTTTACCCATTGGCTATGGAGATGGCTATCCCAGGTTACGGAATCAGGGCTTTGTTTTGATTTGTGGTCAAGAGGCTCCTATCGTTGGTGGCAATGGCATGGATGGGACGATGGTGGATATCCGCCAGATTCCTGAGGCCTGCATTGGTGATGAAGTAATCTTGCTGGGAAAACAAGGACAGGAGGAAATCACCGTGAGAATGCTGGCTGATTGGGCCAACACCGTAACTTATGACGTGATGTCACGTTGGACAGAGCGGATAGAACGTTACTTAGTTTGATTCACTTGACCCTAGGTTTCCACCTGAGAAAAATGAAGAGCAAATGGATATACAAGTATTGACCAATTGGCTGCGGTTACCCAGCAACTCCTTCCTGGCCACGTCCTTACAAGGAGGGGTAGTTGAACACACAGCCTTAGGCATCTTACTTTTGATGTCACTGGTTTCCTGGGGCATCATCTTTAAAAAGATGATTTTCTTTCAGCTAGTGATGCGTACCTCCAGGAACTTTCTCAAGCAAGTGGACCTGTATCAGGGGCTAACGGACTTACAGATTCGTGCTGATGTAGCCAGAGAAGCCTATCCCGCCCAAGAATTTCATGCTGCCTATCGGGAATACCAGAGCACGATTGAAGAGCGTCACTCAGCTTTGAATACGGGGGAAAAAAAAGCTTTGATCCTACGTATCGAGCGTTGTATTGAGCGGAGTATCGTCACTCATAACTCTCAGATGGAAAAGGGAATTAGTCTGTTGGCTACCATCAGCGGCTCCGCCCCCTTCATTGGGCTTTTTGGGACGGTGGTAGGCATCATTGATGCCTTCCAGAATATTAGCACACAAGGCTCGTCCAGTATCGCGGTGGTAGCGCCCGGTATTTCTTCCGCCCTGGTGGCAACGGGATTTGGTTTGTTCACTGCCATTCCGGCATTGATCGCCTTCAATTTATTTCGTGAAAAAAATCGGGTAATTAGTAATGAAATGAGGAGCTTTGGTTTGGAGCTAATCAATTTGTTCGATCGAGAAGCAGCATGTTACAACCAGATAAAAACAGTTTCGAACCCATCAGTGAAATTAACGTAACGCCCTTTGTGGATGTTTTATTAGTTTTATTGGTCATCTTTATGGTTACGGCGCCTTTGTTCACCAAAGCGATTGATGTGAAGCTACCTGAGGAAAATCTACGATCTTCCGCAGTCAAGGATGCCCGGCAGTTTGTGATCACTATTAATCGCAATGGTAAATTCCATATTCAGGGCCGACGTTATTCTTTGGAGAATCTTAAGAAAATCGTTGTCAGTTGGAATGAGCGCAATCCGGGAAAGACGGCTTTCATTCGAGCGGACCAAAGGGTTCGTTACGGGCAGATTACCTCTTTGATGGTAACGCTTAAAAATAGTGGTGTTCAAAATCTGGGACTCCTGGTCAAAGACAAGCTCCCGAAATCTTAAACCTTGATTGTTGCCAGGAAGTCAATGCTTGAAAATGCACGTTTTTTTCTGGGTTCATTGCTGTTGCACCTTGTGTTATTGGCTTTGATCCTCTTTCAGGCTTATCAAAAAATACCTGCCCCTTATCAATTGGAGACGCAAGTCGTCTTTGAGCAAGCAGCCCCCACAAAAGCACCCAAACAAATAGCCAGGGACAAAAGAGTTACTGCTAAAAAAATCAAGACAGTAAAAAAAGAAAAAAGAGAGCCCATAAAAAAACTCCCCAAAAAAGATGGTTTCTTACGATCAAACCGCCTGCTGGAATCACCAGCCCGCCAAGAGGTGGAGAGTGCAAGCATTGCTGGAGTTAAAACAGAAGGAAAAACAGGGGGGTCCCTCAAGCAATTTGCCAAAAACTGGAAAACAAAAAATGAACGATCAGCCTATAGAGGAGTACTATCTCGTTTAGTGAGTGCTAATTGGGTTTTACCGCCAGTAGCCAAGAAAGACTTTCAGGTTTTGATTGAAATTTTTATTGACCCCCTGGGAAATATTATTCAGCTCCGTGTTGCTCAAAGCTCGGGACTGGCTGTGTTGGATGGGGCGGCGGAAAGGGCGGTTCGAGTCTCCGTGCCATTCCCTAAATTTCCCGCTTCCTTTGATCCGAGGAAAAAAGCCTTCCGCGTGGTTTTTCGTTTTACCTCTGATAAGATTGCCGACTAAGCTCTATGATTAAAAAATGGAAACGATTGATAGTGCTGTTACTGGGGCTGAACTTGCTTTTGGGAGAAGCAAACCTGTGGGCAGAGCAAGATGATCCCGATATTATTGATATTTGGGGATCAAATTTCGGTCGCTTGAGCATTGCACTGGAGGTGGAGACCCAAGGCCAGAAGCAGAGAGTTGAGCTGCTGAAACTCAAAAAGACCTTTCAAAACTACCTGCGTTGGTCCGGTCTGTTTGATTTGAAGAAAACAAGCTTGGAAGCGGACCTGATACTCACCTTAAGAACAACAAGCCCAACGTCCTTTCAGGCTATTGTTCGCTCTGCTGAAGACTCTGAACTCTACCAATCGCAAAGGGTCCCTCTCTGGGGAAAACGGCGAGAGCATAGTATCACTGAATTGGTGGAGGAAATTATTTACCAATTGACCGGGCAAAAAAGTATCCTCCGCAGTGCTGTCGTCTTTGTGGAAAAAGGGGGGAGTAAAGGCTATCGGTTGGTCTTGACAGATCCTTTCGGCAAACATCGGCGTGTCTTAGTCAATGATGGGGAATTGAACCTTCTGCCCCGTTGGAAGGGAGATGCCCGCAGCTTCTTATATACTTCCCTTCGTCGCTTAGGTAGCCAATTGATGCGCTATGACTTCTCTAACGGGACCTCCAAGGTATTGATTCAGAATGAAGGAACCTTGAGCGGAGGAAGCTGGAATGCTGAGGGGGATAAGCTAGTCGTATCCCTGGCTAATCAGGGGAATAGTGATCTCTTTCTTTTCCGAAGGGGTAGTAAGAAAAAAGAAAGGCTGACTTTCCGCTCTTCTATCGAATCCAATCCCAGTTTATCCCCCGATGGTACTCGACTTTTGTTTGCTTCCGACCGCTCCGGCAGTATCCAGATTTATCAGCGTAACCTCCTGACGGGAGAAACCTATCGCATGACTTTTGAAGGCAATTACAACGTGGAACCTCGTTGGAGTCTGGATGGCAATTACATCGTTTACGCGGGTATCAAGAAAGGCAAATTTCAGATTTTTTTCATGGATAAAGATGGTATCGTCGTTCGTCAGCTAACGGATAGTCAATTTTCTTCGGAACAGCCTGTTTGGTCACCTGATGGGCGTCAGATCATGTATCTGAGGAAGATTCGAGGCGAGCAAAAGTTATTCATCATGAGGATCGATGGCAGCTTCAAGCGACGGCTCACCAATTCCGGGCGGGGAATCAGTGAATTCAACCCAGCCTGGACTGCTGCCTACAAATGGCCTGCCGCCCAATAGGTAAGAAAGCTCTCTATCGTTCCCCTGCTTCCCTGTCCTGGGGAGGGGGATCAAACATTTACAGCGAATAAATTATAATGGTTACTAAACTAAACAAAAGAGCATCCATTTTTTTTGTCTTGAGTTTGCTCTTCATGCTGGCGGGCTGTGTTCCGAAAGTAGCAACAAAAGCGCCAAATAATGGCAGGCTGGACCTACTGGAACAGCGAATATTCGCCTTGGAACAGCAGAAATTGAGGGCAATCGCAGAGTTAACGGATCAAACTGAGACTTTCCGTGTCAGAGTCGACGGGGAGTTAAAGAATTTCCGTAAATCTCAGCGTTTCTTTATTGCCGAGTTGGATAAACTGAAGCAAGATATTGCACTGATCACCAATGATAATGAACTAGTACAAGATAAGGCCAGGAAAAATGGGCTGCGCTTGAAACGCCTGGAACGCCGTTTGGGCAGTCAAATCATTGCACTGAGTGAGTTGAAAGCTTTTTTTGATGAGAGTGTTGACGTTGATCAGGGGGGGAAAAGAGAAGATCAGATTGCCTTCAATAATGCTTACAAAATCTTCAAAAAACGTAATTTTACAGATGCGGGAAGAGCTTTCTTGAAATTCCGAAGCCAGTATACAAAGTCTGATTTGGTTGATGATGCGGTTTATTTCATTGGTTATATCCACTTTTTGCAAGGGCAGTATGATCGTGCAACTTTATATTTTCAGGAAATGCTGGAGCAGTATCCCCAGTCCAATTGGATTCTGGATGGCAAATGGTGGTTAGGTGTTTCTCATGAGCGCTCAGGGGATATCAACGCGGCCATGGATGTTTATAAAGAACTTTTAGAACTACCCGCACAAAATCCAATCAGGATCAAAGCAGAACTCCGACTTGAAGACATTACTCCAGTTGCAGCTCCATAATGTGGGAGTAGCCTCTGAGAACTCATAGTCTATCGGAAGCAGACATTAATGGCACCCCCACGCTCGCATTCGACCGGGCACATGGGGAAAGATCCGCTTGCATTTAATTTTATTAGGTATTGTCCGCTCAAATAGACTGAACTAGGATAACGAAAATCAATTGTACAGACTTGGGTGAAGCCCACGTGATCAACCCAGACCCTTGCTCCCTTTTTTGAACTCAGGAACCTGATAGTATCCTCCCGTTCCTTTTTACTCAGATGATGGATTTGAATGGCAGAAAGGGAGGTGATGGAAAGAAAGAACATCACCACTGCAAAAAGCATCCATCTTCCTAATGGGGGAGTAAAAATACGAACGTTCATAATCCTTTTCTTAGTCTATAAACTGAAGATCCCATCTCAATGACTCTAGAATTAATTCTCAAGTCAACTGCAACCTATCGGATTATTCTATGGGAGGTTTTGTAATGATCCGCTTATTTCAATCTAGTTGAATGCAGCCGAAACCGGGCTTGTAATCAACTCCATCAACCTATCGACGGAACATGAAAAAAAAGATTGCTTTAGCTCAAATGACATCCATCGCCGATGTGGAAAAAAATCTGCAAAAATCTCTTGAATTCATTCAACAAGCCGCACAGCAAAAAGCTGACCTGATCGCTTTTCCAGAATGTTTCTTATTTTTAGGTAAAGACTCTTTATATCAGGAAATTGCTGAAGATGTGAGAGGTCCCTTAGTAGAGCTTTTTCAAGAACAGGCGAGGCAAAATGATATTTCGATCCTGATGGGCAGTTTTCCAGAAAAAGATCCAGAAAATCAAAGAAAGATTTATAACACTTCAGTTTTGATCAGTCGGCAAGGTAAAGTACTGGAAACCTATAGGAAAATCCATCTTTTTGATGTAGAACTGCCAGATTTACGATTGATAGAATCTGAGACTGTTTCAGCGGGGAAAAAAGTGGTAGTTGCTGACCATGAAATCGGTAAAGTAGGCATGACAATTTGCTATGACTTACGCTTTCCCAACCTTTTCCAGCAGCTCAACCAAGCAGGAGCGGAGATCATTTCCACTCCGGCTGCTTTTACTTATCAAACAGGCAAAGCTCACTGGCTGACTTTGCTTCAGGCTCGTGCCATTGAAAACCAGGTTTACATTGCAGCGCCGGGGCAAGTAGGCCATCACAATAAAAAACGTCGTTCTTTTGGCCATTCTGTGATCATTGATCCCTGGGGTAAAATCCTGGCTCTGGCTCCAGAGGAAGAGTGCCTGATCTACGCGGATATCAACCTGGAAACCATTCAAGAAGTCCGCAGAAAAATGCCCGTGCAATCCCACCGGGTGCCAGGTATTGACTAAGGGAGTTAAAGTAAAACATCCCAAAAAACGGTAGTGCCGCCCTACGTGGCGGCCTCACTCCGTGAGTTTCTTTCTGAGGTGCTTTGATTCACCCTTCTCTGATTCCGTTTTAACTCACTCTGCTATTAGTATCTCAAAGCTTGTTTATCCTTTAGTTCATAGTAGGATAGAGGTATAAATAGTTGATTTTATTTGACTATATTTGCTTTCAATGTTAACTGATATGAATCTAATTACTTCTGCAATTCTTTACTTCACTACCCAAAAATGAATTTAGGAGTGCAAGTTTTTGATTAATCTGAATTATCCCCTCCTCCTCACAATAGTTCCCCTTAACTGAATCTGATTTTTTCTCCCCAATCGTCCAATCTTTTTTTTCTACAGTTCCACAGTAAGTTATGAATGCAAGTACCAAAAATGAAGAAGATCCTGTAACGTCTTTGAAAATACAACCTACAGTCTTTTGGGTTTCAGCCGGACTCGCTGTTCTCTTTGTGGCGCTCAGTCTTTTTAATGTTGATCAAATGGCTGCGTTTTTTGGAGAGATTCAAAGTTCCCTTTCCATCAGAGCAGGTTGGTTTTATATCCTCTCCGTCAATTTTTTCCTTCTATTTACCATTTATCTGTTGTTCAGTCGGTTTGGGACGATTCGCATTGGTGGACCTGAGGCAAAGCCTGAATTCAGTTCCTGGGCGTGGTTTGCGATGCTCTTTAGTGCGGGAATGGGAATTGGGTTGGTATTTTACAGCGTGGCTGAGCCCATGTACCACTACGCTTCTCCCCCCATGGGAACTGGAAAAACGATTGAGGCAGCTAAAACTGCCATGAATGTCACCTTTTTTCACTGGGGACTTCATGCCTGGGCGATTTATGCCATTGTAGGTCTGTCTCTGGCTTATTTTTCCTTCAATAAGGGTTTACCCTTAACCATTCGTTCCGCTTTTTATCCCTTATTAAAAGAGCGAATTTATGGACCCATCGGCCATACGATCGATATTATTGCAGTTTTTGCCACACTCTTTGGTCTGGCCACATCTCTGGGGTTGGGAGTTCAGCAGGTTAATGCCGGATTGAACTACCTGTTTGGAATTGAAATCAATACGACGACCCAAATCATTCTGATAGCGCTGATTACCTGTTTAGCTATCGTATCTGTTGTGTTGGGATTGGATAAAGGTGTTCGACGACTGAGTGAAATCAATATGGTTCTGGCTCTTCTTCTGATGTTGTTTGTGTTGTTTCTGGGACCAACTCTGTTTATTCTTGATTCCCTTGTGCAGAATGTGGGCTCCTATTTCCAGCAACTCCTGGCCTTGAGTACATGGACAGAAGCTTATCAGGAATCCACTTGGCAGCACGGATGGACCATTTTTTATTGGGCTTGGTGGATTGCCTGGTCTCCTTTTGTGGGGATGTTCATTGCCAGGATTTCAAAAGGTAGAACTGTACGGGAATTTTTAATTGGGGTCTTATTGGTTCCCACATTGATGACCTTTGTCTGGTTGACTGTATTTGGAGGTGCCGCTCTGCATGAAGAGTTGAGAGGAGCGGGAGGAATCGCTGATGCCGTTGGTAAGAATGTCTCTACAGCGTTATTTGTTCTCTTGGAACGGTTCCCTTTTTCTTCTTTGACCTCGCTGATCGGCATTATCGTTATCATTACTTTTTTCGTAACCTCTTCTGATTCCGGCTCGTTAGTTGTCGATACGATTACTTCCGGAGGTCATCCCAATCCACCGGCAAGACAGAAAGTCTTCTGGGCTGTGATGGAAGGAGTCATCGCTGCAGTTCTGATGCTGAGTGGAGGATTGAAAGCCTTGCAGGCTGGTTCGATCCTGACTGCCCTTCCTTTTACTTTTGTCTTACTTTTCATGTGCTACGGTCTGCTCAAAGCCTTTAGAGAGGAAAAACCTCTTCAAGTGGCAGAGACAGCGAATTTGCATCAGGAAAGAAATCTGAGCGTAGAATAACTATTGATTGAAACCTCAGTATGTTTGGGATATTACTTGTTCATTTTATCCCAGTTTACTGAGGTTGATTCTCCGTCGGGCTTGGCAGGTTACTTTTTCAATTGCTTCTTGGTGCGTATTCTCGCATCTCTGAATTTCGCACGCACTTTACCTGCACTGACTGCCATTACGATGGACTGCAGCGCGCCGATTTCTTCATCCGTAATATTTTCTGCTTTGGCTACACCAAAGTAATGGGCCATTCAGGGCTCGCAATCCAAGGACATTGCAGAAGCTAAATGCAGTAATAAAGTAATTTTT
>NVSR01000048.1 GCA_002401295.1 SAR324 cluster bacterium | reverse complement strand
GCTGACGGTGTTTTTATCTTCAAAAGAATCAAGTAAATAAAAAAAGCTATCCAATTCCCATGCCCCTCTATGGGAATTATATTCAGAGAATGATTCACCATGAAGGGCACAAAAAATCAAGGGAGTTTATTGGGGCTTCTTTTGCTTGAGCATTTCCATGAACTTAGCCATGTCGGGATCTTCTTCCGGTGCTTCGGGAACTTCCATTCTGTAGGCCCTCAGGATATTTTGGAATAACCAGAGAGAGGATAAGGCAAAGGTCATGCCTGCAACGCGCAAGGTGAGATCGTCTTGCCACAGGATTCCCACCGTAAAAAGAGCAATCGCAGCAGTAAAGCTATGCCATTGTTTCCTAGAGAATTTGTTAGGTGCTAGATCCTGTAATAAAGGAACCGGTACTTTACCTATCAAATTACTATAACGGTGGAACCAGAGAATGAAGGGGTAAATCTTATAAAGCATTCCATTGGTCAAGGCCACCGCATAACCGAGGATAAAGAGCACACCGAAAAGTAATAGTACTCTGGCCTCTAAAATCCATTGATTGGCAGCCAGGCAAAGCAGAGACAGGGGCAATAAGAAGATTCCTGATTGCCAAAACCTCATGGTTGTATCCACAATCCTTCTCCTTCTCCTACCCAGCAGTTGCATCAGAGTAAAAACGAAGATAATTGCTGCGAGAGCTCCGGGTATCGCTGAGGCAATGAGCGCACCCAAGCCTAGGTCAAAATAGAGACTGATTGGAATCAAGAGCAGGGAAATACTGTGCAAGCGGAGAATACGATATGCTTGCTCTAAATCAAAAGAAGGGGTCAGGTAAAACATGGGGATCATGTGGAAGCCAACTCCCATGAGCAAGGTTCCAACCCACCCAAAAAGTCCCAAGGTGACATGAATTCCTGTCATGTTGACACGATCCCAGGGCAGAGCCCACCAGGCAGTCAGGTTCCCAATAAAAGAGATGCCTAGAAGCATCGTCAGCAGCAGGCAGATCATGGAAATTCTCATGGCTACAACTGTAGGGCGGTCATTGGCCTTTTCCTTGAAGACCGCCATGGCCAATTGTAAGAAAAAGCAGAGAATCGAGAATAAAAGCAGGGCTGCCGCTACGGCAAAAAGACTGGAACTGATCTCGAAAAAACCAGCGTTCATGACAAAAAAAGCCGCCACAAATAGAGCAATGCCACCTGCGAATAGTGAATGCAACATTCTCGCAAAATAAATAAAAGGCACACTACCACCCACCAAAACCGGAACCATTTGGTAAAAAGCACCAAACATGACCATGGCCAACCAACCTAAAGTCAGGAGGTGGGTTATAGCGATGGTTTCAAGGTTCCAATTGGATATAAAAAGATCACCCCCTCTCCAAACGACTAAAAGTCCGGCAAGGACACCAAATAGGGGAGCGCTGAGGAAAAAACGTAAAGGGATATCTTCAGGGGGAGCCTGGTCCAGGCTAATGCCTTTGTACATGTTGGTTTATTCTCCGAGTGACGCGCTCCCTGGAAGGAACGCGGGGCTGATTTGGGGATTTTCTAAGTGGTTTTTAGCGGAAGTCGATCCGTTGGGCTTGTTGGATCAAATCCACACTTTGATCACTGATATGCTGTTCCATCATGAAGTAGAGCATGTTTTCTTCTTTCATGTTGTGTTGCTGCATCAAAATCAACAAAGTATCACCCAAACCAGGGACTTGATCCACCGCACCTGATTCCAGTGTGCTTTGCATCTGAGCCATGATGGCTTTCATCTGCTGGTGTTCCATACGCATCATTTGAGTGGGACCTTCCGTCATGCCGGTAGCCTGCTCAAAAGCGAGGAAGAGCAATTCTTCTTCAATTCTGAAATGACGAAGCATACCAACGATGAATCCTTGCATGACTTCGGCACCGGCTTCTGTCTCGCCTTCCAGAATGAGAGATTCCGCGTCAGCATAGAGGTTGTCGCAACGTTTATGGTCGTAGGCCATGTATTGCATGATTGAACCGGCCATTTGAGGGGCATTGGCAAATTTAACCAAAATACCTTTCCACTGTGGCGCTCCATCGAGCAGAGCAGCCCAAAAACAAGGCTCGGAAGTTTGCTTTTGGAAGGCTAAAATTGTCTGACAGTAATCTTCAGTACTACTGATAACGAGGCTCTCTTCGTTCTCCAGGCTGTTATAAGCCTCAGTTAGTTTATTTAGTCGGTCTGCTTCCGCAATATCAGAGAGGATTAGTTCCTTTGCCATTCACGTCCTTCGCTAAAAGTTAATCTAATAGTCTTCATGAGTCTTTATAAGGTAGGCTTCGCTTTGAGGCCATTAGAGAGGCCCCAGGGCTGAAAATACGAAGTTATGGAATTTTTTGCTTTTCAGCAAGCCTCTTTCCTGTAGCTTGAGCATGATTCTACCAAGGCAAAAAAAAAAATATCCGTGAAGAGAGTGGTTTCCCCGGATAGAAAACCGAGTACCCAAGAGCCTTCACAGCGACTAAACCCTTGACGTATCTTATGGAAACAGGAAAGAATTGCTCGATTTCAGCTTAACGGCTCGGCTTTTTCTGGGAAATTCCCCTCAAAAAAGCAGAATCAATCAGTATTTTGATTTGAAAAAAAATTTTTATAGGAAAAAAACCAATGGCGAGAAATAAAATTGCACTTATTGGTGCAGGAAATATCGGTGGAACTCTAGCTCATCTATCTGTAATCAGAGGATTAGGTGATGTTGTTATTTTTGATATTGTGGAAGGTTTACCTCAAGGAAAGGCATTAGACTTAGCTCAGTGCGCTCCTTGCGAAGGATTTGACGCAAATATCCTTGGAACAAATGACTACGCTGACATCAAAGGTGCAGATGTTGTGATTGTCACCGCCGGTATTGCTCGTAAGCCTGGAATGAGCCGTGATGACTTGTTGGGAATTAATTGTAAAGTAATGAAATCTGTGGGTGAAGGAATCAAAGCCAACTGCCCGGATGCTTTTGTTATTTGTATCACTAATCCTTTGGATGTAATGGTGAACGAATTGCAAAAATCTTCAGGAATTTCCGACAAGATGATTGTCGGAATGGCAGGTGTTCTGGATTCTTCTCGCTTCCGAACTTTCCTGGCTTGGGAATTTGGCGTATCCGTCAATCAAGTGAACGCTTATGTATTGGGTGGTCATGGCGATACTATGGTTCCATTGACAGGAATGAGTAACGTTGCCGGTGTTTCTTTGGATGCATTGGTTGAACAAGGTAAGATTACTGCTGAGCGACTGGAAGAAATTGTAGTCCGAACTAGAAAAGGTGGTGGAGAAATCGTAGCTCACCTGAAAACTGGTTCTGCTTTCTACGCTCCTGCTACTTCCGCGATTGAAATGGCAGAATCCTATCTACAGGACAAAAAACGAATCCTACCTTGTGCCGCAAAAGTGACGGAAGGTCAGTACGGAATTAATGAAGCTCTGTTTGTTGGTGCCCCTTGCAGAATTGGTGCTGGCGGAATTGAAGAAGTCATTGAAGTTGCCTTGACTGACGCTGAACGAGCTTCCCTACAGGTTTCTATCGACGCTGTGAAAGAATTAAACGTAGCTGTCGCAAATCTGTAAATTTTCCCTTTTCAGCCGGCTTGGTCCTCAAGCCGGTTTCTTTCATGACAAATCGTCATCAAAATTATTCATCACAGTTTGGAAAGGAACTATGAAGATACATGAATTTCAGGCGAAAGGAATTATTTCCAAGTACGGTGTTGCCGTTCCTCAAAGCATTGTCGTTAAATCGGTGGACGAAGCCGTAGCCGCTGCTAAAAAACTTCCCGGTGAAGTATGTGTGGTTAAAGCACAAATTCATGCCGGTGGTCGAGGAAAAGGTGGTGGAGTTAAGGTTTCTAAAGGAATCGAAGCTGTTAAGACTAACGCTACGGACATCTTGGGCATGCAACTGGTGACTAAGCAAACCGGTCCTGAAGGTCAAGAAGTCAAGACTCTGCTGATTGAAGAAGGCATGGATATTAAGTCTGAGCTTTATTTCTCTATTGTAGTTGATCGAGATACTCAAAAAATCATGTTGATCGCCTCCACAGAAGGTGGCATGAACATCGAGGAAGTTGCTGAAGAGACTCCTGAACTGATTTTGACGGAATCTATCGATCCTGCTTTGGGACTACGACCTTTTCAAGCACAGCGCTTAGCTTATGGCCTGAAACTGGAAGAGTACGGACCTAAGATGCCTCGGCAAGCCGCTGCGTTTTTCATGGGCCTTTATGAGGCTTTCGTAGCTGAAGATTGCGACATGCTGGAAATCAACCCTGTTGTGGTTACCGGTGACAATCGAATCCTGGCTCTAGACTGCAAGATGTCTTTTGATGACAATGCTTTGATGCGACATAAGGGAACTGTAGCCCTGCGAGATTTGGACGAAGAAGACGCTTCTGAAATCGAAGCTAGCAAGTGGGACCTGAACTTCATCAAATTGGATGGAACCATCGGTTGTATGGTGAATGGCGCCGGTCTAGCCATGGCCACAATGGATATTATCGAGTCTTATGGCGCGTTTCCTGCCAACTTTCTTGACGTAGGAGGCACCGCCACTGAAGAGCGTGTTGAAGCGGCTTTCAAATTGATTACCCAAGATAAAAACGTAAAAACTATCCTAATCAATATCTTTGGTGGAATCGTTCGTTGTGATGTGATTGCCAATGGTGTGGTTGCGGCTTTTAAGAGCGTTAAGTTGGATATTCCTGTCGTGGTTCGACTGGAAGGAACCAATGCGGAATTAGCTGCCAAAATTATCGAGGAATCAGGACTAAAAGACAAACTGATCATGGTTAAAGGATTTGGTCCCGCAGCTAAGAAAGCTGTAGAAGTTGCTCAATAATTTGCACCATCTATGACTCGTAATCTTCAATGAAGGAATAACAAATGAGTGTATTAGTCAATAAAGACACAAAGATTCTAGTGCAGGGAATTACCGGTGCTCAAGGCTCATTGCACGCGGCAGCTTGTAAGGCCTATTGTGATACTCAAATCGTAGCAGGGGTGACTCCCGGTAAAGGTGGGATGTTACATGAAGGTACTCCCGTCTTCAATACTGTTCGTAGCGCTGTAGAGACGACTGGTGCCAATTGCTCCATGATCTTTGTACCACCACCATTCTGCGGTGATGCCATTCTGGAAGCCATTGAGGCTGGAGTTGAGCTGATTGTAGCGATTACCGAAGGTATTCCTGTCATGGATATGATCACTGTAGCCGATGCGCTGCGTGGTTCTAATACTCGCCTGATTGGTCCTAACTGCCCCGGAATCATTACTCCCGGTCAGTGTAAAGTAGGAATCATGCCTGGCTTTATCCACACACCTGGTAAAGTAGGTCTGGTATCTCGCTCTGGAACTTTGACTTACGAAGCTGTAGCTCAGTTGGGCGAAGTCGGTCTGGGACAAAGTACTTGTATCGGTATTGGTGGAGATCCCATCAACGGTACTAATTTTATCGATGCCTTGAGATTATTCCAAGATGATCCTGATACGGAAGCTATCCTGATGATTGGTGAGATCGGTGGAACAGCTGAGGAAGAAGCCGCAGAATTCGCCAAGCAATATGTAACGAAGCCCATTGCTTCTTTCATTGCTGGTGCTACAGCGCCTCCCGGCCGACGAATGGGTCATGCCGGTGCCATCGTTTCCGGTGGAAAAGGAACGGCTGCTAGTAAAGTGAAAGCTCTGGAAGCTGCTGGTATTGCTGTAGCTGGTACACCTGCTCTGTTGGGTGAGACTATGCTGCAGGCTATCAATAAGTAAGACTGTCGGAGGATAACTTTCTCCACAGAATAAAAGTAAGGCGGGTCTCAGTACCCGCCTCCTCACTTTTAGACTCCCCACATTGTGTCCCCCTTTTACTCTGCTAATAATTTGATTCCTCTCTTAAACTGTTAATTGGAAAGAATGCCCATTACTTATCTACATTAAGCATCCAAAAATCAAAGCAAACCATCTTATTTTAGAACTGGTTCTCCATATGGAGATAAGGGGATTTACAGCTGTTTAGTATAGAAGATAGCTGTGAAGAAATGGAACTTCTTAGCTTTGCGAGTCTCCTGTGGCATTTTTTTTAATCAATAGGTGATCAGTCTCCATTTAAAAGCAAATACTTTTCCCTAAAAAAAAATAAAGGTAATTAATTAATTTATAAAGTTATTTAAACTTTTCCCATAATTTCCATTATAAAATAGTGAAAGGTATGTAACTAAAATTTATGCTGTTTGCTTCCGATTCTAGACCAGTCAGGCTATCACTGGGCTCTTTGAAGCTGTACTCCATGTTAATTAAAGCTGTTTTTATTAAGAACCTCTATAAAAATTACTCTCCAAGGGCTCAAGTGAATCCTGAAATGGGAGTATTAAACAGGACCAGTAGGATATGAAGTTTTTTAAAATCAACCGTTTTCTTGGTATTTTTGCTTTATTAGTCATCGCACTATTGATGACCTCTTGTGCGAAAGACAAAGAAAAAAGCACAGATAAGAGCACAGACTTGGAAGAAGGAACAATCACTATTTCGGGAACTGTATCCAATGGGGGGGCGTTGACTGAGACTGCAGTCTTGGTGCTCAACAGCGATTATAGTGAAATCAGCTCTTGTACTACGAATTCTCAAGGTAAATTTAGCTGTGATGTTAAAAAGGCTGAGGTCAGTGATTATATGCTGCTTCAGGCGGGAGGGATGAGTTCCATCATCGTGGAAAAAAATCGATTGGATAAGGATCTCTATATTCACGTGAATATCATTACTGATTATATCGCGACTCAGCTCTTAGGCAGTACTATCAACAGTCAGCTTCACAAGATGGAGCCGTCACCTTTACAGAGGTTGGCTCTGATGGGCAATAATGCTCTGGGCTGGATCATTAGTACGGCCTATGCTCAAATATTAACGACTGTGGATCTCACAGCATTCGATGCTCAAGTCAGCTTAGTAACCTCTGCTTTTGGTGTTGACGCCACTACCTATGTTACCAGCACCAGCTTTTCTCCACGTGTAATTGGTGATGATAGCACGGGTAGTGTGGCAGACGATTTTCAAGAAACGGTTGTTGAGACTCTTAGGGGTGGGGTAACTTTCGACAGTTTGATAGCTGATGCAACTAGTTCGGCTACCCCCATTGTTACGGGGGGGATATTTCAAATACGTTTGGCTTCTATTGCTTTATCAAGGGATACTAGTGCTGCCAGTATCAACACAGCATTGAGTACGCTCGTGACAACAGCGGCTAGCACCGCGATTGGGGCTGTTTTTGAAAGGATCACGACATCCATTGAAAAAATCAAAACAGCTGCGGCAGCAAATACGACAACCAATACCACCCAGTTGAAGGGAGTAGCGATATCCGGTCTTAAGAACACTTTGGTTTCTATGTTAGAAGATAACGCGGGTGCAACGGCGTTAACCGATTCGAGTCAACTGACAACGATGGTGGATAATACTACTGATATCCTGCAAGACAGCATTGTCACTGGAACTGCCAGTGCCGCAGCCGATACGAATTTACAAAATGCTGATGGAACTATTAATACTTCTGGAATCTCCAGTGTTATTTCCAATGCCGCCATGCAATCAGGAGCGGTTATCTTGCAGTTGAATGATATTTTCACCACAACAGGATTAATCAGTACGGTGGGTGGAACGGCTTTTAGTTCGAGTATTAGTTCAGTATTTACGACCACAGCCTCTACGATCCTGACCCAAGTTGCTATTGATGGTGTGGCTAATATTGGAGATTCTCTGGCTACGGTTAGTTCAACTATTACAAGTAATACTACGACCGCCTTATCAGATATTACCACAGTAATCACTGATTTAGGTTTGGTTACCAACTCGGTTACACCTGTAGTAGATGTGCCTAGTGTTACTGTTCCTGCGACTGGCGAGGAGGGGTTTCTCATCAGTCCTATCAGTGGTAATACTGGCGAAGACGGCACAACGGCAACTTTTACCATTAGGTTAACAAGCCAGCCTACAAGGAATGTGTTGATTGATGTGAGCAGTTTGAACCCTGCTGAAGGAGTAATATCGACATCATTGAGTTTCACAACCACCACCTGGAATACTCTGCAGACGGTAACAGTGGTAGGTCAGGATGATAATATAATTGATGGTGATCAGAGCTATAGGATTCAGCTGACGATGGGTCATACTGCTGATGACATTTATTCATCACTCAATCCGAGTGATATTGCAGTTATCAATGAGGATAATGACAGCGCAGGCTTTACCATCGGTTCTATTAGTGGAATTGTTGATGAAGCAGGGGGGCAAGCTACCTTTACGGTGAAACTAACCTCTCAGCCAACTGAGGATGTCACCATAGGAATCACCAGCAGTGATATTGCGGAGGCAGCGGTCTCAACTGTTACTCTCACATTTACGTCTGAGGACTGGAACATTAATCAGACCGTAACCATCACAGGACAGGATGATGGGCAAAATGATGGGAATGAATCCTTCTCTATTGTGTTGGCTGCCGCTACATCCAGTGATTCCAACTATAATGAGTTAGATCCAGATGATTTATCCCTAACCTCTTATGCATGGCTAGGGACTGTTTATACGGGAACAAGTGCTTCTGATGAAGGTAAAGGCATTGCCAGAGATAGCTCTGGAAACCTCTACGTAGTGGGATCAACTGGTGGAGCGTTAGACGGGGAAACAAATATGGGATCAGATGATATGTTTCTGGTGAAATATAGCGCTGTTGGCAAAAGGGTCTGGACTAAACTGCTGGGCTCCACCAGTGGTGACTCAGCAAATGGGGTTACTGTGGATAATGCTGGGAACATATATGTTGTTGGAGAAACAATGGGGGATTTTGATGGGCACAGCCTTTCAGCTACCACCGCTACGTTCGATCCCTTTCTGGTTAAATACGATGCCTCCGGAACAAAGTTGTGGAGTAGAACATTACAGGGAAATGGTGAACGTGCTTTTGGGGAAAGTGTGGCGACTGATAGCCTTGGAAATGTATATATCAGTGGGTATACATATTCCTCTGATTTTGAAGGATTAAGTGCTGATAAAGGTCATTTTTTTGCAAAATTTGATTCATCTGGAACAAAAATTTGGACCAAGATGTTTGGAACCGCAGCTAATCAATATGATAACTTTGGTGGCTACATTGCCTTAGATGACTCTGATAATATGTATTTTATGGGAACAACCAAGCTGGAATTAGCTGGTTATACAAACCAAGGTAATTCTGATATCACCCTTACAAAATATGATGCTTCCGGGGATCAGCTTTGGGAGAAACAGTTCGGAAGCGCAGGATCTGATACTGCAGGGGGAATTGCAGTGGATAGCTCTGGGAATATTGTGATCACAGGAAAGTTTTCGGGGGACCTTGGTGGTGATACTTTACTAGGGGATAGTGATATTTTTATCGGAAAATATGATGCTAGTGGAGTTGAGCTTTGGAGTCATTTACTGCCAGCCTCCTCATATAATTATGACCATGATATGGGGAATGGAGTTGTGATTGATAGTTCCGGTGATATTTATATCACAGGGGCTCAAGGAGATGTGGAGGATGCAGCCTTTGATAATCGTGGTAATAATGTGACTCTAGCGAAATACTCTGCCGATGGCACCAAACAGTGGGTGAGAGGTATTTTGGGTGGTTTTGCAGCAGGAAGGGGATTAGTTCTGGATGCTTCGGGCACAACTATATTTCTCACGGGTTCTTCCAGCTCTAATTCTGGTCCTACCTTTGACGGTATAACTGGACTTGGATTCTCTGATTACCTAATTCTTAAGTACGATTTTGCAGGTAATAAACAGTAAGTAAACCCCATCACCAATCTAGGCGGTGGGGCTGCTTTCTCTTCTGCTCCGATACTCCCTTCTTGCGGTGTGTCGTGGTAGAAAAAAATATAGAGCTGCTTGGCTTGCCCCTATTGAATTTTATTGGTGAATAGTACAAAGTTGGACTTGACTCATGATTTCAATGAATCATAACACCAACCACATTCACCAGTTATGAAGGAAAGCCTATGCCGCAAGAACAGAATACTTGCCTTCCCCCATCCAGTAGCCCACGTTTTTTCCACGTACTCTTACTGATTCTGCTTTTTTGCGGTGGATGGCTCTTTACTGCCCATGCCACAGTGAGTTTACCCGCAGATCTCAAGTGGGTAACTAATGACAATACCTCTGACTATACAGATCCCCAAGCGAAACGAGGGGGTACATTTTATGATTCTGTGCCGACTTATCCCTTAACGTTTCGACCCTATGGACCCAACGCTAACTCAGGCAGCTTTGTCAGCCATAATCGCCGTTGGTCTATAGACTGGAGCATGACCACTGAGCACCCAAATACCAGAGAACTCATTCCTAATTTAGCCACCCACTGGGCAGTCCTGCCCGATAACAAAACGGTCTACTACAAATTAGATCCCGATGTGCGCTGGTCTGATGGCAAGGCCGTGACTGCTGATGATTATCTTTTCAGTTATCAATTTCTGCGCTCAAAACATATTAAGGCTCCCTATACCAAAAAGTACATGGAGGATTATTTTGAGAGTGTGGATAAAATCGATGATTATACCCTGCGCATGGTGGCGAAAAAACCAAGCTGGAGAATCCTGCGTGAACTTGATTTCTCCCCTATGCCCCGGCACGCTATCAAACTGGATAAAAACTGGGTTAAAAAATACAACTGGAAACCCAATGTGGTGGTAGGGCCCTATGCCCTGAAGAAATTCAAGAAAGGTAAATTTGTAGAATTTCACCGGGTTAAAAACTGGTGGGGTGACAAGAAAAAGCGATACCAGAACAAGTTCAATTTTAAAAAATTTCGTGTGAATGTCATTCGAACTCGTGAAGTGGAGTTTGAAATGTTCAAGAAAGGAAAAGTCGATCTTTACGGTGTCTCTGATTCCACTCGTTGGGTCAAACAGACTAATTTCAAGGCCATCAAGAAGGGGTATATTAACAAACAGCAAATCCTGGTTGATACACCTACAGGAATCAGGGGGGTCTTTTTGAATGCCCAGGATTCGCTGCTTCGTGACATCAAGGTCCGTCGAGCCTTACTACATCTCATAGATTTTAAAACCATCAATCACAAGCTGCTTTATAACCTCAGTACTCGCAAACATAACTTTTTTGATGTTTCCCCACCTTATAAAGATATTAAGGTGCAGACTTGGCCTTACGACCTCAAAAAAGCCAATCAATTGCTGGATGAAGCCGGATGGACAGGCAAACGAACAGCACAAGGAATTCGCACAAAAAATGGACAACTACTGAAAGTCGTCGTTTCCCTTGGTTCCAAGGCGACGCTCAAATACCTGACTGTAATCCGTGAGTCCGCATTAAAAGCTGGATTGGAGTTTCAGCTCAAAATGTTGGATGGCGCGGCCCTCTACAAGTCTGTGGGCCAGATGAGTCATCAGGCAGCAGCTTTAGGCTTTGCAGGTGGTTCTTATCCGTCACCCCGGCAATTTTTACATACAGATGGCATCCAAAAAAATAGTAATAATTTGTTCCAATTTGGCAGTAAAGAGATTGATCAACTGATTGAGGTCTATGAATTCGACATGGATGAGCAAAAGAGGATTGATGCCATTTTCCGCATCGAACAGATTGTTAAGGAAAATGCCATTTTGATCCCCTTTTGGAAGCACAATCACGCTAAATTACTCTGGTGGCGCCACATTAAGGGGCCCAAGGGCTTCATCACCAAGTCGGGCATTGATTATGATTTGCTCTGGTACGATAAGGAAGAAAAAGAGAAAATCAAGCAATACAAAAAGTCCGGCAAGTCTTTCTCACGCTTACCTTTAGATGCCGATCCCTTCGGTATAAAATCTTAAAAAATCGTAGAATGGGGCTATGCCCCTTCTATCTATATTAATCGAGTTTGAGGTCTTAATATGTTTATGATTGAGTATAGAGATATAGGATGGTGGTATTGGCTGGTGACCGCTTCTCTACTTACCTTTGGAGTTATGGGTAATATAGAGGGGTTTCAGTATGCAATAGTCCTGACAATATTCCAACTCATCCATTATCTACTTCGAGAACGCAGTGTTAAAGCCTTTCCTGTACAGGTACGATTTTGGTATCTGAGTCTTTTAATAGTTTCCTTGCCAAATTCGATGCAATGGCTTTTCTGGATGCCCACGATAGGAACATGGGCACAAATTATATTTGGTTATTGTGCCATGGCTCGCTGTGTGTCCCTATGGCCCTGGAATCGAGATGAAGCATTTACATTCAAGCTAATCAATAAAACCTTTTTTACTCGTCCCATTCGTGGAAGTGTTCAGCAGGGTTTTGCGAGTGCTAAGTCAGTTTGATTGATCAGAGAGTACTGCGGCATCAGCTACGAGCTGGCTCCTCCGGAACAAAGTAGGTTTCCAGTATCGGTAATCACTCGATCAGGCATCCCTACTTAGAGATCTAGAAAAGTATAGTTTTTCTATGAAGATAGTTTTCCTTCAACTCCCTTAATGGAATGGCTGCTTTCTAGTTAATAAATAGAGTAGACTAAGGGAGGGTACTGTTTTTTTTCCACTGCAAGTTGACTCCTTGATTTTTTTACAGAGTGTCTGGTGTGCTGACTTGCATTATTTTGTCGGGTAACTCATGGCAAAGGGAAGTTTATGAGAAAACTAGTCAAATCAGGCTTATTTGGACTTTTTAGATTGATTTTAAAGCAGTCTAGCCTGGCTGCAATCTTATTTCTGTCAATATTTTTCTCCCTTGGAGATGGGGTGATGCTGGCCAAAGCGGGTGTAGTATTACCGGAAAATATCAAGTGGGTAACCAATAAGGATTACCCGGAATTCGTAGATCCGAAGGCAAAACGCGGAGGCACACTGCTGGACTCCATTTCTACCTATCCTTTAACCTTTCGTTTATATGGGCCTAATGCCAATGCGGGAGGTTTTGTTTCTTATAAACGTCGTTGGGCTTTTTGGGGGTTGACGGCCTTGCATCCCAATACCCGTGAGTTCATGCCGGAGCTGGCAACCCATTGGGCTGTGATGCCTGATAGCAAGACTGTGTATTACAAATTGGATCCCGCTGCTCGCTGGTCTGACGGCAAGCCGATTACGGCGGATGATTATCTCTTTGCTTTTGAATTCTATAAATCAAAACACATCCAAGCACCCTATTATAATCAGTATTTTGACGATCATTATGAAAGCCTGGATAAAATCGATGCCCATACGATTCGCATTGTCGCCAAGAAACCCAGTTGGCGCATCCTCTTCGAAATGGATGTCACTCCTTTACCCCGGCATGCCATCAAATTAGATGAAAATTGGGTGAAGAAATATAACTGGAAGCCTAACGTGGTCCCGGGGCCCTATGCCTTAAAAAAAGTTAAGCGAGGAAAATACCTGGAGTTTCATCGTGTGAAAAACTGGTGGGGGGATCAGAAAAAGCGGTATCAAGGGCGATTTAACTTTGACAAAGTTCGTCTGAATATTGTGCGTACTACTGAAATAGAATTCGAGCTTTTTAAGAAAGGAAGGCAGAATATCTATGGAGTCGGGGATATCACCCGATGGATGAAGCAGACTGAATTTGCTTCCATCCAAAAAGGGTATATTCATAAACAGCAAATTTTCATTCAGTCCCCAACGGGGGTCAATGGTATTTTTCTGAATGTGCAGGATCCTCTCTTGAAAGAGAAAAAAGTACGACAGGCATTGATGCATCTTTTTAATTTTAAAATGATCAATAAGAAATTGCTCTATAATCTCAGCATTCGTCTGCATAATTTCTTTGATGTCTTCCCACCTTACAGAAATCCCATACAAAAAGCTTGGCCCTATGACCTGAGGCTGTCTAACCGCCTGTTGGATGAAGCGGGTTGGACAGGGGCACGAACAAATGAAGGTATTCGTACAAAAAACGGGCAGCCCTTGCAGATCACTGTCTCGATCGGGACCAAAGATTGGACCAAATACTTGGCCGTCATGAGAGAATCAGCTCTCAAGGCAGGCATTGATTTGCGGGTTAAAATTCTGGATGGTGCAGCCCTATTCAAGGCATGGGGAGAGAAAAGTCATCAAGCAACTGTTCTGCGGTTTGGAGGAAGTGCTTTCCCCAGTCCAAGGCAATTTCTGCATACCGACAATATCAAAAAGAATACGAATAATATGTCTCAATTCGGTACAGCGGAGATTGATCGCCTGATTGAGATCTATGAATATAATCTCGATGAAAAAAAACGGATTGAAGCCGTTTTCCAGATTGAACAAATTGTGAAAGAAAGTGCTATTGTGTTGCCTTTTTGGAAATATGACCATACCCGTTTACTCTGGTGGCGTCATATCAAAGGCCCCAAAGGTTTTGTGACGAAATATGGATTGGATATTGATCTACTTTGGTTTGATCAAAAAGAGGCGCAAAAATTGAAAAGCTACCAGAAATCAGATGAAAGCTTTCCCCGTTTGCCCAACGTTGTGGATCCCTTCAAGTTAACCCCCTAAGTTGCAAGAGCACTCAACCAGGGAAGGGGGCCTGGAAAAAGAGGCTTTAGGCGGTGTAAAAATTCCAGCAATAACCAATGGTTGTCCAATTGGGTAGAATTCATTAGGATCAACCAAACTCCAGTGATCAAATTAGTCCCTAAAGTAAGACCCCCTCTTGGAGCGAAGAGAAAAAACTCCCTATTAGAACGATATAGCGAGAGTCATGAGCAGGGAGTGTCTATTTCTGTAAAATATGTAATAAAACATTGATTTTGATTGACTTTTTGCCTGTTTTCTAAGAGAAACAGACAATGGTTTTTCACAACAACAATAGACCAACTTGATTTTGGTTCAGCAGTCGAGGTACCAGCGTGTCGAAAGAAAAAACTACAAAAGGTCCTGATCATATTCACCCCGAAGAGCCCGGTGCTGTGGGTAGTCGTAACAGTCTATATCGAGGAGACCGAGATGAATACAAGGAGTCCACAGCTGTCATTGATGAAGAGGTGGACAAAATTATTCAACACGTTCAATCCAAGTTGCCTCCTGAAGTCTTGAATAAACTGGATGTAATGGGTGGTATCAAATCGAAACTGCACAATTATTACAACCAGAATCTTCAAAATATGTTGAACCGGTATCTGGTAACTATTGAGGACGAACTCTCCAAAAAATATCGAGACCTGCTGGATCGTGAAGAGTCGAGTCAACTCAATCGCTATAGTGCCAGAGGGGTTACCGAGTTGATGTCCAAGTTGGGTGATGATGAGACCTTTCAGACGGAACACATTGAACAGTCTATCGCGGGGATCTACCAGGATATGCAAGGACATATCCAGCGAGGTATGGGGCGCCTGGAACATCAGACCAAGTCTCTTTTAGCACAAAAGCAAGAGGTGGGAGCCTTTGTTCCTCAGGACAGTGCTTATACTATTGTAAAGTGTTCTTTTAAGAACAATCCTTTAAAGCCAAGGACTGTTTTTGATATCAAAATAGCCATCAATATCCTGGACTCGGAGTTGATGACGCCCATCCATCATTATCAAAAATCAGCTAAAGAACTCTTAAAAGAAATTGTCTCCCAGCAGATTCATCGTCAAATTGATCAAGAAATTAAAAAGCTGAATGCAGATCAAATGACAGGGGGAGGCGCACCACTCAACGATAGTGAGCTGCTTGCTGAAAAATTGAATGCTCTGGAAAAACATCTGTCCTTTGAAGATGATGAAAAGGAGCAAAGCAGCAAGCGTTATGACTTAGTGGCAAAAAGATTCATGGATAGTCTGGATCTGGAACAATTGGATGGTTCCGAGCAAGAAATGGATCTCTTGGATGTGCAGCAAAATGTTAAATACCTCCTGGAAAAAGAGCAGGTTCAACACCAGGGATTTAATAAGATTGTCAATGGTTTGAGTGGTATCCTTAATGAAATGCAGATGGGGTATCAGTATCTTGATAATCTGAAAAATGGTCGTGTCTGTGTGATTCGTGAATATGCGGATACTAACAGCGAGGAGTTACCCGATGAGACTTTTGGTATACGCTTGAGTTATTTTGATCAAGATCAACTGAAAGCAATGCGGGAAGCTTATGACCAGCAGGCACAGGAACTAGCGGACGAAATCAAAAAAGCAGCACAGGTGATTGAAAAAGTGCATGATTACGATCGTCAGGAGAAGCAAATCCGTAATTATCGTGATGTTTCCCTGGAAGTTCTGGGCGAACAGACTGCAGAGGAAGATCCCGAAGCGAGTGAAAAGGCTGATAAATTATGGAATGACATGGTCTTTGTCACACTGAAGCAGGACAATAGTGCTTACAAGACAAATTTGGATTATACCACTCAGTTGAAGAAGCAGTTAAAAACCATGCGGAACAAAGTTCATGAGATCTACGAGAACCTGTATTCTGATGATCGAGTTGTTTTGGAAGAACGATTAGACTTCTTGGAGCGTAATTTCCAAACTCTGGCTTCGGGAGTGAACCCGCATCATTTGCAACAGGGACTCACTCTGGAAGTGGATATGACCTCCGTCAAGCGCAAGAGAACGACCATTACCGCTATGTCCAATGTCTTGAATGAATTTCTCTACATGGTATCCAAGCGATTCACCGATCAAAGCATCAAGGACCACAATCTTAAGCGCACTCTAGGTGTTGGTATGAACCCCGCTTTTGCTTCCACCTTGAAAACGGGTTTGGAATCTTTGGAAGGCGCGACTCTCTAGGACTCTCCTCATTCTTTCTTCCCTTATTCCCCCTTTCTACATGGGAATAAGGGGATTTCTGTTTATTTTTCGTATCTCTTACAAGTCTATTTGCTCACCATTCTTTTGGTAACCGGCAATTCTGGCTTCCAGCTTGATGATTTTTGCAGGAACCTTGAAAAAGACGATTTGAAAGGGGATGGACTGTTTGGTGCCCAGGGTAGATAAATCTCTAGTCCCTTGAGCCTGCTGAAAAGCAAGAATTTTTTTCTTATTCCAAGTCTTCAGTTGAGAATTACTCAGATTAGTCCCCGCCAAAACTTGTGCCGCCGCAATTTCCTGGTCTTTAGGACCATACAAAATACCTTTCACTTGAATGGACTCAATGGATGTATTTTGGGCAAATTGAGCGCTTAACTTCCCTTTGAGTACAAAAATACGGCTGGAAAAATTTCTGTTGGTGATATACTGCCCGTCCAAGGGTTCTAAGATAGTTAGTTGCTCCTGTCCCACGTTGACTTCTTCCATCGCCAGACTAGACTCTTCCAAAGGTGCTCTTTTCAAAAGTAACCAGCCTCCGCCTACGAGCAATAAGACAACCAGAGAAATTAAAGCGATTAGCTTTCCTTTGCTACTGGGTTCAGAGTCCACTGTGGTCAGTGCCTCGTCTTCATTTAACTCCTTTAGCTCCGCATCTGTAGAATATTCCTCAAAATCAATGCCATCAGATGCTGTAGTGGGGACGGCCCCCGCTTCTAAAGGAGGGGGAGCTATTTCATCCTGGATCTCCGGCCAGGGGGCAGAGCTCTCTTGACTCTTTTCAGCCCTTGCCTCCAGAGGGGATACCTCCGGTTTTTCTGGTGCTTGGGGTTCAGGTTTTAGGAAAAATTTATATTTATGGTCCGATGAAATAGTACCCAGACCAAAATCTATTTGATTCTCTTTACTCTCGTCACTCAAACGAACGGCTTCTAAATACTCTTCTGTGGGTGTTTTGGGAGTTGCCATGGGCGGTTGTTTCTCCGCCAAAAAATCAGTAGTAGTTGACTCCTCTTCCTCCAAATCGCCTAGAAAATCTGTCGAGTCTTCTTCCTCCAAATCGCCTGGAAAATCTGTCGATTCTTCTTCTTTTTCCAAATCGCCTAGAAAATCTGTCGATTCTTCTTCTTTTTCCAAATCACCTAGAAAATCTGTCGATTCTTCTTCTTCTTCCAAATCACCTAGAAAATCTGTCGAT
>NVSR01000047.1 GCA_002401295.1 SAR324 cluster bacterium | reverse complement strand
ATCGAGGAGATTTTTCTTCTTACTTTGGCGTACAGCGATCAATTTCCGGATCACTTCGGAGCGAAAAACATTAGTAGTGTTGGTTAGAGTTTTCAGTTGTTGTCCAGACTGAGTGAAGAGTTCTTGAATCTGATTTGTTTTAATCGCCCGGATAGAATCCAGCTGATTGTAAGCCTGAGTCAGCAGCGCATCACTGGATAAAATACTGGCTAAAATAATGATAATGACCAGAGGAATCACGCTGACAATTAAGAAAAGCCCAATTAACTTAGGCTTCATCTTCAAGTTTTGAAGTTTCATGGAGGCCTCTACTAAATTTCAATGAACCACGAAGAAGACGAAGATTAGATTATGAATCACGTAATAATAGACTCCTAACTCAACTCCTCATCCATCTCCACTTTTTGTTCCAAGGTTGCAGCGACTTGTGATCCTTTAACATCAGTTAATTCTTCAATGGAGAAAATATGTTCGATATCCAACAGAAGGATAAAGTGATCCTCATGTTTCCCCATACCTTTTAGAAAATCTGTTTTCAGATGGGTCCCTATTTTGGGAGAGGGTTCAATTTCATTGGCCGATAATTCAATCACCTCATCCACAGAGTCAGCCAGAGCCCCCAGAACATTCATCTCTCCCTCCATTTCAATTTCGATAATAATAATACAGGTATTCACTGTGCGCTCCACCTGGGGGAAATCAAATTTAATTTTCATATCCACAATCGGCACCACATGACCCCGGAGATTAATCACCCCCAACATGAAAGGAGGAGTTCCGGGGACTTTGGTGATATGCCCGTAATCCAAGACTTCCCGAACCTTCAGAATTTCTAAGGCATAAATTTCCTCACCCAATCGGAAGGTCAGGAAGTGAGTCGTTGCTTCAGCCATCATTAACCTCAATGCTACTATGTGGGTCTCAACTCCTATTTTTTTACAGAGACTGCTTTTTTATTCTGTTCTTTTTCTGCATAGAGGATCAATCTGGGAATATCCACGATGAGGGACACTTCTCCATTTCCCAAGATAGTGGCACCGGAAATTCCAGGTACATCTTGATAAATGCGCCCCAGACTCTTAATCACCACCTGAATTTCTCCAAAGAGTTGATCCACTACCAACCCCGCTTGCTGTGTACTATATTTTACGACTACAATATACTGGTGAGCTGCCTGCACATTCGTTTCCTGAAATAGTTTGCGTAACCAGAGATAAGGCAGGGCTGCTCCCCTGAGATTCACAAATTGATGAGTCGCATTATGAGCCTCTGGTGGAAGGGAAATGCATTCCATCACAAAATCCAGAGGAATCACATACCTAGAATTTCCTACGCCTACTAATAAACCATCAATAATGGCCATGGTCAGGGGCAGTATAATACGGAAAGTGCTTCCCTCTCCCGGACTACTGCTCAGCTGAATATCCCCCCGCAATCCTTCAATATTGCTCTTGACCACATCCATGCCCACTCCCCTTCCGGAGAACTTGGTGACTTTTTCCGCAGTTGAAAATCCGGGAAGAAAAATCAGATTTAGAATTTCTTCACGAGTTAACTTTTGTTGACTGCTGACTAAGCCCTTTTCCATTGCCTTTGCCAGGACCTGTTCTGTAGAAATCCCTTTCCCATCATCTTTAATCTCAATCACTACACTACCCGAATCATGAAAGGCATTGAGTTGGATGATTCCCGTTTCATTTTTCCCCTGGCGGATTCTTTCCTGTGGTGTTTCAATTCCATGATCCGCCGCATTGCGAATTAGATGCAGGAGGGGATCCACAATTTTTTCAATCACATTTTTATCCAATTCCGCATCTTCACCTTGGATTTTTAGCTGGATTTGTTTGCCCATATCCCGATTGATTTCCCGGATGACCTTATGGAAGCGATTGAAGGTGGCTTCAATAGGAACCATTCTGGTTTGCATGGAGCGTTCACGAATATCTTCCACCAAGCGGTTGATCATGGAAGTGATCTCTATCATCTCCTCATCTTTCAATACTTGAGCACGTTCCGTGGCGGAAGCTCCCGTGATCACCAGCTCCCCAACCAGATTAACCAACTCATCCAGTTTTTCCGTATCAATGCGAATGGTCTTTCTCACTTTATCGGCCTTCGAGAGAATAGCCTCTTGCTTCTTGAGCGCCTCCTTCAATACAGGCTGAGTAAGGCTTCCCTCTTGCACCAAAAGTTCCCCTATTTTTTCTGCTTGCTGCTCATCTCCCTTTGCCTGCTGATTTTTAAGTACATCATCCAATTCATGTTGAGTAATAGCCCCGCTATTGACCAAAACTTTACCAAGTTTTGTGCGATCAATATCTCGATCAATAGCACTCTCTTCAAGACCGTGAATAGTCTCAATGTATTGTCGTTCTTTCTCCTCAGGAGGCATGATGGTGATATGACTGTCCTCACGAATGAACTCAAAGGCATCCTCTATTTCGGCCTTTTCATGCTCACTTTGGAGCAGAATCTCAACGTTCAAATAACAATCTTCAGGATCAAAGTTCTCAAAGTTGGGAATCCGACTCCAATCTGTAGTTGTAGAAAGCAAATTTCCTAGTTTGCTCAGGTAGGTAATGAAGGAAGAAGGATCAAAACCATCTTTAAAAGTACTCTCTCCAAATTCAATCTGGATCTTCCATAAATTTGAAATTTCATTGGTTTTTACAGTGCTCTCTACTTGTTTGCCCTCTTCTTCCGGCAAGTATTCTTGGAGAGAGTGAATCAATTCCAGCTCACGATTCTGTATTTTTTGATTAAGCATTGGATCTTGGTGCTCACTCACACTCTGATGGAGCTCCAGCAGATGGTCATGTCCATCCAACAGCAGATTGGTTAACTTCTGATCTAAGGGGATCTCTTGAGTTCGGACTCGCTCCAAGACGTGTTCCATCCAATGAGTAAATTTTTCCATCACCTCTACGCCAACAATTCCTGCCGAACCCTTCAAGGTATGGGCTGCGCGGAAGAGTGCATTCACACGCTCCTCAGGATCTTGGTTATCCTCGGAGGCGAGCAAATAATGCTCCAACTCACTCAAAAGCTCCTCACTTTCAACTAAAAAAGCTTCAATGATTTGCTCATTCAAAGGGACTCCTAAGGAAGGAATTCATCTTCAGACTCAAAAGTGAAAGAAAAGAGTTCCATTAGCGCCACAATACGAGGACTGACCTTAGAGATAGAGAAGCCTTGCTTATTTCGGCGGCAAGACTGTTGTAAGGCAATCAATAATTGCAGTCCGGAAGTGTCTAACTCCGACAAGTCAGAGAGATCAATTTCGACTCTCCCTTGGTCCAATACTTCTGTGGTGATTTGCTGTTTTAGTTCAGCAACATCATAAATTGTGAATTCCTCCTGGAAAGAAAGGGTACAACATTGATTTTCTTTCTTGATGGTCAAGGGCATCCCACCTCCTCAGCGAATTAGTTTGCTAATCGCCGATAAAAGTTGATCCGGCTTAAAAGGTTTCACAATCCAAGCTTTGGCTCCTGCTGCCTTACCCTCCTGCATTTTGGAGGCTTGGGATTCGGTAGTGAGCATAATCACCGGTGTAAATTTGTGTTTCGGCTTATTTTTTAATTCTTTAAGGAAGGTAATGCCATCCATCCGGGGCATATTGACATCACAGAGCACTAAATTGAATCGTTTTTGCTCCAACTTTTCTAAGGCATCCATCCCATCAAAGGCTTCTGTCACTTCATAATCCGAGCTCTCCAACGTATTACGCACTACATTACGAACTGAAAGGGAGTCATCGATGACTAAGATTGATTTTCCCATAACCTCATCCTTATCTGACTAAAATATTTATATTCCATATGAAGAGTTAGAAGAAGGTAATATCCCCAGCCTCCGATTCATCTTCTTGCTCTGTAATGCCTTCTTGGTCCTGTGATAAGACTCGATCGTGGACCATGCGTTGCTTTTGCATGACATACAGTTTCCGAATAGCCTCAAAGTCAAATTGCAAAGGTTCAGCGAGCAGTAAATCGGGAGTTTCAATTTGTTGCCGACATTCCTGGAGGTACTCATTGAAGAGGTCCATGCTGCGTAGAATCGTTTCGATTTGCTGTTGGATAATATCTTGAAACTGGCTGCCAGCAATCGCTTCCACTACTTGATTCGTTGCATTTTGACTAAAGTGGTTGATTTCTTGAATGGTATTTTTATTTAAGGTTACCAAGCGCAGATAACTATCCATGATACCGGTGAGTTGCTGTTTGAGTTGTTCCAGCAGATTGACTTCCTTTCGATTTTTCTCATCGGTGTATCGTATGGCAAATTCCTTTTCAATCGTATTCACCATCGCATTGATGGCTTCTTCAATCTTCTTGGTAGAATCATCAGACTGAGTGGATAGATTCCGAACCTCTTCTGCAACCACAGCAAAACCTCGCCCCGACTCTCCTGCTTTAGCCGCCTCAATAGCAGCATTCAAGGCCAGCATATTTGTTTTTTTACTAATCCCCTTCAACATTACGACCAACTTTGACATGCGATGCATCTGTTCCGATAATTTCCGGGTGATCTTATGATCCTGATCAACCGTACTTAGCCTTTCCTCGATGTATTGTTGCAAGTATTCCACAGTTTTTTCATTTTCCTGGGAACTGCTTTTAGACTTAGCCGCTAACTGCTCGGAGTTCTGTTGCATCGAAATAATAGTTTGATCCAGTTCCTTCATTGAGTAATTAACCTGACCAAGGCGTCCAACGATATCCAAGGAAGCCTTCTCAGTATCTCCAATCACATTTTGTAAATTTTGTCGGATCAAAGCATCCATTTCCTCATTATGTTGAAAAAAGGATAAAATGGAAGGGACTACGTGGGAACCTTGGTTTTGACTATTTTTGCTGGAATCGGCTTTGATAGAGGAGAGAAGAGATACAATGAATGGATCAGGTAAGTTATAAAAAACCAGTCCCCAAAGAGCAAGATTGAACAACCAATCCAAATTGAGGGTTTCAGTGAGTTCACCGAAGATTAAGGTGGAGAGAAACTCTATCACAAATCCTGTAATCCAAAACCCGAGAACAAACCCAAGTAACGGGTAGAATATAATTTTCCGGTTATTACTGACCATGACTTGTTCCCGGAAGGAATTGAAGTTATAGACTGCAAACAAAACACTTTTTATCAGTATGAAATGCTGTAATTTACTTTAACTGCGAGTGTATCATAGTATTATTTTGGATGCCTATCAAAAAGCTATGACGAGTAAAATCCACGGGGTTATATGGTGGTGCTCTTCTTTTGAGATTATCTCGGCCAGTGGGAGAGATCTTTCAGGGTTCATAGAAAAAGATCCGATCACGTCCATTTGATTTGGCTTTATAGAGGGCTTGGTCGGCATGGCTGATCAGTCTACGAGCAGTGATTCCTTCACAATTGAGTGCTGTTGTAACTCCTATGCTTAAAGTTATCCATTGGCAGTTTTTAATTTTTGACTCTTTATGTTCGATTTTTTCACTGCGGACTTGTTCGCAAATTTGCTCCGCGAAGCGAACGGCATGTTCCTTTGAGACTCCACTCAAAATAAAGCAAAACTCTTCCCCCCCATAACGAGCAATCAGGTCTCCCGGTCGATTGGTCACGTTGACTAGCTTCATAAGCAAGGCAACTTCTTTCAAACAGTGGTCCCCAGCTTGATGGCCATAAAAATCATTATAATTTTTAAAACAGTCGATATCGATCATCAGGAGTGAGAGTGCTTTTTTTTCCCGGCGGCTACGTCTAATTTCATCACTGAGATGTTGATCAAATTGTCGTCGATTGGCCAGCCCGGTCAAAGAATCTGTGGTAGCTTGAACCTCCAATTGTCGGTTCGCGGTGACTAATTTTTCTTTGGCTACATTGAGGCTTTTGGTTCTCTTTTGAACCATAAAATCCAGTTCATTATAAGCAGTTTTTAATCTTTTTTCAGACAGTATTTGAAAGCGCATCAAAAGAGATATCAATATAAAAGACAGGAAAACAGTTGCTAGAATCACGGCAACAATTAAATTGCGAGTTTGATTAAAAAGTCGCAGCGCCTCTTCTTCATCAATCTCACTGGTTACCCCAAACCCCAAGCTTTGGTCCCATAGCCAGACACCAAAGACCTTTACCCCCCGGTAGTCCCGGTACCCCTCGATATTGTAATCTGAAAATCCTTGGAGCGCACTCCTGGCCATGACCGTTAAGGGGCGATCTTTGAGCGGAGCTTGTAGGAGTGGCCCCTCTGATATATTTTCCCCTGGATCGGAGATACGAATCGACAAGATTCCTTTACTATCCGCTTGAATCAGGTTCACCAGCTTAAGGTGATGATCAAACCGACTTTCTGTGAGCATAATTCCTTCTTTATCAAAAATATAAGTCTCACCTGTTTTCCCCAAACGTCCCAATTGAACAATTTTTGAAAAATGCTGGGTAGGATCAATATGAAAGGCAAGGGCTGCGATCACTTGTCCAGAGTCATCCTTGATGGGGGCGACAACAAAGAAGGTAGGGAGATTTTCTTGAAACTGTCCTGATTTAGTTTTTATGGGTACACCAGAACGGATAGTGGGAATAAATGTCACGTCTCCTTTAAACACAACCTTAATTCTTTCTTTTCGCTGCATATAAATGAGATTAGTTACTCCAATTTTTACATCCCATTGTGAAGCTATGTTGATCATTGCAGGAGAAATAATGGAATAACCACGATCGTTATGTTCTTTTAAGATAGGTCCTAAGAAAGTACGGATGTCTCTCAGGGATTCACTGTGGAGAAAGGGAGTATCCTGCTCCGAATCAAGTAACAACTGTTTCGTTAATCTTTTGAACTCCGTATCGGACGCCACATGTAGCACATCATTTTTTCGGTGTTCTACCCAGAGAAGCATCGACTCGTGAGTTGTCATGAGAACAGTTTGAAGAGCTCCTCGAACACTTTCCCGGGTCTTCCGCTCAATTAGCAATAAAGCGTTCCAGGACATAATGGCCACGATCAAAAGAAAACTTAAAGAAAAAATTACTGTCTGCCCCTGTTTAAATAGCTTGGAAAACATTTTGATTCATCCTTATTTCAGGTATTGGAATCAGGCATATTGGTGGCAGCCTTTTCAAGCATTCATTATCTCTGATGATAAACCTTCTCCATACTCAAAGAAAGGGATGATTTATCTAGTGTAGGGAAAACAGAGTAGGAGTATAGAGGGCTGCTATTCTTATGTAAAAATAGGGGGGGGCTAACTAAGGGAGTTAGAAAAAATTTTGCTCCCACAGGTAGGTCGGATTAAAGAGCGAAGCGACGAGTCCCTTAGGAAAGAGGAAAAGAGATATGGAAGCTGGTTCCTGTTCCAAGTTTTGATTCAACTTCCAGGTTGCCATCCATCTTTTTTAAGCGGTCCCAAACAATATTCAAACCAACTCCTCGTCCGGAAGTATCCGTGATTCGCTCTGCTGTGGAAAAACCGGGTAAAAACAAAACTCTCCATGGTTGATTCGATGCTTGGTAGGCAGTAATTAACGCTTGGTCTAAATCGATCCGACTTTTAGCTTTATGTAATACTTTCTGATAATCAATGCCTTTTCCATCATCAGCAATCGTGATTTTCCCTATTTTTTCCGACTTATTAAAGCTCACTTGAACTCGCCCCCATTCTTCCTTGCCGACTTCCAGGCGTTCTACTGAGTTTTCAAGACCATGATCAATGCAGTTCCGTAAAAGATGAGTCAAGATACTCTCAAACTGGGTAAATAGATGTTGAGAAATTTGATAATTTTCTCCCGAAAGAGACAGTTTGATTTTTTTGTGATTCTTGCGGCTAAGACGCGTGATTTCCTCTGGCCATTTCGTGAATAACTTGCGTATCGATTGCTGCTCAATGTTGGTTAAGATCTGAGCTACTGTTTGCACATCCCGTTCTTCTGTAGCAGCTTTCAAGTGGGCAAATTCCTTTCTTGAAATCACAATTCCGACCAAACGACGACGCAGCTCTTCATCAATTTCATTGAGAAGTTGAGCTGCATTCTCCTGATTTTCAGCAAATTTAGACAAAAGTTTTTGAAAAAACTCTTTGGTGTCCACAGCCTCATTAGGGCTAAACAAGGGCTTCAAGCAATCTTCCAGGTCATGACAGACCTGTTTGAAAGGCTCTATGAGAAACAAAGCAGTTGTCCCTTTCAGGGTATGTAGGTTCCGCATCAATTCGATCAACAACTCCTTATCCCAAGAAGGGGCTGTTTGTGACCAATTTTGATCCAAATTTTTCAATTCGGATTGCACCCAACTCCCCAATTCTAACATTTGCAGGAAGGCATCGGGATCGGAATAGATCTTCTTGAGTCGCTCCCCTTTCTGTTTGAGCTTTGCTTCTCTGGCTTGAGCTTGTTCCCTTATTGTAATATCCTGAATACCAATATCAACTGCAGTTAAGACCTGTTTTTCCGACCAGCAAGGATAGTATAACAAGAGATAAATACTCACCTCTCCATCGGGATGTAAGAACTGCACCTTTTTAGGTAACAAACTCAATAGAGTATTGATATCCATGATGGTATCTTCAAAAATAAGAGAATAGAGCTGTTTCCAGGTCTCCTGATCTTCCGGGTCTTGAAAGATCAACTCATGCACAGGCAGAGAACGCAATTGATCTGTGCCAAAATACTCGATACATTTAACGGAGAATTCATCGGTGATATAACCATCCCGATCCACTTTGATTAAGCCCTCATTGCTGTGTTGCAGCAGTTCACTCTTGCGTTGGTTGATTTCCGCAAAACGCTCAGTCAGCTCGTAAAAAATCTTCTGCCAAAGTTGAGGCAAACGTTTGACGGCATCCATGAACTCCTGCCGTTCAATGCGCCAAAATTGACATTTAGAAACGGTGCGTACTGACGCTGAAGCATGGAGTTCATTGCGAAGGCAAGACATTTCTCCCAAAGAATCCCCCACAGACCGATGCGCCATTAACTCGCCGTTCACCAAAATTGCCACATGTCCCTGCTTGATGAAATAAACTCCATCCGTAGGTTCTCCTTGAACTAAAAAGGTAATCCCCGGTTCCAACTCGATCTCTTTCATCAAATCGGTAATTTGAATCAAATCATAAGTGCTCAAGTCTTCAAAAATAGATAACTTTTTCAACAAGTTAAGTTGAGAACCTTGTTGTATTTCTTGAGTTTGCTGGCGTTGGGCCAGTTCTAAAAATTTATTGAGGTTTGCCCCGTAACTAACAGTGATTTTTTGCAAAGTTTCCCGCAGTTCTTGGTCCAGACAGTCGACCCTTTGATCAAACTGCCCCAAAACCTGCTGTAAAGAACCTTGAATCTCTTGAGGAACCTGCTCCCACTGTTCATGCATCTCTTTTAATTCAACTAGTTCCCGAGATAGTTGATTGTGTGTAGCCCGTTCTCGCTGAATCTGTCGCTCTAACAGTAGTTCATACTTTTTGACCTTCAAAATAGCTCTCAGGCGAGCTTTCAGCACGGGGAAACGAAGGGGGCTATAAATATACTCTGAGGCTCCTTCAGCCAAACAAATTTGTAAGACAAGATCATTCACCTCATCGGTGATCATTACCGCAGGGATTTTACGATAACGACGATGTGCTTTAATCTGCTTGAGGTAAGAAATTCCCTGATTGTGATTAAATTTAACTTCAATCAAAATCAGATCAAATTGATGAGTCTGTAGCTTTTGAACCAACCTTTGCCCGGAAGAATGAAAAAYATAAGAGTAACCCAGGCGYCCCAAAAAGTCCTTGAGTTGTTTTGTTAATTGAGCATTATCCGTAAGGATCARAATATTTTCCATAGCTTCAAAAAGGGTATTAACTGTCGAGTATTATAAAACAGTAAACTCATCAGAAATTTGCTTGGGAGAGATTAGCTGGAATCCTCCAGTTTGCATGGCTAAAAGTTTTGAGAGTGAGACAATGGCTTGCTCCTGTTTTTCTCTCAACGCCTCTGGCAGCTGCTCCTCTTGCAATACCTCCTGACAGGAATTTAAGGCCGTTTCAGCCAATTCTATCATCATTTCAATCAAAGGAAGTGCTGTTTCTTGATCATTTATCACCAAAATTTTACCTACAGGTAGTTTGATTTTTCTATCTGCTTCTTTGGGGACAAGAATAGATTTTTTGAATATTTTCAAATCATTCATTGCTTGATCCAATTTTTCCTGGGTAGCGGGCTTGACGATAAAGTTTTCGCAGCCTCCCTCAAAAGAGCTCCAGATCTCTTTGAATTGCTTATGTGCCGTGATCATGATCACTTTTAGCCGGTCTTGTTGAGCAATACCAGCAGCCTGCTCCCACTCACGAATTATTTTCAAGACATCATGCCCTCCCATTCCCGGCATACTGATATCCAAAGTCATTAAGCTGAAGCATCTTTTTTGAGCATGGGCTAAGTGAAAAGCCTGCAGGGCATCTTGTCCCTTTTCAAAGGCTTGGCAATCACCATAGTCCCCCAACAATCGTTTCAGGGATTCCCGGCTCACAAAATTATCATCTACAATCATGATTTTTTTATTCATACTTCCCCTTTACAAAATTTTCCAAGGTTTGTTTTTGTGTGGCAAGTTCCAGCAGTAAGTCCGGCATCTCATGGAGTTCCTCATTGCTGCCTGCTATTTCCAATTTGGAGGCCACTGCTGCTAAAGCTTCCGCAGCAAGAGTTTTCGCACCACCTTTGATGGAGTGCGCCTGGCTTCTGACTGCCAAACTATCTTCACATTGCAAGGCCAGCCTAATTTGTTCGAGTTGCTCATCCACTTTTTCCAGGAATTCTAAAGTGACTTGCCTCAAACAGGCCTCATCCCCCGCAAACATCTGTAAGGCTTGCTCATAATCCATGGGCTGGGAGTCCTTCACTTCCGTCCGAACAGGAACCGTTAACTCCTCCAAGTTTGATGGGGATTGGCGCAACCATTGAGCCAGCTTACTCTTGAGTATTCTTCCCTGGACTGGTTTTTCAAGAAAGTCATCCATTCCGGCATCCAAACACCGCATGCGATCACTATGATAGGCACTCGCTGTTAAAGCCAGGATAGGGACTTTATCTCCACTTTTCCCCTCTAGAGCGCGGATTTTTCGGGTCGCAGCCAGTCCGTCCATGACAGGCATCTGGACATCCATCAAAATGAGAATAAAATTATGTTTCTTAAATAAATTAATAGCTTGTTGACCATTCTCAGCTAAAGATACCCGAAAGCCCAAAAGTTCCAGCCTTTTCTTAGTGACAACTTGATTGGTTTTATAATCATCCACTAGTAAAATATGTCCTTGGTAAAATCCCTGTTCAACCAAGTTTTTCTTGTACTCAAACACACCCACTTCTGCCATAGAGTCGGAGCTTTTTACTGCTTTTTCAAAAGTTATGGTTACCCAAAAGGTACTGCCTTGATTGACTTTACTGGTCAACCCAATCTTACCTGCCATCAATTCCGTCAATTCTTTCGCAATGGTAGTTCCCAGTCCCGTTCCCCCAAACTTTCCAGAAATACTGCGGTCGGCTTGGATAAAACTTTCAAAGATTGAAGCTTGTCGATCTTCAGGAATTCCAATTCCCGTATCTTGAATGGAAAAACGCAGTGTAACCTCGCTCTTCGACTGAGAGCTCAGCTGCACTGTGATGTTCACCTCTCCTTTTTCCGTAAATTTAATCGCATTACTGAGGAGGTTTAGTAGAATTTGGCGCAAGCGCCTCGGATCCCCCAACAGGCTCACCGGGATCTCAGCAGGGCAAGTGTAGTTTAAACTCAATCCCTTTTGTTGAGCACGCAGTGTCATCAGAGCCGACAGATCCCGCAATAAACTTTTTAACTGAAAAGGGGTCTTTTCCAACTCTAACTTACCCACTGCCATCTTGGCATGGTCTAATAAACTATTGATCAACTCCAAAAGAATCTGCGATTCCATTAGGATGTGTTGAAAAAACTGCTCCTTTTCCGTCACCTTGAGATGAGGAGTATCCAGCAATAACTCACTAAAACCGATGATTCCATTCAGAGGGGTTCGCATCTCATGAGACATTTTCGTAATAAAAATGGATTTGGCCTGATTAGCAGTATCCGCCTCCTCTTTCGCTTTTTTCAGCTTTCCAACAGTCTGCCGGTGTTCATCAATTTCATCCCTCAAACGACTGATAGCAGTTCGAAAAACAGACTGCCACAGCCAGGGCAATCGATTGACAATCTCCATGAACAATTCACGTTTGATGTATAAGAGTGAGCAAGCTGTCAGGCAGCGTACCGTGACAGAAGCCCTGTCTTCTCCTTGCAAGCAAGAAATTTCTCCAAAGGATTCTCCCGTTTCCCGACGGGCAATCGGTACATCATCCACTAGGATCTCAACTTGCCCTTGCTCCAGGAAGAAAACGCCCTCCACAGGCTTGCCTTGTTCTAAGAGGTCCACTTGTGCGGGAAGTTTGATTTCTTCCATTTGGTCGAGAAAAGAAATCAGATCATATTTACTAAGAGTCTGAAATAAAGATATTTTTCCCAATAAATCTAGACGCCTTTTTCTCAAACGCAGTGCCTGTGGTTCTTGAACCTGACTGATCTGAAAAAAATTTGAGAGGGTCTCCTGATAGCGCTTCGTAATACGAATGAGGGTATCTTTCAGATCCTTGTCGGAAAATTCAGTGTAACTACTAAATTTGAGGATCAACTCTGACATAGATTGCCTGATCTCCCCGGGTAAGGTATCCTCCCCTTTAGACAGGCTTTTTACAGGCAATTCTATCAGTGCTGTTTGCTGCTGACTCATCTCATAGGCTGCAGCGGATAAGGCGGTGGTAATCCTTCTTTTTAATAGCCATTGCTCTACGGGTTTATAAACAAAATCTATCGCACCATGTTCCAAGTAGACGGATAAGTTCTTTACAGGTCCTTCTTTTACCAGGATGAGGAGGGGAGTTCTTACTCTGCCGAGCAGCTTATTTATCTTTTTGAGCAGTCGAATTCCGTCATTTGTAGGTCGGTGAATATCCAGCAAGATCAGGTCAAATTTCTTATGATGCAGCAATGTGAATAACTGCGCTTCCGTAGTCGCAGCCTCTGATTCATAACCTAACTTTTTGAGTACCAGTTGAAAGGATAATAAGGACGACTGATTTATCGTTGCTACCAGAATTTTGGTCATGAGCAGTGGGGGGATTGAGGTTCTCATCAAACTCCTTTCAATCAAGTTTTTCTTTCTTAAATCACTGATTACCCTTAATATTCATACAGTGTCCAGTTGTTTTCTCACGAGTGACCGACCATGGCGAAGTCAGGCTGCACTTACTCTGCCTTCTTGGTGGAATCCTTTTATCTCCAAGAGAGAGTCACATCATCATTAGCCCCTATTTTAGGACTGATATTACTAGACTTTAAAGCTATACTTTTTTTTCATTAGGAGCAAGTAAACAGAATATCGTAAGTATGGAACAATGTATTTTTCCATTTGGTCCAAGAGTTTCCCCTGCTTTAGGCCTGATTGCTTTAGACTCGGAAGAAAACATGAAAAAAGGCAGAAAAGAGTGGCTTTAACGCCTATGAGATCAAAATCGATTCTTTATTATAATTAAGGAAGTAGTATGCAAAACAGCAATCTAGTTGTGAGTGTTGACAATAATCAACAAGCCAGTAGTTACCAATTCGTGAGTTTTCGAGTCGCAGGTGAGCTTTTTGGGGTCAGTATCCTGGATGTGAAGGAAGTGACACCAATGATCAATATTACTCCTGTTTATCACGCACCGGAAGAGGTCTTAGGTTACGTCAATATTCGAGGAGAGATTCATTTAGTCCTGGACCCCCGATTAAT
Source organism: SAR324 cluster bacterium (assembly GCA_002401295.1). Taxonomy (GTDB): domain Bacteria; phylum SAR324; class SAR324; order XYD2-FULL-50-16; family XYD2-FULL-50-16. Next base: position 4,465 of record NVSR01000047.1, on the reverse strand, counting down.
TTTAGGGCTGCCCGCCAAAAAGCCCGATGAGAACTCCCGCATTGTGATTTTCAAACCTACCATCGCAGCACCCATGGGTATCTTAGTGGACCATATGGAAGATGTGATTGAAGTCAGAGCCCATGAGGTAGAACAAAGTGGATCGATTCAGGGGAGTTCACAGGGTGATAATCTCAATTCACAGATGATCTCTGGTATTTGTAAGCTAGAAAAAGAGCTCTTAGTTGTTCTGAATGCCCGCAATTTTCTGCGCAAATCAAGCGTATCTTAAACGGAAAAACTCTCATATCATAAAAGCTGTTTGATTTCCTGAGATAAAAGTTCGAGCCCTCGAGAGAGCTGTGCCTCTTTTAACCATGCAAATCCCAGTGTCAATCCATGTAGATGAGGAGTACCAAAAAAAGCGGAGCGATCTGCTCGAAACCTGACTCCTTTCTGTGCCATTCGCCTTGCCAAATCCTCAATATTCACCCGCTGAGGTAGCTCCAGCCAGAGGATGGTCCCACCTCCCGGAGCCGTCCACTGCACCTCTTCAGGCATAAATTGGCGTAACATCTGTAAACAAGACTGATAACGTTGATCCAAATTCTGATGCAGGTTTTTCAGGTGGCTGTCGTAATATCCTCGATCAAGGAACTCGAAGAGTGCAGCCTCTACAATCAGAGGATGAGCCAAACTGGATATATATTTTGCCTTCAGTAAAGCCGTAACACTTTGCTCATTGGCCAATAAATAGCCTACACGTAGAGAAGGCAGGAGTTTTTTGGTGAAAGAATTCATATACAGCACATTCTCTCCTCCAAGCGAACGTAAGGGAGGACTGTACTCGGAGAAAGAAAGCATTTCTGAACCCCAGTCATCCTCCAAAATGCCAAAACCGTACTGTTGAGAGAGGGATAAAATGCCTTGTAACTCCTGGGTAGTATAGGAATAACCCGTAGGGTTATTAAAACTACTGACGAAGTAGAGCAGGTCAGGCGTTGCCGCTCTGATGCCTTCATGCCATAAGTTCAGATCAATCCCCTGGAAGGGGTTCAGCGGTAATGGGGTGGTTTGAAATCCATAAGATTCAAACAAGCTTTTGCCGACTCGATAGGTTGGGTTTTCTGTCGCTATCTTATTTCCTCTCAAGGCCCGACAGACAAGGTCCAATGCTTGCTGTGAGCCACTGGTGATAATTAAATGCTCTGCTTTTGCGGGAATCCCTCTCTGTTCCAGACGCTGTGCGATCATTTCTCTTAAAGGCCCATAGCCTTGGAGGTCATAAAAATACTGCAATCCGGGATTGCGTAAGACAGAACGAAAACATTCCGTGATTTTATTTTCGGGCATCAGATCAGGATCAATAAAGATCGACCCCAAATCAAGGTAATCTGAAGAGCGCTGCAGAGGAGGCAACTTCGAGGCAGCATGAAATTTTGTCTCCGCTGCTTGGAAAGATAAACTCTGATGTTGATAGCTTTCCTTTTCCTTGATGAAAAATCCTTTCCGTTTTTCATTCACCAGTAAATCACGACTCACCAACTCATCATAAGCCGCCTGTACCGTATTTTTTGAGATCCCTAACTGGTGTGCTAAAACTCGCACTGGTGGCAAGCGGCAGCCTTGGGCCAAGACATTGCTTTCAATCTGCTTTTGTAGGGATGCCGTAATTTCCAATGCCGTGGCAGGTCGCCCTGGATGCTTTGTATCAATATGAACTCTCAAATAGGGGGCTTTCATCAGTATACCATCACTTTGGTTTTCTTTAGTTGGAACCGGAGTCGGAGTCAGTGACTTGGAATAAAATAGTCGCCCCTTTCAACTAATCATTTCACAAGTAGGTCGGAGTCAGCGCAGTGTCTCCAACTTAAAAACGTCTCAGAAAAGAAAATTATTTCACATAACCATGTCCTGGAATTCCATAGTTCCCCTGTAGAATTCCCATGGCCGTTAATAGTTTGCGAAAGCCGAGTTTTTCGTAAAATACTTCTTTTCCCGGTACGGCATAAAGAGTCACCGCACCTTTTGGAAGTTCTGACAGCAAGTACTGCATGATGAGTTTGCCCACTCCTTTCCCTTGATATTCCGGTAAAACTACCACATCAAAGATGCCACTACAGCGAACACCATCAGAAATTCCCCGTCCCATCCCAATCAACGCTCCTTCATGGTAGATCATACAACCGGCATAACTGTTGAAAAAAGCTTGCTTGAGTTGTTCGGGCAGCCTGGTACCCAGGGGAGCTCGTTCAATCACCGCACAGGCCTCTACCCAATTAATTTGTTTTAGATCGCTAACTATTTGATAATTCATTGCAAAGCCCCATAGACAAGTATCAGTAATATTTTTTTAGCCTTAGTTGCTAACAAACTCCCTGATATGACGTCAGTTGCCAAGGGACAGGCAGGAAAATTCTGCTGGGACAGTTTAACTTCAATAGGCTCCGGCTGATTGTTGCAAAATTAGAAACAGTCTGTTCCGAAAAAATTATGACCTTAGCCTCTTAATTCCCAATTCCCAATTCTCAAGCTTCAGCTTTCAGCTTAGGTATTGCTCTTCCAATACCTGCTGAAAAAACTGATGCCTCAAGCCTCTTATCTTTCTATAGGGATTTTTCTCCAGCTTCTTCAAGTTAGAAATGGCGACGTAAAAAGTCCTCGATTGTGGTTGCCGTGTAGACTGGAGTTTCTTGCATGGGGTAATGCCCGGCATTGGCACAAACATTCAGCTCCACATTAGGGTGCCAGGCGATGTAGGTTTTTTTAATCGCTTCCACTCCATATTCATCACGATCAAACTGCCCCACCATCACCATAATCGGTAGTTGTAACCCTCTAGCGTCTTTTGCGAAATTTGTTTGAGTATACATAGTCAAATAACCACGAACTGCCTCATTCGTAGCACTCTCCAACCAACGCTGTAATTTGAACTCCACCCACTGATGGGAAAGTCGACTCCCCCAAAGATTTTTCAATAACATTCTGCGGTGCTCTTCATCTGAAATATTGGAGAAGAACCTCAAACTACTATCATTCACTTTTAGGCCGGAGGCACTCACAGGGGTTAGTGCGATGAGGCTCTTGATACGATCCTTATGATCAATGGCAAGGCGCTGTACAATCATTCCACTCATGGAATGACCAACCAAATGGAATTTATCCCATTCCAGAGAGTTTGCTAACGCGATTACATCTGCGGTACTTTCTTCTACTGTATATTCTCCTTTGATAGCTTTGGACTTACCATAACCTCGAAGATCTATAAAAATATAAGTAAAAGTATGGGGATCCAGATAGGGAAGCATGGGATCGTAATTGCGAGAATCTCCCAACCAATCATGAAGAACAAGAACTTTTTCCTTACCTTGGCCGTGACGGGTATATCCGTTTTCCATATGAGCTCTTAAGTTTGGGATTATCAGCCCGAACCTCAATAATTAGGAACAGAGCCTTCTTTTACGTTACTAAGTCAACCTCTCCAATGCCATTTGAAGCGCTACTTTAGTGGGAGATATACCACCCTATGCTGAGCTTTGGAAAGCTCCTTTGCCAAGTGATAGCCTACATGCCCCGCTCCCTGAATGGCCACATGAATATTTTCCAGGATATCCAAGCTAAATTTGTATTTAACCGCGGCTTCAATGCCTCTTCTAACGTCCAAGGCCGTATAGGGAGAATGATCACCATTAAAATAAGCTTCACGATTTTTGATCTCTGGGAGACAGATTAAGACAGCTTTGCCTCCACCACGAGACGGAAATAATAGAACCGCTCTGCTTGAAACAAGTTCATAGAGTTTGGACTACTCCTTGCAGTATTTAGAACCATAGCAATAGTAGCTTCGTATTGACTTTAGAACTGTTCAAATTCACGCAACATGAATGGGGGTTGATGAAATCAAGTATCGGTTTATTCTTAATCGTAGTTTTGGTGATTCTTTTTGGCAGTCTGTTTTTAGGGAATTTCGAGGAGAGGTTGTATGCTTTTTCATTCTCTAATATATTAGAATCTTCCACAAAGATGGAGGGGCAGGAGGTACTAATAGAAGAAAATTCAGTACTCTTCAGCGGTTTATTGGATTATTGGAAAACCTTAAGCCGTTCCAAAGAAATCCGTCGGCGAGAAAAGCCCTCAAACTTTGAATTCAGCTTGCCCGATGAAGTTGTTTTGAATGACTCATTCCCTCATCTCGTCTGGGAAAATCTGGGAGTTCAATACAGGTATGAATTGCAAATTGGAGAGAATCATTATTGGGTGCCTTCCACCCAGGAAAAGATGGTCCGCATCCGTCTCTGGCCTTTTCAAGGAAGGAAAGAGGTACGCATTACTCTGTACGAAGGCACAAGGAAAATCAAATGTATCACCCTGGATGGGAATCGAGAACAGCAAGATTATCATGTGCGTTGGCAAGGTGCCGATGAACAAGCTAAATTGATGAATCAACTAGATTTCCTCCGTAGAGAAAACTCAGATCAGCCTCTGG
>NVSR01000046.1 GCA_002401295.1 SAR324 cluster bacterium | reverse complement strand
GTCATGGCAAGTCACAAAGACTTAAGGTCTTCTAGATGAGTCGGTCTTGCTTGTTTTTCTAAATGAACATGGTATCGTTTTTCTTTAAGATCAGCCAGAATGAAACCTAACCTTAAGTACTTCCCTTTATTGCTAGTTTCTTGACAAAGCAAGCCAAAATTACAATCTTTAACTTTTTTTATGGATTAGGGTCTTTTCATTGTCCTCGGGATTGATGGAAAATTCCTGCGGTTTTCACCCCTATCCGGACTGTGGACACAAGGAAGATACCTTGCAGAGAAAACCACTTAATGATCGAAATAAAAAATAAGCATGGAAAAATTAATCAGTGTCCTGCCCAGCCATCAACGCTACTTGACCAAATCTTGGCTCATTGTTTCCGTTGTCACCATTGTCTTCGCTCAGGTTTTTGCGCTGTTCTTAGCCGCATCCAGAACACCAGGGGTCTATGAGTATTTACCTCATGAAGATTTTTTCTATATCTCTTTGGTGACCCACGTAAACCTCGCTCTGGTGATGTGGTTTTTATCTTTTGAGTGTTTTTATTGCAACCTCGCTAAGGTAATCCTCTCAACACCCAGTAATCTGTGGAAAGCAATCTCCTGGACAGGTTATGTCTTAACCGTTGCAGGCATCGCTATGGTGGTGATTGTTCCTTTCATCGGGGCAGAAAATCCGATCATGTCCAATTACATTCCTGTATTGAATCACCCTCTTTTCTTTACAGCATTGATTTTCTTCTTCCTAGGAGTATCTATCAGCATGCTGTTACCTTGGGTAGTTGGTCGAGAAAAGGAGCACCAAGATCTGCAGCCGGAGTTTACCTTTGGTGTAAAAATGATCAGCCTCACCTTTGGCGTGGCCATGCTCACATTTTTTGTAACCTTCGCCAAACTGGATCCTACTCTGACTGAGAAAGTCTACTATGAGTATCTGTTCTGGGGAGCCGGACATATCATGCAGTTTTTTAATGCGATTGCCATGCTAACGGGATGGCTGTTCATGAGCAGATTAGTCTTCAAAGAAGCTCCACTTTCATTGAACACGAGTAAAGTGATGCTGGGCATCATCTTTTTATTCAGCTTACCCGCACCGGTTTTACCTTTTTTCTATGAGATTGGTAGTCAGGAATTAACTGATTCCTATACCTTTTTGATGCGATTTGGTGCCGGACTTAGTACCGGAATCATTGGCGGGGCTATTGTCTTGCAGTTAATGCGGGAAAAGATTGATTGGAATAACCCACTCTACACCTCTTTGATCTTTTCCATCCTGCTCTTTGGATATGGAGGAATCCTGGGGATGACCATCAATCATTACATCCCAAATGTGAAGATTCCATCTCATTATCATGCGGTAATCGGAGCGGTCACTCTTTCCTTCATGGGAGTTTGTTATGGGGTTTTACCTTTATTTGATAAAAAACTCATTCTGAACAAATGGGTGAAGTGGCAGCCTGTTTTCTGCGGTACAGGAGGCATACTGTTTGTCTCCGGTATGTATTGGGCAGGGATGCACAATGTAGGACGGAAAACAGCAGGAGCTGGGCAGGGACTGGATAACCTTCCTAAGGTCATTGGAATGAGTATTATGGGGGTGGGAACTCTGGTTACATTAGTTGGAGTGGTTATCTTTATCACGGTCTTTTTGCGAACGATCCGGCAGAAAGATCAAAGCGTTTAAAAACTAAATATCGAATATCGAATATCGATATTCGAATATTTTAAACCTTCACCTTAACAGGAAGAAAGGTTATTTTCCCCTGCCAGATAACTCCCAGCAAATAGCCCGCACAGCCAACATAGATCCCCATAGAGAGCCCAAACCAATAAGATCCTACAATCAGAATTCCCAAAATCCCTTGAGCTAGGAAGAGGCGTACTTCTTGTTGTTTATCTTCATTAGTAGCAACCAAGGCGTCTGCGTAATTTCGAGAAAAATACAAAAAGCTGGGAATCATGGGAACTAGCATAAAGAGCAGTCCGCCACTCACAACCAGTTTGGTCACAACGATCTGCGCACCCATCATCTTCGAGATGAGAAACAGCATAATGAAAAAAGTAATGCCTAACCATCCCACAACCCTCAAGTTCGAAATGGCTCCCAGTCTTGGATTCGACCAGCCGACTTTTGCTTCTTGAATGATCAAGACAGCCATCAATCCCATCAAATCAACCCAGCCTAATGTCAGGATGGAGGATCGATTGTAGTTCCAGCCGTAAAAGATACTGACAATGGCCATCAAAGCCACGACGACCAAAATAATAGGAATCAATTTTAAAGGGACGTGGTTTTCCTCATTAGGCGAAGCCACAGCATAATAAGGGAAGAGCAACATAGGAATTAAGAAAAGAAAGGCTCCCATCAACAGGTGCGGAACAATATATCCATAATGATAAAGCTCATAAGTGCCAAACATCAGGTCAAGAGCCAACATGGATCCCATGCCTACAGTGAGGAACATCCCCAATCCTGGTAAAATATAGCTCCATTTGCGGTGTTCCTTGGAAGTACGGATTATCGTCACCAGACATTGCCCGAAAAAGATCATAATCGCGGTTGATACCAGGTAGTGACCTCCCCAATAGACCATCACTTTATTCCCCGTCGCGAAACCATGAGCCAGCATGGCAGTACCTACAAGATGCAGTACGAAAACAATCCAGCTTCCTGATTTCCAAGCCATCTCTCGCTTGAAAAGCCGTGGGAATACCTGGTAATGAATCCCCATGGTCATGGAAGCAAAAAAGCCCAGAGTGATCAAATGCACAATGGCCGGAAAACGAGGTGATCCGGGAAGTAAAAGGACATCACTGGACTCGATTAAAACCATGAGCAAGGAAGCACATAGAAATAACAGCCCCATACCGAAAAAAAGACGCTCAATCAATCGCTGATTTTTCATAACCCTAATAATCGAAGTTTTTTTACTAGAAGGAGGTAAATCGAAGACTTATTTTTGGCACTCTCCCGGTGAATTCACCAGGAGGGAATTGGAATTTTGAGGAAAGATCTGATTTTTAACCTTTACTCACCCTTCTCTTTTTCAAAGAGGGAGTCTGCGAAAAGTCGTGGTGAAAAGGGTTGCAAGTCATCAATAGCCTCTCCCACACCAATATAATATACGGGGATTTCAAACTCATTCACGATACCGATGATCACACCACCCTTTGCGGTACCGTCCAACTTCGTCACAATCAGTCCATCCAAACCGATGAGCTTGGAAAACTCTTTCGTCTGAATGATGGCATTCTGCCCGGTATTGGCGTCTAGCGTTAAGATGGATGCATGAGGTGCATCGGGAATGACTTTTTTAATCACCCGTTGCATTTTATCTAGCTCATCCATTAAATTCTTTTTAGTTTGCAATCTACCAGCAGTATCACAAAGCAGAATATCATAGTTGCCAGCTACAGCCATTTCTGCGGCTTCATACATGGTAGCAGCAGGATCGGAATTACTGGCATTGGCAATGATATCCACGTCGGCTCTAATGGCCCATTCCTTGAGTTGCTCGATTGCTGCAGCACGGAAAGTATCTCCCGCAGCAACCAGAACCTTCTTGCCTTCCTGATTGAATTTGGCAGCTAGTTTGCCGATAGATGTAGTCTTACCAACCCCATTCACCCCTACAAAGAGATAGACAGTAGGCCCTGATTCAGCGAGAGGAAGAGTGTGATCTCCCTGATCTAAAATCTCGGAGATTACCTTTTTCACTGTCTCAATGGCTTCTGTTTGGCTTTGAATGTCTTTTTTTCTATGCTTTTCTTCGATAATATTGATGATTTTTTCCGTAGTCGGAAATCCTAAGTCAGCACCTAGCAGCCGTTCTTCCAGATCTTCGATGAAGTCATCATCAATGGGATCCTCTCCGGCAAGTTGATCCAGGCTGCCCGTGAACATTTGCTTGGTTTTTGACAGGCCACGCTTGAATTTACCGAAAAAGGAAGTTTTCTCCTCTTGAGGCGCTTTGATTTCTTTAGTTAAAACTGTTTCTTGAACTTGGGTCTGTGCCTCTTGTTCGGCTTCCGATATCTGTTTACTAAGCTCTTTTTCTGTGAGGACAGCTTCTCGTTTTTCCTCTTTGAGCCTTTTCCTTTCGTCTCGATTTTTTTTGCTGAAAAACATTCGCTTTTTATGGCTGTGGATTAGTGACTTTAAGCAAGCGTCTTGCTGTGCAGTATTCTTGAGTACTCTATTGCGTCATATTGACTTACCCCTAGCAAAAGTTCGAAAAAATAGCATCTACAAGTTTTATAAATCTTGAAAAATCACAGAGATAGAATAGTATTTGCTCACTTAGCCAACTGGTTTGAGTATAACAAGGGAGGGAGATCAAAAAATTACCAAGCCCATCTGAAGTCGAGATAATATCCGCTCCCCGAACCATCCAAATCACTGATTGTAGTTATGTTACCGGAACTATCCTCATTTTTTAGTTCACTAAAACTGTCTGTCTTTAATTGATTGTATCCAAGACGAGCACCAAAGTCGTCTCCCCCCCAATCTAAAAATAGACCGGTGAGTTGAGCATTCCCTGTTGCTGCCCTATTTTGATTCAGGATGCCCCGCTCTTCGCAACTTCGTCCCAGAGAGGTGCCAGAACAGGAGGTTTCCCATTTATAATTAGTCGTACCACTACCAACTATGCCCCCCAAACGGGCATAGCTTTTGGAACCTAAAAAAATCCACTGTAATGTTATTAAACGAGAATTGATTGTAATTTTATCTTCAAAATGATTACCTACTATAGATTCAAAGATAGGAATGGGGAAGGTTAGATTGAAAGTTGAAAGTTGGCGAAAGCCAATGCCAAGGTTACCGAATAAATACCATTCAATATAAAACTGACCTTGATAGCCCCCTTGTACCTCCCCTCTTGTTGTGGAAGAACTATCCTCAGTATAAATTTGCCTTTCATGTGGATAATCAACACTTGAATAGGCAAAATGCCCCATCCCTAATCCAATCACTAAATTCTGAGTGTTACTAAAAATACTAGGGGTAAACAAGAAGCTACTAAAGAAAATTATAGTCAGTTTCATTAAATTCATACCTTCTCCGCTTGAAGCTCTATTGCCTTTTTTTATAGTGAAACCAGAGTCCTCTGTTTTAAAAATAGCGGGATAAAATAGTATATGGACTCCGTTCATATCCCAGTTAACCGTTGCTAAAAAAAGGAAAGAAATAATCTGAGCTGTAACAAGCCACCCCTCCCCTTTTTTGAGTAAATCAGGTTATCCTGATGTTCGCAAAAACAACTCACAAAGGGGGAGAGATGACATACCTGAGAAGAGCGGAGCGACCCAATAATGTTTGATCAGCAACTTGGGATTCTATTGTCGCTTTTTGAATCTTGTTATACCAATTTTGATCCCCCGAACTCTAGCATTTCAGGGGATAACTGGGAACGTCTTGTTTTGCTTTTAAGGCTTGAAAATACAGCCTCTGTAAAATCCATTTCAAGAACACTTAAATATCTTGGGATAAAAAATAACTCTGTTGCTTATATCAGCCAAAARCTCCARGAGTGGGGRCARGTCTTGGAATCAAGCCTGAAAGTTACAAGTTCTCATAGGCTTATTGCYAACGYAGATGAGATCCACGCAAGTGGRAAACCTATTTTGGTGAGCATTGATCCGGTKAGYATGGCMATTCTCAAAATAGAGTTGGTCAACGGAYTGTAGGAAAAAACGCTGGNAGGGACGTGAAGGGGAWATTTTTCAGCTTGAGGGGATGATAGCGATGATTAAGTTCACACATATAGCTCCTCATCTCYAAAGAATTTGGTATCAAGTCCTTTGGCAATCAAAGCCTTGGTTTTTTGATAAATTACTAGAAATCTTTGATGCTGAACTTCATGATTCTGTTTCATTCGTCGGTAGGACCAATAAGTCCCTGCGGTGATGAGGGCAAAAAGGACATAAAGATAATTACCATGGCTCGTATAGAGCTCCGTAAAAAGAGCAAAATAATTGTGTAACATAAAAATCACCATCACCCCCACACTACCAATCCAAATGGAATAGGCACTGCCACTCGAATCAGTTTCAAAATTCTCTAATTCCTTAAGGCGTTTAATATTTTTATTGATTTCTAATTTTAATTTTTTGCAGACAGCCGGATCTCCAGGTTGGGGTACCAAATCCTTTACTTGAATGCTGGAAATTTCGCTAAACCTATTTATTTCTTTATATTCAGCAATATAATGTGGGTGCTTCTGCAATAAATTTTCAATCTCATGCAGATCTGGATCCTGGTCATCCAATGCCTCTGTGATCTCAAAAAGAAGCGTGTTATATAAGATATCATTTTTGATCTGACCCACTACTTTTTTGATATTTATCATCTAAATCCTTTGGTTATTAGGAACTTGTGGGAAAAATTTAGCATTTAAGACTGATAATTCTACAGGTAGGTTGGAGTCAGCGCAGCGTCTCCGACTCTTCGCTCCTTAGTCCGACCTACGTCTGGGATATTTTGTTTCCAAGTCCCTTAGGGACTTGGAAAAGATAGTGCTTTCTATTCCATATGCCTTCCCACGTAGGAGCATGAGAATAGGGGTTATGAGAAGTAACCTACAGAGGACAGTGAGAACCGAAGACTAAGCCGTAGTTGTCGCTTGCTCGGGAGTAGGCAGCAACTCTTTGGTCTTCAGTTTTGAAGGAGTGAAGATTCCAATCAGCCCTTGAATACCAATGCTCATCACGATGTTAAACAGATACGCGGCATAAGCGGCAAGCAACAACAAGCCACAAAGACCAGCCAGAATCATGTAAGTTTGGTACTCTCCATTGACATACATAGTTCTCCTCAGCATTCCATCCATGGATGCCATGCCCATGAAAGCCCCCATACCAATACCACCAATCAATTGTCCCCAAAAATGGAAATTGGCTAATTTTGTACTCCAAAGTTCCACACCATTGGTCAGTATGGGCCATAAGATGTAAATCGCAGAATAGAGGGTCATGGATAAGCCTACCAAGATCGCCACATGAACATGCGGCCCTACAATCCACTGTGTGTTATGCAAAATTCGATTGAGTCCCATATCCGCTTGTAAAATCCCCGCAGGCACCGCCAGCATGAAACCTAAGAGTCCTGCTAAAAGACACTTCAACTCCATGGTCATCTTCAAGGGTTTTGCACTCCATAGAGTGACTAAGGTGATAAAGACGGCAATGCCTTGAGTAACCAGCTCAAAGGCCGTCACCATCTCACCGGAAACTAGTTTCATCATATTAGGCTGTCCCTGATCCGCTAAAAGATGATGGGACCAAACAAACCAGGATACGACTAACTCCAACAACAGGGCAGCACGAGCAATATTTTGCATGAATAGTTTTTTGCCGGAGATCATCATAGCTAACAAATACCAAGTACCAGCGACATAAATCAGTACCAGGCCATCAGCAATCAGATCAAAACCCCACCAAAAGAAATTTTTATAAAGCAGTGCGTTGACCGAGGTATAGTCTAAAGGGACCCCGGAGAGGTCCGCAACAACATAAACTAAGATCAAAATACCACAAATCAGAATCACCACCGCATCCAAGAAGGCATCAATCGAACCACGAACGATAGCAACTACCGGTAATGACATGGCAGGTTCCTTGGCATAAGGTTCCCGTCCAGACATCTTATAAATAATATTTAATAGGCCATCGATTCCCATCGCCGAGAGTAGCATAGGTTTGAGGGGGACCTTCTCCTCATTCTCTCCCGTCAAGAAGACTGTAGCAAAAATGTTGTAAATAAAACCTATGGTTCCCACCATGATCAAGGCGATACCAAGGATAAATACCAAACCACCCCACGCATTGAATTGCTTGAAGTCAACAGGTAACGGCCAATAAAGCGTATAAAGCGGTGCATAGTAATAAAGAAAGCCCCCCAACCAAGCTGAAATAGCGCCACTGGCAATCAACATCCAGGTAGCATTCGCCAGCTTGATACTGTAGAGCTGTTTTTTCATCAGGTAAGGGACTAAAAAAGTAAAAGCCCCGAAAATGATCAAATAGGTGGAACCAAAAATCCCCAAAATAGGATGAACGGTTAAAACAGCAAAATAATGCTTGGGGTCCTCCAAACCGGGAACTCTGACCACTGCATTGGCTCTCATCATCATCCCTTCAAGAGCGGATAAGCCGTAAAATAAAACACCCATGATTACAGCTCTAAGTGTCACTTTTTGAGTCGGAGTTAAGCCTGCGCTATTCAATCCCCCCTTATGCCCATTGACCAATGTATCAACAAACCCCATTACTTCACCTCCAACATAGAATATTTATCATTTTCGCTACATCCGGTTACCTCAAAAGCATTCTTGACTTCCATGAACACTCCCTTAGGCCCTGAGTACTCCGTAGATTTTATGGAGTAGACGCCATTTTTTCCAAACTGCCACATCAGTTGATTCGGACTTCCCGGAACTACTTGCATCTGCATCACCATGGAACCATTTTGTCGAATCAGCCCAAAACCATAAGTCAAATCTTTGGATTCCACATCGAATAAGATGTATTTATTACACTGGGCTACGATTCTTTCACTGGGAAGGATGAACTTATGATCTTTCGCAGTGATCTTTACAATCTGATCAGGCGTGATATTATCTCTTTTGAAATCAATCTTTACCCAAGGAATCTGATTGAAGGTAAAAATGTGAATCGCGACACCCACAAATACTAAAGCACCGACAAACCCATAAAAGGTTGAAGGTTTTACGAGCCTGGGTTGGCCATCAGGGGCCGCCAGGCCTCTGCCAAACCAAGCCATGAGTGAAATGGCCGCTAAACAATATATGGTGTAAACCATTTTTAACATGCCCAGTACTTCGACTGAATCAGTCATCTGTCTCTCCTTTTGTTTTTGACTAAAAAACATTTTAAGGTTCTCCCTTTCTTACAGAAGTGACTCATCGCAGGGAGATGGGTTTCAATGAGACACTTAATACACAAAGATGTATTCCATTCATCCCCTTCTCAAGTTGCGTGCCATTTAAAAAAACCTACTAAATCAAAAGACTAACGGAAATATAAATTTAGCAAATCTGACAAACCAGACAATCTCATGGTAGTCTCATGTCTATAATGTTATTAGCTATTTTAGTTATATTTATACTTTAAAATAGCTAATATAGGCTTTTAACCCGGTATTTATTCGAGAAGGGTATTTTACTCCAATTAACTGAAATTATGAGTGACGATTTCCTATCTCTGCAGGGCTAAAAAACAGATTCTCAATCTAAACCTTCTGAAAAACCTGAATTAAGCCCCAGGATTTTCAGAAGATTTCCCTCATATAAAAGAGCACTTTACTTTAACTTGCTGGTTTGTTAAAACTTTCCTTACAATCAAAAAGCCTCTTGGTTTTTAAAATAGTTCCTGATTATAATGTACCTTCCACTGTTGAGACAGACTCAGCATAGTTTCTATTTTTAGGATGAAGAATCAATCCAGTTTGAGCCTAATTAATCAAGGAAGAAAAATGACAGAATTTGCTAAAAGGCTGGAGTTAGAAGGGAACAGCATTGCTAATGCAGAACTAATTAAGGCTTTGGGGGGCCTGGATAAGCATATGCAGGCAAAGGCCTTAACTTCTGAAACTATGATGAAGACCATAGAAAGCACCATGCAGGAGATCCATGAGCAATTGGTCAAAAGCAATAAAAAACTCAGGTCTTCTGAAGACGAATCCATCGAAATCAAAACAGAAATTCGTAAGACAAATCTACGCCTGGATTCTTTGGAGATGGAACTCATAGCCATGCACAAGGATTCAAATCAACGTTTAGATACCCTGGTAGGACAATTCGATCAGATGTTAGATGTCCTGAAACTAATCGCCGGCCGCTAATCCTTCCTTTCCTACAGAGAGGATTTTTCTCCTCTCATCCTCCCCTTGACTTGTAGCTCACCATAAGTAACGACATTGACAAAATTAACAAAAATGCTAATAATAACACCATTTACCAGTATTTAAAGGGTCGCTAGATGCTTTCCTACGAGAGATCAGAAAGCTAGGATAGCTGGAGCTAATTTTAAAGCTGAATCTCAGTATTGCTGTAAAGGCAAGGGGATTGAATATTGAATCCTATTCAAGAAAAGCGATATAAGAACTGCCATTGGTATGGTTTAAGCAGTAAGATAAATTCCCAATTTATACCCAGCCTAGTTTCAAAATTCGAACCTTGTGCTCTTTTGTAGAACTGACGGCTCGCAAGAGTGATAGACAAGAAGACTATGTACCTCAATCTAGTTAACCAAGTCTGCAAATTACTCAATTCCAGTGGTGACTTGACGCGGAACATGAATATGGTCCTGATCATGTTGCAGGAATATCTGCCCATACGGAATCCTATTCTTCTGATTCGAGATAGTGTCATGAATAAGTATTTCATCGACATTGCCCCCGAGGTCTCAGAAACAGAGAAAACTCTCTGGAATCAACGGATGGCTGACCGTCCTGAAATTTCCATGCTCAAGTTACAACATGGCATGGTGATTTATGCGGATGAGGTAGATATTATTGGGCTACCTTGCCCCAAGAGTGTTCAAGGTAATTATTCATCTACGGTGATTCAGCCAGTGGTGTATCAGCAGCAGGGGATTCCACTCTGTATTCTCAGCTTGATGGTCTCAAATAATGATAAATTAAATGAGATTCAAAAAATTGCTCGTTTTATTGCTGATATGTTGTCAGTGAGTATGATTGCCCGTGGCTTTCCTTCCTCTCAAATCATAGAGTCGAGCGGAGAAAGCAGTGACATCCCCACTGTCATTGATAATATTATCGGCAGAAGTGAGAAGATGAAGCGCCTTGCAGAGATTATCGGCAAAGTTGCGACAAGCAAGGCCACAGTTTTAATTTGTGGTGAAAGTGGTACGGGAAAAGAGCTAATTGCTCGCGCCGTACACAACAAAAGCCTGCATCGAAAAGCCCCTTTCATTGGAGTCAATTGTGCGGCCTTGTCAGACAACCTCTTAGAAAGTGAATTATTCGGTCATGAAAAGGGAGCTTTTACGGGAGCCATCACTGCACGGAAGGGGAGATTTGAGCAGGCTGATGGGGGAACTCTTTTTCTGGATGAAATTGGTGATACCTCCTTAAGTTTTCAGACTAAAATTCTGAGAGTCTTACAAGAGGGGCAATTTGAACGCCTGGGTGGTAACCGTACCATTCATGTGAATGTGCGTGTGGTTTGTGCAACCAATGTCAATCTGGATGAAGCGATTGCCAATGGCAGCTTCCGAGAAGATCTCTACTATCGTTTGAATGTGATTCGTTTAGAAGTCCCCACCTTGAGACAAAGGAAAGAGGATATTCCCCTCTTAGTGGATTTTTTCCTGGAACAGTTCAACCAACAGGATCAAAAAAACATTGGAATCTCCAAAAGTGACAGGACACTGCTGATGGAGCACAGCTGGCCGGGTAACGTGCGAGAACTGGAAAATACCATTCACTCCGCCTTTCTGATGGAACAAAACGGACTCTTGTACTTTGGGGATCATTTTAAAGGCATGACCATCCCCCGACCAATTCCAAGCCGTGATCTCACATCACTCTACTCACCTGCCATGCAGCACAATTCCTTAGAGAGTGAGGAAGTCACAGCCATTGAGAACGCTTTATATGATTCTAAAGGGGTGCAAATCAAAGCAGCACAATTATTGGGGATCAGTTTGCGCCAACTACGTTACCGCATCAAAAAGTATAATATAATGGTTCGTAAAATTCAGCGATAGCCACCTGTAAAGCGGCAGAAGCTCACCCCCGAGCTCTCACAACATTAAGAGCAGCCTTTTCCTCCGTCTGCTCTCGCCACTCCTCAGGAAAAATTCCTCGACAATTTTTGAAAATCAATGAATGATTTCCTCAGTTTCCAGTGACGGTTCCCCACAAAGCTATCGCTATCATGGGGAGGTCTAAGGAATTTTCACCTTGGGACTGCTGTCCTGTTCGTGAGGCAGTCAGTGGCAAAAGAGCAAAGAAAAAATCTACAGACAGGGAAGTCTCGTAATCATATTAATTTTCTATGTAACTTCAGAGGAATTTTAAAAGAATGCTGGAAAGATTATTTGTTCAAAATCTAGCGACGGTTGAAAAGCAAATTATAGAATTTCCCCCTGGTTTTACAGTCCTGACAGGAGAGACTGGAGCAGGTAAGTCCGTCTTAATGAAATCCCTCTCCCTCATTCTCGGTGAAAAATGTTCAAAGGACTTGATTCGGGTAGATTCTAGTTTTTTGTCCGTGGAGGCAACCTTTGCTATCCAGGAAAATGCTTCCGTCCGTGAGATCCTACAAGCCTTAGACATTGAAGATGAAGGACTGTTGGTTATCCGCAGAAAAGTCCATCGATCCGGTAAAAATTCCATCTTCATTAATGATCACGCCTCCAACCTCAATTGCTTAGTGCAATTGGGCAAGCAATTGATTGATCTTCATGGTCAACACTCCCAACAAACGCTGCTGCAGAGCAATACACACATCAATTATCTGGATGCATTCGCCGGACTGGCGGAAGCCGTCGGAAAATATCAGGAAGGCTATCAACAACTACTCCACCTAAAGCAGCAGCAAGAAGAGTTGCTCACCAGTCAAGCAGAGCGTGCGAGAAAAGTTGATTTCATGCGCTATCAAGTGGATGAAATTGATAGTGCTGATTTTTCCCTGACAGAAGAAAAGGAACTGCAGGAAGAATTTATCCTGCTGGGCCATGGGGAACAGTTGCTCGGCGCTTTATCCCCCGTAGCGGAATGGAGTTCTAATGAACACTCCCCTCTCAATATGATCTCCCTTGCCTTGCATTCCTTAATCGATGCCGTCAAAATTGAGCCCAAGCTACAAGCCATGGCTGATGAGATACAAGGTGGATTGATTTGCCTTGAAGAAGTGGTGGGTGATGTGAAACGCTATCTGGACACGTTGGAAATCAATCCACAACGTTTGGAATGGGTCAACCAACGATTTGCGGAATTAGACAAACTGAAGCGCAAACACGGAGCTACTTTGGAAGATGTCTTCGCCTATCGAACGCAACTTCAAATCGATCTGGACGAATTAGAAGGCATCGAAGAAAATCAGGATGACTTGCAGCGGGAGATAGGGCAGTTAACTCAAGTACTGAAGGAAGATGCCCGCAAGATTTCGACTCAACGCCAACAAAAGTGTGGTGACTTTGAATCTTTGATTTTGAACCACCTCAAAGATTTAGGTTTGGAACGAAGTAAATTCTTTGTCCACATCACACCTAAAGAAGATTTAACCTCTAAGGGGCTAGATCAGGTAGAATTCTTAATCAGTACGAACCCAGGAAATCCTGCGAAAGCTTTAGGACGGGTCGCATCGGGTGGAGAATTATCTCGAATCATGTTAGCGATCAAAACCACATTGACCCATAATTTATCCTTGGGAACCATGATTTTTGATGAAATTGATACAGGTATCAGTGGTTGGGTTGCGGAAGCCGTAGGTATTAAATTGCGGAGTATCAGTCATACAAGTCAGGTGATTTGTATCACGCACTCTCCTCAAATTGCTGCCCAGGCTCCAACTCACTTCAAGGTGGAGAAAATTTTTCAGGGGGAAAGTAGTAAAACTTTAATCACTCCCTTGCAACCTGAAGAAAGAGTCACTGAGATTGCTCGTTTTTTAGGGGGGAATGATATTACTATAACCGCCCTATCCGTTGCTAAAGAAATGTTAAAAACAGCGGGGTAAGCATGTTTGATCTATATTCCCCCGATTTTTGGGTGATTTTGGGAGCGATGATCCTATTCATGGTACTCAAAACTAAAAAAAACAGGGTTTCTCCCGCACTGCGTGGCAAACAAGCTTCCCTCTTGGGGGAACGCCTTTACACGCGCTTCTCTCGGGAGACGCCTTTGCCTTGTTTGTTGGCTGATGGGAAAATCTACGGGAAGGACTTTCAAGAGAGGGAATTGCCGGAGCTCCCCCATAACGATCACTGCCAATGTTACCTGGAGAAATTATTCCAGAGTGGTGAAGAATGGTTCCAACAAGGCCCTCCTCTAGAAAGTAATGACAATTTTGACCCGGATAACCTCTTACCGGTTCATCGCAGATTCCTGAAATATTATTTAATAGCCCATCATCCTGAAAGCTCAGACAGCTTAAAAAAAGACTATCAGGACCTATTGGAGAATGTTCCCCTAGATCCCGAAATTCAAAAACAAATAGTCGACTATATCCACCAATCTCAATAAAGGAGCTGCTATATGTATGTTGTAACAGGTGCTTCAGGTTTTATCGGCAGTTGCGTCGTTGCCGGTCTCAACGAACGTGGAATTGATGATATCCTCGTTGTGGATCGCTTAGAATCTGATGACAAATATAAGAATTTGATCGGCCTTACTATGGACGATTACATGGATAAAGAGGATTTTATCGTCGCTCTGGAAGCTGGAAGTTTTGACGGTAAGATCAAAGGCATTATCCATATGGGAGCTTGCAGCGCTACGACTGAGTTGGATGCCACCTTTCTGATGGGAAATAACTACAAGTATACCCAAAGATTAGCCCTATGGTGTCTACAGCACCATGTACGCTATATTTATGCTTCCAGCGCCGCGACTTATGGAGATGGCAGCAAGGGCTACTCCGATGAATGTGACCTAAAAGAGCTGGAACCACTGAACCCTTATGGTTTTTCGAAGTCTCTCTTCGATTTGTGGGCAGAAAGAAAAGGGGTGCTTTCTAAAATGGTAGGCCTCAAATTTTTTAACGTTTACGGTCCGCGGGAAGATCATAAAGCAGACATGCGTAGCGTGATCCATAAATCCTACGGACAGATTAAAGCTGTGGGTGAAGTAAAACTATTCAAATCTCATCGCCCTGATTATAAAGATGGGGAACAACTTCGAGACTTCGTTTATGTCAAAGATGTGGTCAAGGTCATTTTATTTTTCCTGGATCATCCCGAGCAGAACGGTATCTTCAATGTAGGAACGGGTGAAGCGCGCTCCTTTAAAGATCTCGTAACAGCCACCTTCCAGGCAATGGGTCACCAGCCAAATATTCAGTACATCGATATGCCTGAAGACTTACAACCTCGATACCAATATTATACTCAGGCAGAGATGGGGAAACTTCGGGCAGCCGGTTATACGGAAGCCTTCTCTAGTTTGGAGGATGGAATCAAAGACTACGTACAAACATACCTGGATAAAAGGTAGTGTCAGGGTTGGCGGTTGGCGGTCTTGAGGATTTAGAGAAATTTACTAATTTTTAAGGAACTGATAACTAAGTTAATCTTAAATCGTTAGAGGAGGAGTAATGTCGGTCTTATTAGAATTTTCCATGTCACCCTTGGGAAAGGGTGAAGGAGTTAGTCAATACGTTTCCCGTTCCATAGACATTATCGATAAGTCAGGTGTAGACTATCGCCTGAACCCCATGGGTACGGTTTTAGAAGGTGAGTGGGATGAAGTCATGGGTGTAGTCAAACAATGCTATGAGCGCATGAGCCAGGATTGTGGCCGTATTAGCTGCTCAATCAAAATTGACGCCCGGAAAGATAAAGAAGGGAGACTATCCGGCAAGATAGAAAGCATAGAGCGTACTCTAAACCGAGAAATCAAACATTAATGATGTCTTTTTTAACAAAACTCCTCCAGATGGGAGGATCAATATTCGCACCAAGCAAGGATTTGAATATGCCTTCAGTAGATCAATTTTTTCAAGAAAATGCCGAAAAGACAGGCGTGATTACCATGGATTCCGGGCTCCAGTACAAGGTTTTGACTGAAGGAACGGGAAAATCACCTGAGGCCACTAATGTGGTACGTGTTCATTACGCAGGACGACTGTTGAATGGAAAAGAGTTTGACAGTAGTTACAAACGAGGTGAGCCCACTGAATTCCCCGTCAATGCAGTGATCCCCGGCTGGACTGAAGCGTTACAGCTGATGAAAGAAGGGATGAAAATCGAAGTTTATATCCGCCCTGAATTGGGCTATGGTGCTGCAGGTGCAGGGGGAGTGATTCCTCCAAATGCTGGTCTGATCTTTGAAGTAGAACTGATTAAAGTTCTCTAGTTTCTGCAGATAAGGAAGCGCATCCTCCCACTCTTAGAAGTATAAAACAGGTGATTACCTGGAGTGGGAGAACTGAAAAAGGTGAGATCAAATGAAAAAAGTGAAATAATAAATTTCTCCAAGAGATGACAGGGAGAAATGATTGGTATTATAGTTTTTTAATTTTACAGGCAAAGGGTCCTTTCTCATTCTCAGAGATCTCAAACTCTACTCGATCTCCTTGAAATAGTCCTTTGAGACCTGAGTCTCGAATCTGACTCAAGTGTACAAAAATATCCCCACCACCGTCTTGTTCGATAAAACCAAATCGTTTTTGTCGACTGAACCACTTCACCGTTCCTGAGCAAGCTTTAGACCCACGCCCGGTTAAACTGGCAAATAGATTTTTTAGAAATCCCAAAATAAAGCACCTAAATGAAGCTTATTAGGTTCTGAACACGTGATACTCACTACGCCTCAGCTGCTAATATTTGAAGGTTGATAAAAAGTCCCTTGGGATTCAATATCTTAAAAGAAAATCTTTGAATCCTAAAAAGAGCAAGGGAAAGAGCAAAAAAAACTAAAGTGAAAGAATGATATATCTCTTACAAAAATGCAAGTTGAAAAAGAGAGAGGACTGCTCTAAAGGCAGTCCCTCAAAAATAGTGGCTAAAAACTATTCAGGAAAGAGTCATTCAATGAGCCATGGATTCTGGAAAAACTTCTTTTTTTATACTTAAGTTTTTCCAATTTTTCAACATTCTCACTATTTTTCAATGGTTTACTTTTATTAAGAGAGAATCCCGGACGAGAGGTCAGCATGACTTGATTACTGACTAACAGACCTTTCTTAAGAATCGTATCCCTATGATTGTTCCGCAGAGCCAACTCTCGGGGAATCTTCAAAGCCAGTTTGCCATTGATCTTGGTTCGATTACCTACCTCATCATAAACTATGATCTGAAGGGGTTTCAGTTTGAAGTCCAATTTTCCCGGATCCCCATTAATGATCAGAGTTTTCTTGTCCGTACTCAGTACTGCTGGCCAAGCTTTCTTTTCCAGGAGCACTTCCACCCGGCTCAGAGGTTCATCCCATACAATACTTAGGTTTTCCCCTTTATCCAGTTTGATTTTATTCAGCGAGAGCTTCTTGGATAGTTTTTGAATTTGCGGAGCTTTACGATCCAAAAAAATATCAAGGGTCTGTTTTCCCAGTAGAGCAAAATCATCGACAGCTAAGACTTGGAGCTGATGCAGTCCATCCTCGAGTTGGGAGAAAGCTATCCGTGGAATCAGAATTTTCTGACGCGCTTTGAGTGGAGTTTTCTCCGGCAAGAGTTTTTGTTCCTTGCCATCCAAGATCACCTTCCACTGATAGAGTTTTCGGTCCGCATTCACCATCAAGCTCGTGATTTTATTTATTTTAATCAATGAATCCCCATTCCCAATGGTCAATTGAGGACTCGCTAGAGGGCGCGGTTTATACACAAGATTACCAAACATACGGGATTGATTACCGGCCTGATCCCGAATCAGCAGTTGAAAGGGTACCTGCTGATTTTGACCCATCCATTGTTTGATCCTCATTGTATAAAGAGAAGCAGAAAATCTATTTTGAGCGATCAACAGAGGCACTTTTCTGTCCTGGATGATTAACTCAGCATTCGTAATCGCTTCCATCCAATGGAATTGCAACCCCTCACCTTCTTTAATCAACAAGCGCTCCATCAATGGATTGCGAGGTGCCAACCCAACCTTGTTTAAAACTTGGATTGGTAACTTCAGCTGAGGAGGCGTACGATCCAACAGGAATTCATACAAAACTTCACCTTTGATCTGGAAATCATCTTCTCCCATTACCAAAAGCTGATGCCGTCCTTCCCGCAAATTCTGAAACAGATAAGCCGGTATGGAAAAGCTTGTTTTCAACCCTTTCTGCCCATTGAGGGAAGCTGATTGCGGCAAGGCTACTGGTTGCGGTAAGTTCAGCGGTTGTTGATCAAGGAAAACTCTCCATTGTTCGATTTCCCGATCTGCCGTGACCACCAAGGTTCCAACTCGATTGACTTGTGTCCGCAGGTTGCCCACACCAATTTTTAAAATTGGAGAGAATTTGGGTCGGAACTTCAATTGAAACGTTCGGACAAGTTGGCTGGTATTCCCGGCAGCATCCGTAACCTGAAAATTAACTGTGGCCTTCGGCTGGTTCAAGAAGGTTTGAAAAACTGTTTGTGTCTGCAAGGTGGCATTCTTGCCATTCACAGCAATACTAGCTGTTACAAGTTGACCTCCCACCCACATCTTCAGTTCTGTA
>NVSR01000045.1 GCA_002401295.1 SAR324 cluster bacterium | reverse complement strand
AAATCTGTCGATTCTTCTTCTTTTTCCAAATCACCTAGAAAATCTGTCGATTCTTCTTCTTCTTCTTCTTCTGTAAAATCACTCAAGAAGTCAGGAGGACTATTGTCCTCTTCTTGATTAAGCTTGTCTAAAAAATTAGGTTTCTCGTTGCTTCCCTCATCCTCACTGAAAAAATCCGAAGAATCTTCTCCGGCTGAATCACCCATTGAAGTGGAGGATGTCGTCTTATCACTAAATTCTTGCATGAATTCATCAGTATCCTCAAACTCTTCAGGTACCTCTTCTTTCGTTATATCATCAAAAAGGCTGTCTACTTGAATGTTATCGTCTTCTTCCGGAGAGGAGAGCTGGTTTTCAAAGATCTCTTTGGCCGGACTCTCTTCACTAGCGTCCTCTTTCCTGACCTCAAAGACAAAGCTACATTTTCCGCAACGTACGTTGATGGTTGGTGTTTTGAAGTGGCTCAGCGGGATAGCATAACGAACATGGCATTGATCACAGTGAACCAGTTTCTGAGGGCGCTGGCTGGAAACCTTAATCTGCTCGTCCGAAGCCACAGGGATAGAATGAGAACACTTGGAGCAGCGAACAAAGGCATTTTTATTAGGAACCTTCTTAGGGTCAATTTGATAAGTCGCATTACAATGACGACACTGGATGATCATTGTTCCTCATTCGTGGTTATTTTAGAATTTTTCGTTTTCTTGGTCTTTATTTACGTGATTCTTTAGGATTAATCAATTCGCTTTCTTAAAAATATAGGTGCTTTTTTCTATTTTTTTTTCTTTGCTGAGTTCCCCTAGTGAGAGAAGTACTCTCTTTTCTTATCAAAGGACTCTTTATATTTTAATAATCATCATTTCAAATGGTTGTATTACCTTATCTGGGGGAATTGGGTGGGGAGGCAACCTTAGCATCGTTAGTCAGGCATTTTCAAAGGTTCAGCGAGTTTTAAGCTGGAAAATCGAAGGGTTAAAATCAGGAAACGCAAAATCCGGTTGCTAAGACAGGGTAGGACTTGTTAGTAAGAATTAATAAAGCAAATAAATATGTTAACGCAAAATCCCCGTATTTTTTTATTAAGTGGTCCTTTTTGTGCATTCCAGCTGTATCAAAAAATAAGCCTATAGAAAAAACAAGAAGATACCCCGACAATTCTCCAAGGGAGTGGTAATATGATTCGATTTTTACCTTTGAAACTAAGTTTAGTCTTTTTGCTGGTTATCCAGTTTGGGATCATCCCCATTGTCTTTGCACAATCCAGTTCAGTTTCTCAGGGAAACATCATCAAAAAGGTGACCCTGACTAAGGAAGGGGCTGACAGCATACTGAATATCGAAGGAATCCTGGACGCGCGCCAGCTCAGTCGAGTTGTGATCAAACAAGACCGTAGAAATAAGAGTTTCTCTATTTCTTTACCCAATACCTTAGTCGATCCGGAAACACTACCAGCTCCCTTTGTTAATTTCCCCGCCGGCAGTGATCTGGAAAATATCCAAATTAAGGAAGATATTCAGGAAAAAGGTGAAGACGTGTTTTTTGTGGTTGATCTTGTCGTGCAAGCAACAAAAATTTTGATTCCTGAGTTGATTCGCCCGATCCGTGACAATCAATTGAGGTTGCGACTTAAGGATTTTGGGCGCTTACAAAAACAAGCTCAGGCCAAACGGACTGCTGAAGAAAAAGCACGTGCAGAAAAACAGCGCCTTCAGGCCGAACGTAAACAACAAAAAGAGCAGCTTCGCTTCCAGCAGTTGCAGAAAAAAAAGGTGGTCAAGAAAAAAGCAGTGCTGATGACTGGTGTCACTCAAATCAAGAAGAGTTATCACAAGCCTAGCATCATGCAAGTGTCGATTTTGAATGCTAGCGGTTATGCCAAACGAGCTTACAAACTGTCTGTTTTTCTGGGTAATCTGCAAAAGCGATACATCGAGGAAACATTAGGTATCAAACTGGATATTATTAATATTTCCAATGCCACGGATGCCAGCATGCCCAGGACTACGATCTACTTCAGGGAAAACTACTTAAAGAGTGCGCTCTTCCTAGCCAAGCTGATTCCTGGACAACAGCGTATTATTCCGATGCCAAATCAAAGTGAGCGGATCGGAGTTGATATTGAAGTCTATATCGGTAAAGACTACAAGTAAGTTCTAGTGGATTGACAGGATCATGAAAACAATTTTTTAGGGAAAGCGATGAGAGCAAAGTTATTACTACCATTCATCTTAATGATCTTTTTCCTGATAGGTGGGGCCGCTAATGGGATTCCCAAATATACGGATAAACAAACAGCACTGTCCTTAGCGAAAGTACTGGATAAGGGGACTTTTGGCCGCTATACCATCTCATCTACCTATGTACAGAATGATACGGTGAAGGACTACTTCCTTTCCGTTATTCTGAGTGATGGTAGTGCTCATAAATGGTATATCGATCAAATCTATAAGTGGAGCCGCGATGATAAACTGCGTTTATCCAATAATCGTAATCTTCTATTCCTGGACACCCGAGACAGTCGGTTTGTAGTTTTAGATAAGAATAAGTTTCACCGCCTCGCCTTGCAGGCCAATGTTTACATTAAGGTATTCAAGAAAAATGATCCTTTGGCAGGTAAAAAATTCCGTTTCCAAATCAAGTCTTTCAATCTGATTTCCCCAGCGGAAACAGCTTTTGGACGGAATGAAAAAGGCAGTAAATTTCGTTATATCATTAGCCTCTATAACGGTATGACGGAACTGTTGACTTATGAGGATGCCTATATGTTACGTAGAAACAATTACCTCTTAATGGAGGAACAGCTTGAGCAGGATACCTTCGGCCGGGCATATCATGTAACTAAAATACTGCCTCATGCTAAGGGGCAAATTGTAGACGGCGTTTCTCAATTTGGTTTGGAAATCCAGTTTGACCAGCCCATTCAATTGAAGGGCGAGCAACTACCCTATGAGATTTATGAGAGAAAACGTTTGGATCGTAGAACCAGGAAAATGGTTCAGGAATTTGTATTAGATATCACAATTCCCAATAGTGAGAAGAAATTTGAGGTGCGTCCGATCAAAAGCTTGGAGTACTTACATGATATTAAAGTCGTAAAGAACCCTCGCTTTCCCCAGCGGTTGCTGTTACGGTCCGTATTTAATCCTATGGTGATGGATATTCCACCGGTCGTTTACAAAAATAGCGACAACTCAATGTATGTGACCTTTTTCAACTTGATTGATCAGTCTGTACTCAGCCGTGGTATGTTGATGGAAGCGGAAAAGCGTAGAGCTGCAGAAAAAGATTCGATCCGGGAGATCAGGGTGACTAAAGCTATCAAAACAAATTCCGATTATGGGCGGGCTTATGTCTTGGCGGTGGAGACTCACAAGCAGTCTCAAACAATCCGTGATGAGCTGACAAGAATTGATAAGTTGATGGGCAGTATCAAGCAGTTTGAAGAGGCGGCGCTATTTGCGGAAACAGATGCCCAACTCTTTAACGCTTTAACCAAGCGGAATCAGTTGAGAGAAAATGTAATCATTATTTCTATGGATTACGTGAAAGCAAAGTTGACAAAAAGTGCCCTGGGTGAGGCAGATGTTCAAGGTCTGTTGAACCTACTGAATCAAGCTGAGTCTTTCACAGGAAAACGGGAAATGCTTAAAAATATCGAATCACTGCGCGAGAAATTAGTTGCTCGTCAGCAATAACCCTCTTTCTGGAACAGCATAGTGGAAGCAAACGGGACAAAAATCTCCATTTCTCGAACGGATTTCCTTGATAGTTTTGTTCAGTTGTATCGTGCTATCAAGGATTACGATGAGCTGTTAGTCATGTTTGCCGATGAGGACAAGTTAGAACCGGAAAAGGTTCGTGCTCTCATCTTAAAACGTATGAACAACTTAGAGTTAGGAGCGGTGAATGTGCGCTCCATGGAGTTGATTGGCGCCTATATTCGCTTTTCCCTGGAAAAATTTAAAGGTGAGAAGCTACATTTCATGCTGCCTGATGAGCCGGGGGATGATTTTTTCGCCATTAACGATGCCTATCTTCAGCTCTCCAAAAACATTGAAGAGGTTGAACAGGAACTGCACGAGATCGAAGAAAAGATCTATTATTTAGTGCGACTCTTACCACCTCAGCAAATGGATAAGATCCGCTTGTTGATTAAGGCGATTGCTAGCTTTTTTAAGGCTATCATCAGGAAGGATCAAGGGGATATGGGGAGTGCAATCAACTATATTCATCATCTGACTGCCAGCAAGGAAAGTTATTTCCTGATCAATGATGTTGGCCTCATGGTGCGGGGAATCTATAATTCACTCCAGGATTTTAGTGATCATGTGCCAACGGAAGAGTTGGGCTCTGCTGTGCGTGATGAGATGCCTGATGCCATTGATAAGCTTAACTTGGTGATCCATCGCATGGAAGAGGCGGCTAACTCTACCTTGGATGATGTGGAAAACCTGTTAGAATCCAGCTCTGAAGAACAACAAAAAAATCAGCAGGTACTGCAGGAGTGTGCTTCCATTCAGAAGCAACTGGAGTCATTGAAGGGAGAAAACCCTCAGTTGGCTGCTAGCATTGATCCCATGTTAGTGGGGCTGCAATCGAAGGTGATTGGGGTTTTAGAGCAACGTTCGGAAAGGATGCGAGAAGATGAGGGGGTTTATTTCCGGATTATCGGCAGTCAATCCTTCCAGGATTTAACCGGGCAGACTCTGAAGAAAATTATTAGTTTTATTGAAGAACTAGAGTTAAAACTATTGGGAATTCTCAAAAAATATAGTGGGACTATGGGTGTCCCGGTAGAAACCGAAACAACGGAGCCTGAGCACCTGTCACCTTTGATCGGTAAGACAGAAGATGGTCTGGTCTTGGAAGGCCCTCAAGATAATCGGGAGAGTGCGGAACAGGGAGTCAAGCAGGCAGACATTGATAATATGTTGGCTGAATTTGGCTTTTAAGAGATTACTCTTCCTCCAGGAAGGAAAATTTAGGTAAGGGTAGTTTCAACAAGCGACCGGGAGCTGGTTTGGGCAATTCTCGCTGGAGGTGCTTGGCTAGTTTAACCTCTTGTTGGTAATGAAAATACTCTGCTTTAGAACGGCGTATACTTTCCGTTTCCGGTTTCTGTGGTAAGGCTGTATGAGCAATAGAGGGATTTTCCCGGTAAAACTCTCGCGCCTTTTCCAAGGACTCGGCAGAAAGGTTGACATCCTGCGTTAAATGCTTGGGGATTTTTCTTTTATCCCCTAAAATTCTTCGAATGGCTTTGTGTCGCCGATACCCGGACATATTGCTTAGCTGCTAATATTAATTGTGTTTCCTGTGATATGTTTGAAATCACCGCTCATCTTCTCCAAAGTTTGTTCGGTGATAGTACGCAGGACCCTCCCCGTCGCTTTTTCAATGACGTTGATGTAGATCAATCCATCCTTGGCAAAGTGGACAAAACGCAATTCTCTCCAATCAATGGATGCTCCAAAAAAATCACTCAGGGCTTCCCGTCTACGTTCTGCCGCTCGTTCAATACTCACAGGCAGTTCGATATCTTGCAGTTCATTAGGGGATGCTTTTTTGACCTCGATCTCAATGATGCGCACTTTTGACTCTGTTTTTACTAAACGTTCAAAGGTCTCGAAATGATATTGGCGTTGTGAGGTTGTGTCGCTGACTTTCATTCAATGCTCCGTGAAACCCCCATTTGAGGCTCTGCCGTCGCAGTGGGCGATCACGAGTCGATGAAAGCTGCTGTGAGGGTCAAGAGGCTGTTGAGGTCTTTGAAGAAAACATGGGCTTGAAGCTGCTTTGTTGCTTCAAATAGCCTGAAACTTTGTTGCCACGTTCCAGTTGTTTTTTTTCCAGAGTTAATACTTTTTTTTCTTCTTCCAGTAGCAGGATGCCGATTTGATTGTTATCGGCAATCGCCTGGATCATGAAGTTGATGTCTTGATATAGCTCTTTTTCCTGTATTTTGGCAAGGCAGCCTATTTCTCCCTCTCTTTGCTCAATACAACGATCGTTCAATTCTAAGAAGGGAATGAGTTCCGCACGAGACTTTAAGATTTCTTCCGCTGCCGCTTCCTGTTGAGGTAAGGCATATTTTTGTGAAGCCAATAATAGTTGGCGAACCAGTTCTTGCTTTTTCCACACCAGTTCTTGCAACACAAGATCGGAAGATTGAGTCATCTTACTTCCCTATACAGAATTGAGAAAAAATCCGGTTGAGCATATCGTCCGGAGTGGTTTCACCTACAATGTCACCTAAAGCATGCAGTGTTTGCGTCAAGTCGACAGTCAGGAACTCTTCACCCATTCCATCTTCCAGAGCTTGCGTTGCTTCTTGTAAGGCTAGCAGAGCAGCTTCACTGGCCTGTTTCTGTCGCAAATTAGTTAACATGGTATCTTCAGCCAAAGCACCGACTTTCCCCGAAATAAACTGAAAAATCTTCTGTTTTAAGCGATCAATTTCCTGTTCTTTTTTCGCGGAAATCGCGATTTTCGGATAATTTTGGATGGCTGTTGGTAGTGTGAGTTCCACTGCTTCAACCAAATCACTTTTATTAGTAACCAGTAAAACCGGTACTTTTCGCTCGGTGACCTCCTCCGGCAAGGCCATGGTGAAGGTGGGGGATTCCATGTCAATCACCCAGAGGATTAAGTCTGCTTTGGTCATAGCGGAAAAAGAGCGATTGATGCCTTCTTTTTCTACGAAATCATCGGTTTCACGAATCCCGGCTGTATCCGTAAGGGATATGGGGATCCCCTCGATAATACAAGACTCCTCAATCGTATCCCGCGTGGTTCCAGGGATCTTAGTGACAATGGCTCGCGCCTCACCCAGCAGAGCATTCATGATACTGGATTTCCCCACGTTCGGTTCACCCACCAGGACTACTTTATAGCCCTCACGAACCATGATTCCCGTATCAGCGGAATGGATGAGCTGTTTGAGCTCTACTGCCACATGGCTGAGTTTGCTTTTTATTTCTTCGAGATGGGAAAATACTACATCTTCTTCAGGGAAATCAATGCCCGCATTCACCAAAGCCAGGACCCAGGAGATCTGCTCCTTAAAATCCATGATTTTCTGGTAGAGTTTCCCTTTGAGCTGATTGACGACCATTTCCAAACCTAAAGTGCTCTTGGCCTGGATTAAGTCGTTTGTGGCTTCCGCTTGAGTTAGATCAATCCGCCCGTTGAGGAAAGCTCGCTGGGTAAATTCTCCCGGAGTGGCCAGGCGAGCACCGTGAGCCAGGGCTAACTCAAGGATGGATCGGGTCAGGAAACTTCCTCCATGGCAATGAATTTCGACCACATCTTCGGCGGTGAAACTATGAGGCCCCCGCATGACACAAAGCAGAGCCTCATCAATAGTTTTTTCCTCTTTAACGACCCAGCCATAGGTTAATAGACGATTCTTGAGCTCTGCGACGCTTGTCCCTTTTTTAGAGCGAAATAATTTTTCCGCAACTTCCAGGGCGCTTTCTCCACTGAGACGGATAATACTAACGCCGGCTTCTCCCGGCGCTGTGGCGATTCCTGCAATCGTATCGTGATAATTGGCGATCATTCCTGTTTTTCTTGACTTGATTTTACGACGTTTTCAATAATTCTCCCAGCACTCCCCTTCTGGAGCCACTGAGCATGCTTTGGCACCCTACTGGATGTCGCGCATAAAAATTTTCCGGTAATCTTCCAGGAATAATTCCGATACCTGAGCCTGACTGTCAAGCCTCATGTTCTGGACGATCAGTTTTTGCAGGATTTTATTTTTCTGAATGATATTTCTCACCGCATGGAAATGCTTGTTACGCTTGTCGAAACAGTTATTGATTGTTTGCGCCATATAGACGGAGTCCTCAGAGGCGTACCAGGAAAAAAAAAGTTCACTCTCCTTCCGGGTTTTAAAGTATGAAGCCAAGAGTTCTTTGCCTCTGTTATGAAAATCATAGGCTGTCAGTACTCGAGGCTCGGCGCAGAGCACAGGTTTGAACACTTCACGCTCAACAATAGGTTCTGGAGTGCGGCAGGCGGTGAGTAAAAAAAAAGAACAGCAGAAGATCCAAAAATATCTCATAACTTCACTTTAGAGTTTTAGCATAGGGAACTCCTATACCGAAGGTTTTAGCACCCAAATCAATCATTACTTCTGAAATAAAGGATTAAATTTGGGAAAGCAATGATTTATAGCCACGATCCTGAGTTGAATGGAGAGTGACAATACTCTAGGAATAATCTAGAACATACTGAATGCAATCAATACACCTAAGTCTTCCACAGGCTTTAAAAAAGCGGCTTGTCCCCGGAGGCAGAGACTCTTCGAGAGTGTGATTTCTTTTTGGCTTGTTTTCTGCGTCGTAAGGCATTCTTAAATTCAGTGACTTATAAAATACATCAAATGTTTTAGAGAAAAATTTAATCATGGATATAGCAGCGGTATTGGGAACTGTCGGGATCATCGTGGTTTTCCTTTTTGGGGTGGTAACTCCTGATATTGTCCTGATCAATCTACAATATATGTGGAACGCTCCCAGTGTAATCATCGTATTGTTTGGAACCTTGGCAGCTACTCTGTCCTCCTATCCTTTAGATATGTTCCTTGGTATGGGAAAATCCATCAAGAAAGTTTACGGTTCGAAAAATGTACCACTGATTGAAACCTTAGTGATCATTGTGGATGTTGCCAAAGTAGCTAGAAAAAATGTATTGGCCATTGAAGATTCTTTACCCAGTATTGAAAATGAATTCTTGCGCAATGGGTTGCGTCTGGTGGTAGATCGAGTGGACCGGGAACTGATCACCGATATTATGCAAGCGGAAATCAAGTATGCCGATAAAAAGAAAGAAGCGGACATGATGGTCATTAAGCAGATGTCCTCTTTATCTCCGGCCTTTGGTATGATTGGAACCTTGGTTGGGTTAGTTTTGATGTTACAGAATTTAGATGATCCCTCTACGATTGGACCGAACATGTCCGTTGCCTTGATTACTACTCTTTATGGATCCTTATTATCCAGTGGGGTTTTTGTCCCCTGGTCTAATGCTTTAGAGACGGCAAGACTGAATGAGATGGTCCTTTCCGAGATGGTTCGAGATGGAATCCTTTTCATTGAAAAGAATGAGCGAGCTGAATTTATTGAGCAGGATTTGATGAATTACCTGCCGCCGGATCTGAAGAAAAAATATGAAGAGTTAAAGTTTAGCGGGGATAAGGCAAGCTAATGGCGATTGAAGAAGAATGCGAATGCAATTGTGGTGAAGAACGGGTCGAATGGATCTACACCTATGGTGATATGGTTACCTTGCTGATGATTTTTTTTATTTTACTCTGGTCCATGTCTAGTACGGAAACTCAGAAATTTAATGCTGTCGCCGCTTCCTTTAAAGGGGGCCCACCGGCTTCTCCCTTTCAGTTTTCCGGTCTGCCCACCTTCATGGAAAGTATTGAGAGTAGTTTGAAAAAAAGTGAAATCGCCGAAGTCACAGATATTACTGTGGATGATCGGGGGATCACAGTCTCTTTCAGCGATTCCGTCATGTTTCGCCGTGGCTCGGGCAAACCCACTACAGCTGGTGAAGAGATCATTGAGCAGTTCTCAAAAATTCTTCATGCTATCCCCAATCGTGTCATTATTGAGGGACATACCGATGATATTCCAGTCAGCAGTGCTCAATACCCCTCTAATTGGGAGTTAAGTGGTGCTCGTTCGGCTTCAATCGCTCGCCTTTTGGAGCAGTTCGGCATCCGGCGGCACCGCATGGAAATCGCGGGTTATGCTTCGACCCGGCCCAAAGTGGCTAATGATACGGATGAATTGCGTGGCTTGAATCGTAGAATCGATATTTTGATCAAACCCGATGGTTTTTAGTCTTCGTTGGGGGGCTTCCAGGACCCGTTGTCCTTGATTTTTCCTTGCGGTTAAGAAGGTCTCTCTTCGCTTGAGAAGAGAAGACGATACTTTTTCATCCAAGTCCTAACCAACAGAAATTATAATTGATTGTCTGTGGATTTTGCTGAAGGACTGAAAAAAACAAGTAGTTGATTATAAAAAAGATCCCTTGTCTTCGATCGGGATAATACAGGAACACTTCCCAAATACCAGTTTTTAATGGGTTGAAACTTAAAGGAAAATATTTTTGATTGTCAGTTTGTTTCGTTAAGGATATTTTCTGATTTCCATTATTGCTTCAATCCCACATTCAGTATGTAACAGATGGCTAAACTGATTGACCATATTCAAATTCACATTGCCAATACGGACTTGGCAGTGGAGCGACAGAATATACTTCGGGATACCATTAAAGACGCTTTTGACAAACTGAATGTTGAGGATCCCAGCAAAGAACGAAGCCTGCTTTTCGTCATTAATCATGATGGTGCTTTCCTGCCCAATGTCCTGCGAGCCAATACCGATGCAGATGTGATTTTTACCGGCTTCAATGTGGAGCGGAAGGTAAAAGTTCGGAAGAAAAAAGACCTGATATTGGATGAAAGTCAGAGTGACGTCCTGCAGATTGATCCCACCTTGCGTTTTCCCGCCTACCAGGAGATGCACAAAATTGTGCAACGAGGAGAATTTCGCCTGCGTCGATTGATTCTGGTTGGGGACATCAACGTAAAAATCCGGGATTTATTTCGCCTGGGCTTCAAAATTGAGGTCACTCTTTTTACTGATGAAGAACGCAGTAAAGTCTATCCTCCCCTACTGATTGAATCACTCGAACAGTTACCCAAGTTAGGGGCCGAGGCCGATGAAAATCAGATCAACCTCTCCAAAATTGATCGTATTCAGATCGCGGATATTGCCTTTGATGGCATTATCAATATGGCTGAGGTGGCGAATCAATTCGTCATTAAAGATGATTCGATTCATGATACAATCCAAAAGGTTTTTGAGCTTGAAGGGGTTAAGGAAACTATTGCCCTGGAAGCGGTTGAGGAAGAGAAGCTGCTCTTTGTCCGTAAGAAGAAAGTGATGCTGGTCCTGGATCCTGACCTAAAAAAGGTGGTGGCCAATAAGCTGAAGTTCGACAAAATGGAAAAGGTGTTTGAATACTCTTCCAAAGAAGAAGCCTTTCAAGCCCTGGAAACAGGAAAAACAGAAAGTGTTATCGAATTCCTGGAGTCGGAAGGATACGAAATCTTGAATGATGTGCTCAGTACCGTGGAAAAGGATGTGGTGCTCATTGCCTTACTGGGACGCAGATTAATGCCCAGTTATCTGGATAAGGAATTTAAAATCCAGGGAAGTAATCTCAAACTCTTGCCTAAAAATAAAATAGAGGAGATCTTCAACCTCTTTCCCGAACCCTTTGTCGATCGCTTGCTGAAGCGATTGCAGGAAAAAAACTTCGAGTCTTTTTTGAGCCGTATCCCCACTCAAATTCGGGAACCCATTGTGATGGATTTTTTGGGCTCCCCTAAAAAAGCGGCAAAAGTCTGGCAAGTCCTGGATGAACCGGAAAAAGTGAAAGTCCTGGCCGAAAATACGGTAGAAATTTTAGCCCTCCTGAATTTATCCAATACGGATTTGTTCCAGGAGAAGTTTCCTGATGTGAAGTTTTCCGGGGAACATAACGGTTATCACAGTTCTAAATATTATGATGATCTGGATGATGATGAAAAACGTTCTTACCTGAGTGCTTTCCGGGATGGCCTCTCCGGCATCAAAATGAATAAAAACGCTTGGGAAAATAAATTCTCCCCCGAGCAGTTGCGTACGACGCTGGGAGGCTATATTGCATATAATACACAAGGTTTTTATTCCAAGCTCTCACCCGTCCTCAAAAAGCAGATGTGGAGCATTGTAGGGCGTTCAGGAGGTGATGCGATTCTCTCGTCCATGCATTACCTGGATAAAGCCGCCATTATGGAGAATAGTCAGGAACATATGCTCCAGTTTGTGGTGAAAGAGTCGAATTACCTGATTAGTATGGTGAGGCGAGGGGAAGCTCTGGAGTTAGGTGGAAAATGTCTATTGGGCTTAAAGCAGTTCAATCGTGTTGAGTCCAAGACAGGCTTGTTCAAGAAAATTACTCAAAATAGTAAACTCCGCCCCCATCGTATTGAAGGGCTTACCCAGTTGCTTTCTTCTACTCAGGGCAGGTCTATCTATGAGAAGTTAGTCCAGCAAATTGAGGCACTAAATACGGGGTATGATTCTCTGATCTGTGTTTCTCAGGATGTAAAGGAATTGAAAGCCCACGAATCCCTGATGGGCGCTACAGTGACCTTGGTGGATGAATTGGTGGACTCTAGTCTGCTGAAGATGTTTCAGGAAAGTGAAGTTGATGTCGACGATTATGATAAATATGCAGCTGAGATTGAAAAGAAAATTGCCGAGTTAAAGAGTAAACTCGCAAAAAGTGGGATGGATGATCCCGTAGGTGGTTATCTACTGGAAAGTATGGTGGTGTTGATGAATATGGCTTCTCAGGCAGTACGGAATGAACTGGATGAAAGCATGATCGAGGTTTTGGATGAGCGGGAACTGATTCGGGATCGTGTGATCAGTGGTATGAAGCAGAACATGACCAACCTGGAAAAGCAGCTGAAACAAAACAACGAAACCTTACCCCGGCTTGAATCCCGGCAAAAGGATCAGTTGGAAAAACTCAAGGTTTATACGGATAAGGTCAATAAAAAGCTAGGTTCCCTGCAGCAATATCTGAAGAAGTTTGAAGATACTCAAGAAAACTTGCAAAAATGCGAAGATCATAAAAGAAGGGTTGCTCTGATGCAGCGTAACCTGTCTTTAGAGTTTTTCAATTTAATCAAACCGATGATTCTTTCAGAGTTACGAAGTTTGCCCCCTGCTCTTGAAAATGCGCTTTATTACATCAGGGATCGCTTCTTCCCCCCACTTTCCATGCGACGACGCATCATCTTCAAGTTTACCGATGATGAACTACGGAAAATAGCGAAGAAAAATATTGCCTTCATTTCTGATGATGAGCAACTGAAACGATTTATTTTCACTTGCTTGAAAATTGATCGTGTGGAAAACAGACTCTTTCATATTGCAGGCAGCAATAATTTACCGGAGAGCGCCGGTCTGTTGTTTGTCGGCACTGATGTGATGGATCATGATTTTTCATCCATTGCGAATGTCAAACACATCCATCCCTTTTCGGATGAGAAGTTTTATGCGACTCTCGTTAAAAATGAGCAATTCAAAAAGAAGACCAAAGAAAATCTGACGAAATTTGGGAAACATGCCTACAGTTTGAAACAATACCTGGAAAAAGAAGGCAGGGTATTGAAGGACATGACGACCACGCGGAACTCCGAAGAAAAGGTTCGTAAGACTTTGGAACAGTCCAAAAAGCAGATGGAAACGGATCTAAAAAAGGATCAAGAAACTTTATCCTTCCTGAGTTCGGAAAAAGAAACTATGGATGAAAAGTTTAAGTCCATTGATGCCAAGTTTCAAACAGCTCGGGAGTCGATTACCAAGGCTTTAAGTGATGAGGGTTCCACAGTGGATTCCATTGAAAAAGAAACACAAGCCCTGAGCCAGGAGTTATCCGCATCGCTGATGGATATTAGTCAGGAGATGGCCAATATGATGTTCATTAAGAATGTAAAAGACGCGGTGACTAAAATCTCCAAACAAGCGCAATCGAGCATTGTCTCTAAAATGGATCAGTTGAGTAAATACACCGGAGGCAGAGTGGGCATAAAAACCCTGGTGATTGCGAATGACGGCAGCCTGGACAGTACGAACCTCAAGCGAGTGATGAGTATCGCCTGTTCCGAACATTTTGAATTTCCTGAAAGTGAGATTGTTAACATGAGTATTGGCAGGATGGAAAACTCTATCCTGGCTGCTGGTCAAAAGCATTCCTTCTTAATCATTATTGGAGATGACCGGGATAGTAGGTTGAAAACTTATCAGATCATGATCAAAAAGTTGAAGGAGGCTTCACCGCAAACGCATATCATCTTATTTTCTCCTTATGATTCTAAACATTCCAGTAAACTGGAAGAGCTGATTGAGAATATGAATGCCCTTCGTGATTACTGCATGTTGGTGAATACAGACATCATAGATTATACGAATAAAAATAGACTACTTCAGTTCTTAAATGAGGTGGCTCCCGTTTAGCAGGCCCTAATTCCCCCCAAGGTCCCTCTCCCTAGTCAGACTTGAATCAACGTCAAATTTCAGTTATTAACAGATTGAATTATGGAAGATTTTTATCAAAAAGCCCTGCATTATCTGGAACCTTTTCACCAGCAGGTTCCCACTTGGTTACAAAAAATTAAAGTAGAGGGAATTCAAGATCGTGTCCCTATAGTCCGAGATGATATGGGGCAATATTTAAAGTCCATTTGCTCTCTCTTACAACCAGAACGGATTCTTGAAATAGGTTGTGGTATTTCCTATAGTACTCATTGGATGTTATGGGGCTCCCCCGGAAGTCAAGTCGTGGCGATTGACTCTAATCATGTCCGCTTGGCTCAGTGTAAAGAGTACTTAAAAGAGTCGGGTTTTGAAGATCAGGTAGACCTGCGGCATTGTTGGGCAGAGGATTTCTTCCTGGAGAACCAGCAGCAATTCGATCTGATTTTTCAGGATTCTACCAAAAAAGGATATAGTAAGATGATTGAGCCCATTCACAGATCATTAAAGGTGGGAGGTGTGTTAATTGTGGATAACATTTTTTATAATGGAAAGACCCTGGAGATGACAGAGGCACAGGAGAAAAAATATGCTAAAGGCGTTGCTTTAGTAAATGAATTCAATCAAAAAATCTCACAACATCCTGGTTTTCAATGCACTTTCTTGCCGTTAAGTGACGGCACACTTTTGGCTAAACGTATAGCTTAACAAAATGATATGCTTCCTATTCAATCCCTGACCCTTGCTCAAAGAAATTGGTATGCCCGCATGGTAGTGGCTGCCATTCTGGCAGATGGGCAAATCAGTCAGCCTGAAACGGAGTTTATCAAGCAGATTGCCGGTTTTGTTTCCGATCCCATAGAAAAGCAAGAACTCCTGAAATGTATAGCTACAAAGAGCAGTCCCGCGATTACAAAGCCCTCGGGCATGCTTCCGGAGATGTTGGCGGCGACCTTCATAGAGCTCTCTCTAATTCTGATTTCCGATTTAGAGTTTACAGCTACGGAGCAGAAGTTCCTGAATGATTTGGGAGTACTTTACGGCTTTACCAAAAACTATTATCAGCAGCTCTTATCTTGGGTGGAAGAGGGATTAGCTTGGAAACATGGACAGTATCTATTAGTCGCTTTGAGTGGAGACAAGAATGGTTTGCAAGTCCCTCTGGTTGAGCTGAATCAGAAGCAGCGTATGTGGTATGCACAGACTCTGATCTCCACGATCATGCTTGATGGACAACTTGAGGTGGGGGAGGTCAGTTTTTTAAAAATGGCTGTTTCCTTTGTAGATAACCCTCAACTAAAGAACCGGCTCATTAACTATATTAGTAACCGAGATCGCCCCCCGTTAGAAAAGCCCCCCCAAGTATCGAAATCCATTTTGATCAGGATCTTTATTGAAGTGATGTTGATTGTTTCGGCTGATGAAACTCTAGAATATCGGGAGATCGTACACCTGCAACGTTTGTCGGAACTTTGCGGCTTTTCTAAGGAACTCTATGAGCGCTTGATTGGGTGGTGTCAGCAGGGGATTCAATGGAAGCAGAGCAAGAACCCTTTAATTGCCCATTGCCAAATTCGACAAGATCTGGCGGCAAAGGGCTATGTAACCTTTGCACGAGAAAAACAAGAATCACCCAAGTTGATGGTCTTTTCTCGCGATGATGCTACTGCCGGGAGTCAACAGCTATCTACAGAATACACCCAGTTCAGAGAGGAAAGGGCTGTCGAGCAAGAAGTGGCTCCAGAAAAAAAAGAAATACCAATTAATAATTCAGTGATTCAGACTAAGTTGAAATGTTTTGTCTGTTCCTCTACGCAGGAATTTAATCTCTTTCTCTTGAAAAGTCATAGCCAGCAGGTCAAGACAAATATTTTTGGGATCCCTACTTATTTAAGACAGAATCCGGGGTATGACTACATTGATTATAATCATTGTAAAGTAACGATTTGCCCCACTTGTTTTTTTGCCAGCACCCAAAAAGGCCTTTTTCGTAAAGATGAAAAGGTACCGACTCCGACCAGTCTAAACCATGTTGATCTTTATAATCACTGGTTGGAACGTTTGGAGAAAAGCAAAGCTCCTTTTGGAAATCGAGTGGGGGAGATCTCTTCCCATCGACGTTCTTTGGCCGTGATTATCAAGTCTTATCAGATGGCAATCAAAAGTTCTGATTTATTAGCTGAGTTCAATCATAGTGTTGAGCAAACCTGGCATTCTGTGATGCTGAAATTGACGATGGCAGAAGTCTTAATGAAGCAGAAAAAACGGAAACAGGCGGAACAAGTGCTTAGACAAATTCGAATCCAGGCACGAGAACTTTTTGAAACGGTTTCGAGTAATCAAATCTCTTTTCGTAGCGGACGATTACTCTTTCTGACCGCCCTCTATTTTAAAGAATCTAGAACAGCCAAAGATTTTTATGAGTTTTTCTGTGAGATTAGAAAAAAGCGATTTGAGGGATTGACGCAAGAAGAACAAAAACTTTTCAAACGGATTTTTGGAGAGATAAAAAGGGCTTTAGAGAACCGGGAGCATTACAGCCGTGAGTATTTGCAAGGTTTCCATTTAAAATGATACGTCGCTCAGGAGGCCTGCTCCGTTGCTGGAGGGCATTGGATTTCTTCCCTGGGTATGATGATCTTGAATCGAACTCCTTTTTCCACATCGCTGAAACAAATTATCTTACCTTGAAGGCGATGGGTCACTAAATTATAAATGATATGCATGCCTAATCCAGTGCCTCCTTGGTTTCTCTTGGTGGTGAAAAAGGGTTCAAATACCCGATCAATAGCATTTGGTGGAATTCCCTTGCCGTTATCTTCATAGGTTATAGTCAGTTCATCTTCTTGCTCTTCGAGTGTGATGGTGATGGTTCCTAGTTCTCCTACTTCAAACCCATGTTTAATGGAATTTAGTATCAGRTTGGTAAATATTTGGGAAAAGGAACCGGGGTAACTGAACAATCTTAYTTGCTGATCATCAATGATGTGGAYGGCAGYAACYCTATGRCGGAGCTTAGGTTTTAGGCTGAGYAGTATGTCRCTAATATATTCCCTTAAAATAAATAAACGTTTRTCCTCTGCTGTCTGATCCACTGCAACCARTTTGAAGCTTTGAACCAATTCGGCTGCTCGCTTTAAATTCATCAGAATAAGTTCATTTAATTCATCACTCATGGTRAGGAAATTCTCTAAGGCCGAACGTTTGAGGTTTTGCTGTTCAAGTAAATCTCTGATATTTTTAATTTCCTCTCTCAGATGGGAGGCCGAGGTAACACCAATACCCACCGGGGTATTGATTTCATGCGCAACCCCAGCTACCAATTCCCCCAAGGCCGCCATTTTTTCTGATTGGATCAGTTGTGTCTGAGTTTGCTGCAATTCATCCAAGAGCAGTTGCAGCTCCTGATTTGAATCTTCCAATTGTCTTTGATAATTCTGTAGTTCCTCTTCTTTTTTCTTTCGTTCAGAAAGTTCCCCTTTTAACCTTTCCACCTTTTTAATTCGTTCAACCCTGACTTTCATGAAGTCCTCAATATTCTGCAATAAGAGGTTTGTCGAATTAATCACCAGAGCGAATTCATTGTTTTTTTGATTATCAGGCAGGTGAAGTCTGGTTTTTTGGGGGTTCTCAAGATCAATCCTTAAGAGTTCTTGTTCTAACCTAAGAAAAGGCTGGGTCAGATGAAAGTGAAAAAATACTAAGAGGCAAGCCGCTAACAAGAGGTTACGAAACATGCCGGCCAGGAGGATACGAAAAGCTCGCTCCAAAAACAGGATACCTTCGGGGTAAGTATCGACCCAGATCAACAATTCTCCTACCTCAGTCAGCTTTCCCATCTGCAAAAAACTGGAGGGAGGAGGTTGGAAGTACAGCTTGGTCGTATATTTTTTATCTTCGCCAAAGAGTAGGTCCGTCATCCAGCGATAAGGGCCCTGGTGTTTGCCTCCCAATTGCGTCGCAAAAATGTTCTGCTGCTTTAGGTGGATTTCTGCACGGATAACCGTTTTATAGTCAAAAATTCCTATCAGTAATTCGTGAGCTATTTCTTTGTTCCTGCTGTATGCAGCATGAGAGACGGGTTGATCTAAGATACCCATGACCTGTCTGATTGTGCTCTCTTGGCTGGCGAGTTCATCTTGAAAATCTAAAGAAATCTGGAAAACACTAAAAAAGACCCCTAGTAAAAAAGCAATTAGAACAGTTTCTTTTTAAGCATACCAAATAACAAGTTAAGGTCTATTCATTTTAAATTGAATAGATCTTTATTTCTTTGAAGAATAATG
>NVSR01000044.1 GCA_002401295.1 SAR324 cluster bacterium | reverse complement strand
TATATATATAGAAAGTTTCTTTTTTTCTGATTCTTTCATAAGATCAGGCATCAAGTCCATTCCCGCCACTCTATCTTGATTTATTCCATAAAGGAGTTTCATTGCTTTTGCTAGTGGCATTCCATCGGGCGTAGTAATTTCAGCTTCACAAACAATAGTATTAAAGTTTTTATCTTTGTATGCTTCTATAAGCATATGTACATTACTCACACAAATATACAATGAACTTTTACTCTCTGACATTAATACAATTTCATTTATAAATTCAACATATGAAGTGCTTGAAATCATTGATGAAATTATCTTAATTTTTTTCATTTATACCTGCTTTTTACGAAAATCTAATTTAACTATCAAGACTATAAAAATCAACATATAAATAATTCTTTCATCCATTAAAACTCTATTATAAAAAAATGCCATTAGCAATAATAATCCAAGCATAACCTTCTCACGCTTATTATCTAAAAATATGCTAAATACATAGATATACATAAAGAGCATAACAACAAAACCAAAGAAACCATATTCTGAAATTAAGTTTGTCGCTGTTGAAATATTTAATTGAGTATTAATTAATTCATCTATTCGATATCCTGTCTTATTATATATGATAGAGAAGGCTCCTATCCCACCTCCAAATACATTTCCTAAATCAATAGCATATTGAAGTAAAGGCATTCTTCCAGTTCCAACTAGCCCTTCTTCTGGTAAATAGTTATTAGTATCTGTAAAAAAAGAAAATATTCTACTTAAAATTACTTTATCTGCAAAGGCATATACTTTAGGAAATAACAAAAGTAATACCATTGGTAATAAAGTATAACTAAACCTAAAATCATAAACCAATATAAAAAATACCAACAATATATAAAACCCAACATTTTCACTCATATAGTTTATAATTATTGCCATTAATGTAACAAAAAATAAATATAATTTTGTTGTTCTTTTTAAATAAAGCAAGATAACAATATACAGTAAAGAAAAGTACCCTACTGAATGGCTAGCATGAAAACCAAAAAAACCAGTGATATCATCAAAATGTATTGAAGTAAAAAAGTACTCATACATCACCCAAATCAACTCAATATAAAAAAAGAAAGTTATTATGAAAAATAATATTTTTTTAAAGTCATCTATTCTAGAAATATCCATTTTCTTAATTAAACTAAATAAGGTATAGATAATAAATATATGCTTTACATTGTCCCATAATGACAATATCATAATAGAGTGGAGTCCATATATAAGAATATCAATAAACATTATCGAAAACAATATTCCTATACAAGACAAGATAATAAAAGCATGCTTCTTTTTTTGCAAAAATAAATGTAATACATACATTAGAGAAAATAATGCTAAGAAGTCATACACAAGCCATAGTGCATGAAAATTATATGATACAAAGAACATAACAAGCGTCATTAAGAATAAATGTTCTATTCTTATTATGTAGTGTATTTGTTTATTTTCAATCAATTTTTTACCAATTATCAAGATATTGAACTAAAAAAATCAATTAAGCTTCGATTGCTACTGTTTAAATATTCTTTTAGCCAATTTTCCACCTTGCTTGTATCATTTAGCTTCTGTGATAAAAAATTTCTAATTTTAATTATATCATCCTCAAGTTGTTCTTCACTTACCTTGAATAAAACTTCATCTGGTATTTCATTTACAAATCCATATTTAGTTTTAACAGCTACAACATGTTTATTTAAAGCCATTGACTTTAATAATGCCCCTTCTATAGGAGCTGACCACAGACTTGGATTAATTACCATCCTTGCATTTTCTACTAAATACTTTAAACCTGTTTCCCATGAACACGGTTGATATTTAACATTATCTAGATTTGGATAAACCCTGTTTTTTTCATGCGGGATAATAAATTTAAATTCAGGTAGTTTTTCTGCCAATTCTAAAAAATACATAATACCTTTAGATTCGTGTTCAGATCCATGATAAACAATATAGTCTGAAGAGTTATCTATATATTTGCAATCAATAATTTCTCCTGTATACATGCCCACTATTTTAATATTACTCTTCATCCCAAAATGTAATCTCAATAGTTTTTCTTGTGAAACACTTTGCGCTAAAAAAGTTATCTTTGTGCTTAATTCTTTATATTTTTTCAGTAAGTCTAAATTGTTCTTTTTACGATACTTAACTGGAAAAGCCTGACAAGACTTATCACATGCATCTAAATCATTTACACATTGTAAACATTCATGTTTATCTTTATAGTTATATGACTTAATGCAAAAGAAACTGTTATCTAGTACGTATTGATAGATATGAGTATTTTTTAAAATTAATCTAATGAAATATTTATATCCTAAGGTTTGAGGGTGTAATAAAAGTATTTTAGAATTTCTTATTAATAAAATTCTTATAATAAACACCAAGCGCATAAAAAAACGTTTAATTATTTCAATACATAGCTGTAAATAGCTTTTTTGTTTATAAAGTCGATTTAAAGAAACATGTTTATATGGATAAATGACATTCCAACCATTTTCTTCTGCTAAACCCTTTAAGTGAGACACCAAACGCGCTGCACCTGCTTCGCCTGGCCCTATTCCACTAATTAAATATTTTTTCATTAATTATTAATAAATTCTCTAATCTTTTTAATCATATACTCAAGAGCCTCATCTCCCATACCAGGATACAAGCCTATCCAAAAAGAATCATTCATTATTTTATCAGTATTAGTAAGTTCACCTACTACTCTATAATCTTCATTTAAAGTCATATCATCAAACATTGGATGTCTTAACATGTTTCCAGCAAAAAGGTTTCTAGTTTGGATCTTGTTGTTTTCTAAAAATTCGACAATCTCATTTCTTGTGAAATCAACATCATCTTTAAGAGTCATCATAAAGCCAAACCAACTCGGGTCTGAGTTTGGCTGCTTTTCTAATAATGTTAATTCAGAGATATCTTTTAGTCCATCATAAAGTTTGTTGAAATTTTCTTTTCTTTTTTCAACAAATACTGGAAATTTTTCAAGTTGAGCAACCCCAATGGCTGCTTGCATGTCAGAGACCTTCAAGTTAAAACCAAAATGAGAATAAACATATTTATGGTCATATCCTTTGGGAAGAGAACCGAAACTCATACCAAAACGTTTTCCACAGGTATTATCAACACCACTTTCACACCAGCAGTCTCTTCCCCAGTCGCGCATAGAAAGCATGATCTTTTTTAGAAGAGGGTTATCTGTATAGGTAGCACCCCCTTCTCCCATAGTCATATGATGAGGAGGATAAAAACTACTTGTCCCTATATCCCCCCATGTCCCTGTTGGTTTACCTTCATAGGTAGAACCGAGTGCATCACAGTTGTCTTCTATCAGCCAAAGCTTATGCTTATCACAGAATGCTTTTACTGCCTTAATATTAAATGGATTCCCCAAAGTATGTGCGATCATAATAGCTTTTGTTTTAGGACTTAATGCTTTTTCAAGTTGCGTGGTATCTATATTAAAATGGGTTAATTCCATATCTACAAATACAGGTACTGCTCCATATTGAACAACAGGTGCAACTGTTGTAGGAAAGCCTGCTGCAACCGTAATAACTTCATCACCGCGGTTAATGCGACGTTCATTTAGCAGGGGAGATGTAAGGGTATAAAAAGCAAGTAAATTAGCAGAACTACCACTATTAACTAAAAGGCTCCAACGCACACCAAGATATTTCGAAAGTTTAGCCTCAAACTCTTTTGAGTAGCTTCCAT
This sequence comes from SAR324 cluster bacterium, assembly GCA_002401295.1. GTDB lineage: Bacteria > SAR324 > SAR324 > XYD2-FULL-50-16 > XYD2-FULL-50-16. Next base: position 15,329 of record NVSR01000044.1, on the reverse strand, counting down.
AAGTCAACCAAAAGTCTAATGATGAGTCAACAAGGTTTGTCATCTCTTTTTCATCAAAGACTCTTCCTGCGTAATTCACACGGCTCTCACCTTCCACAAAAGGTTTATCTTGTTGAGGCTTATGTACTAGATTGTAGTATTCTTTAGTCTTTTCTAATATCTCTTGTTTTAGTTGTTCTTTTTTTGTCATTTTATATTTCCTTTACTGTTTTACGTATTGCTTCTTCTAGTGTATACTTTTGTTTCCAACCGGGGACATTTACTCCTAAATCATAAGGAATCATTACTTCTCTATCTCGGTATTCTCTACCGCCCCAATCGATATTAAGTTGAGAATTGGTGACTTTTTCAAACACTAGAGATAAGTTTTTTAGACTAAGTCTTTCTTCATTGCTGACTACATAGGTTTTATCTTTATGCTCAATAGCATTCTCTTCTAATAGATTGATCAGTCTTTCATAGGCACTGACAACATCATCTATGTAACTAATATCTATAATCTGCTCACCAGCAGACATCTCAAGTTTTTCACCTGATGCAGCTATTTTTGTCCATAAATTAAAAACTTTAGCACGGGTATCATTAGGACCAAAGGTGTCGTTGAGTTTTATTGTTGTAAATATTAGATCACTTGTTTGCGTATAAAACTTTGCTATCGTTGTAAAAGCTTCTTTAGTAGCAGCATATAAGTTAACTGGATTATATCCCTTGTTCTCATAGTTTTGCCAAAAAGTTCCTGTATTAATAAACCATTGAACCTTCGTCCTCTTACTCGCTTCTAAAAGAAAGGTACTGAAAGTTATATTGCTATCTATTAAACTATTAATATCTGAATTTTTATGTTCTACAAGAATATTCGAAGCTAAATGTATCACACCTGCAAATTTATATCTATCAAAAACATCAACTATTTCATCATATTCAGAAAAGCTCTCTACCTTACAATCTATTGCTTCAAGTTTAGTTGTATCACTAGAATCCCTAACAAGAGCAATAACAACAAAACTATTTTGAAGTTTCTTAATTAACTCTCTTCCAATAAAGCCCGTTGCGCCTGTAACCAATATTTTCATATACTATTTAGCCCACTGCACATTTTTACTTTTAGCATCTGAAATGTAAGCATCTAAATCATCCTTAGTTAAAACACTTGAACTTTCATAATAAGCCTTATACCAGGAAGTCATTTTGCTAAAAGTCATTTGAGAGTCCCATACATCTTTCCATTCAAGCTGAATATGTGCTTTTGAACAATCTAGCTTAAGTAAGTTGGCTTCATGTGGATGTTCTTCACTTAGGTTAAGTTCGTAATCAATTTTATCCCAATATATTTGGATATACTTAACGACTTCTTCAACCGAGATAGAACCCTCATCTGATGGTCCAAAGTTCCAACCTTCTGCAAACTCTTTTTTACCTTCTAGAAGTTTTTGGCCTATATTTAAATATCCACTTAAAGGTTCAAGTACATGTTGCCAAGGCCGTGTTGCGTAAGGATTTCTGATTTTCACCTTTTCGCCTTTACTAACGGCAATCATAATATCAGTTATAAGTCTATCTTGCGCCCAATCTCCACCACCAATAACATTACCTGCTCTACAGCTTGCTACTAAGATATTGTGTTTTGTGCCATAGTCATTTAAATTAAAGTATGAACTTCTATAGCTTGAAACTAAAAGTTCAGCACACCCCTTTGATGAACTATAAGGATCATATCCACCCATAGGATCATTTTCTCTATATCCCCAAACCCACTCTTTATTTTCATACGCTTTATCACTTGTAATATTTACAATGGCTTTTACAGAACTTGTCTGGCGACATGCTTCAAGTACTTTAAGTGTACCCATTACATTTGTTTCATAAGTCTCCACAGGTTCCTCATAAGAAAGTCTTACTAAGGGTTGCGCTGCAAGGTGAAAGACTATCTCTGGTTTATATCTTGTGAAGGTTTCATTCAATTTCTTTTGATCTCTAATATCGCCGATGATTGAAGTGATATTTAGCTCTAGTAAACTCAGGTGGTTAGGTTCTGTTGGTGCCTCTAGAGAATAACCAATGACCCTGGCTCCCATTTTTTCAAGCCAATATACAAGCCAAGACCCTTTAAATCCTGTATGTCCCGTTACAAGAACTATTTTATCTTTATATATACCACCAAAAAGTTTGTGCATTACCACACTTTCCAAGGAGCTTTGTTTGTATTCCATAATTTATTTAAATCATTTTTATCTTTCAAAGAGTCCATTGGTTTCCAAAAGCCTTCATGCTTAAAAGTAAAAATCTCTCCTTCTTTTGCAAGGTTTTGTAGGGGAGCTTGCTCAAAAATAGTATTGTCACCTTCTGTAATATAATCAAAGACCTTAGGTTCACATACAAAAAAACCAGCATTTATCCAACCACCATCACCCTTTGGTTTTTCCAAAAAATGTGTCACTTGATTACTTTCTTCAATATTTAAAGCCCCAAATCTACCATCAGGTTGAACTGATGTCATTGTCATAGCTTTCCCATGTGCTTTATGAAAGCTTACAAGCTCTTCAATGTTAATGTCACTAACACCATCTCCATAGGTAAGCATAAAGGGTTCATTACCTATAAAGTCTTGTGCGCGCTTAACACGCCCACCTGTCATACTATTAATTCCAGTATCTAACAATGTAATCTTCCAAGGTTCACTTGAATTATTTAATACTTCCATCTTCCCATTGGTCATATCAATAGTGACATCACTTTGATGGAGAAAATAATTCGTAAAATATTCTTTTATGTAATACCCTTTATACCCTAAAAGAACGACAAACTCATTAAATCCATATTGAGAATAGGTTTTCATAATATGCCATAAAATTGGCTTTCCACCTATTTCCACCATTGGCTTTGGACGGACATCTGTCTCTTCACTTAAACGTGTTCCAAATCCACCTGCTAATAATAATACTTTCATTTTCTATATTTCCTTTATCTATTACTCACAAAAAAATTAAGTGATTTTTTGATTAATTTATTTGTATAACTATATTGATACTTAAACTCTTTAACTAACTGTGTATTTGGTTCTTTTTCTTGGCTAAACTCAAAGTCACACAAGGACGTTAGATCTAACGTGGTTTTATATATATTAATTCCTACGCAATGGGTAGCATTTTTCCCAAATCCAATATTTTGTATTTTTGAAATACTCGGATAAATACAAAGCTTATTTTCCCTATACATAGCATAAGCCCATCGTATTGCCCAAGATCTATTTTTACCTTCTTTATAATGTTTTAACATACGAGTCATATCTACTCCTCCACGATTAAACTTTTTAGTTTCTTCGCGGTTTTCAATGAACTTATCATAATCCTTGATATCCCAATCTATATTTTTCCATTGATCTACCCAAGTTGCCCAACCCCAAGATGAAGGTCTATATGATAAATATGTACTACTATTATATTTTTTTAATGAAGGAAGTGCTCCTGTATATCCTGATATAGAAAATATATCTTCTCTGTCCTTATAGGCTACTAAAGATTGATTCATATAACAAAGAAAGTTTTTACTTGTCACTAAGTCATCTTCCAAAACAATTACTTTTCCAAATTTTTTTATAATTTCAGAGACACCTTCTATAATAGATTTTGCTAACCCAAAGTTTTCATCTCTTTCAATAATTACAACATTTTTAAATCCATCTATAGTCTTGATATATTTCCTAACTCTTAATACATTTGTATCACTTGTGTTTTTTTTTGTCGCATCAGAAAATATATAAAGAGTACTTTCTTTTGCAAGAAAATTACTTTTCAATGCATCAATAGTACTGCGTGTTTCATCCAACCTATTGTAAACAAATAAAATGACAGGAGCTAAATTATTCATTTTCCACRATAACCAAGGTAGTACTTAATAACTACTTTTATAAATGACCCAATAATTCTTGTAAAATCAAATARAAAGTATACCAGGCCTATCTGTCCATGCTTAAATGCAAACTTAAATCTTACCTTTAAGTTCGTAGCTGAACGAATAGATTTTAGAGATTCAATAAATTTTGCCAAAGATGGTTTGTCATGTTTAAAGTTAATCCCTGTATTTTCCACATCACTATAAACAACTGCTTCACTTGAAACTAAAAGCTTGTATCCATATTTTTTAGCCCTTAAAGAGAATTCTTCATCTGCTATGTATTGAGGGAAATTCACCTCATCATAAAAGCCAACTTCATCAATTAACCCTACCGAATATAAGGTACCTCTACCAGGTAAAAGATCTGACTCTACAATATCTTTTTTCTTGTCTAGTTCAGAGTACTTTAATGTACTTTCCTGAACAGCCTTATATTTAGCATTGAAATTATTCCATAATACTCCTATGAAAGCTATCTTATCGTGATCCGAATCCCATACAGAAGTAGACCCAACAACACAGCTTCCATACTTATTATACACTTTAAGTAAACAAGTTAAATAGTCAGGTTTAACAATTAAATCATTATTCAATGACAAAATAATATCATCTTTTTTAGATTCGTTTAGTATGGACTTAATTCCCTCATTCATCGATTTAGTCCACCACCAGTCACCTGTTCCTCTGACAATCCTCACTGCAGGAAAGTTGTTTTTAACATACTCACCAGTACCATCGCTAGAACCATCATCAACAAGGACTACTACATAATTCTTATATTCCTGTTCTAATAAGCTATTTAAACATTTCATGGTTGCCTGCTTGTTATTAAATACAGGAATAATTATAAATATATTAGGTTCTATTTTATCTCCTCTAATAAGCTCTCTGCTCTTTCTTGAAAAGTGAAGCTAAAAGTATAAGCACTCTTATACATCAAATGAATACCATCTTCTGTCATATATTTATTTAATTTAGGTATCTCAAGCCACTCGTTCTCAAAATTATTTTTAATGATATCCCTTTGCCTCTTAAGTTGTGCGGAGTTTTCTAATTCCTTTGCAATAGGCATTTCGAAAAAAAACACCAAGGTACCATTTTCTTCAAAGTAGTTTATCAAACTCTTCAAGTTATCAAGCTTAGATTGATCTAGGATAAAAGGCATAATAAGATTCTTTTTGTGTATCATTAAATTCATTTTATATATATGCTCATTTCTTATTTCTTTCATATACTCTTCATGTGATTTTCCATAAGAACCTTTTAACTTAGATATTATTATATTTAAAGGTTGATATTTTTCTTGTAATACAAAAATATATTTTTTGACCTTCCACCACAAAGGGTAAAATACTGCATCAATTAGTTTTTGATCTTTATCTCGAAAGATTATATTTTCTTCTATATAAATAGTTTTTGGAATAAACCCACTCTTTTTAATAGTCTGCAAGCCTGTCAAAACACTCCCCCCTGCAAAAGAGAGGTTAACAAAATCTTCTGACAAAAATTCATTTTTCATTCTTGCGGCCATTGACGAACCCACTATAATATTTGGAGCTTTATTCCCGTAAATAAATTCTTGCGCAAAGCTATAATTTTTTTGTTGTATATTTTGAAACATAATAACTTTTGGTTGTATTATCATTAATAGTAAACTATATATTCCTAATAACAATAAAAAAATACTTATTACATTTTTAAAATTGAAAGTAAATAAATTCACCACTACTCCCACTATTTGTTATTATTAAAAACAACATCACTGCATATATAAGACTATTATCTAAATAGTTTTTTTCTTCTGAACGCATTAGATAATTTGCATAATACACAACGATAGGAAGTGAATAAAAAAAGATCATCATCATTACATCTTTCCTATGCACACCCGTACTAAAAATTATTGACTTTACATACAAAACAGCCTGCCAAAATTCGGGGAGTTTAAATAATAACCATCCAAGTGTGACCAAAGTAAATACAAATAATATTCTTATTCCATCAAGCAATCTATTCTGAATTGTATGAAAAGATGTGTACTGCATAAAGTATCTTTCAGCTATCAACAACCCTCCATGATAGCCACCCCAAACCATATAACTCCAAGCAGCTCCATGCCATAAACCACCCAGAAGCATAACTATAAATAAATTCACATACACTCTAGTTTTGTCAACCCTATTACCTCCAAGAGGAATATAAAGATATTCTTTTAGCCATGTAGATAATGAAATATGCCATCTTGTCCAAAATTCTGAAAAAGATCTTGAGATGTATGGATAATTAAAATTTTGAGGTAAGTTATATCCATAAAGTTTTGCAATTCCAATTGCGATCAGACTGTAACCAGCAAAATCAGAAAAAATTTGTATGCTATAACCAAAAAGAAGCGTTATTAATGTCAAAGAGGAAAAACTTTCAAAATAAGGATAAGCCATCCAAAATGTTTGGTCTTTTAAATTATCGGCGATCACCATTTTAAAAAAGTATCCTAAAGTAAGAAGTTTAAATGCATCCTCAAATTCTACATCAAAAAAATATTTTGTTTTTATTTGAGGATAAAACTGATATGCTTTTACAATTGGTCCTGCCACTAATTGTGGAAAAAATGATATGAAAAACAAGGTATTAATATAATGCTTTTTAAAATCTTTTGGTACCTTAAATAAAGGGCATTCACTTTGATGATTACTTCTATATAAATCAACAACAAGACTTATCCCTTGAAACGTATAAAAAGAAATACCAACTGGAAGAGGAATGGCTATCAAAAACTCTCCTATTCCACCGATAGAGTTTAAATCATTAACTATAACACCAAAAAGAGGACTATACTTAAAAAAAGACAGAACACTTATATTAAAAGAAACACCCAATATTGCATAAAACTTTTTTTTCTTTTTAGACTGACTGTAATAAACCTTATAACTCGCAATAGCATTGATGGAAGATGATAGAAATAACAATAAAAGTAAATAAGGTTGTCCATAAGCATAAAATACGAAACTAGAAATTATCAAAATATGCACTTGATAATTTTTTAAATATACATTGTAATATACAATTAATGTAGCTAGTACCAATAATAAGAAAGGAAAACTGTTAAATAACAACTATATCTTCTTTATCTCTAAGTTTTCATTGCTCAATATATCGTTATAAAGTTCAATATACTGTTGTGAAACAACCTTACTATCAAACTCTCTAAGAACTTTTTCTCTTGCATTTTCACATAGCTCGTCATAATTTTCTGTATTTAAAACCCAGTCTATACCATTTGCCAAGTCTTGAGTATTAAACGGCTCTGTTAAGTACCCAGTTTTTTTATGTTCAATCATATCAGCGTTTCCACCTACATCAAAGCCAACAACTGGAGTTGCACATGCCAAACTTTCCATGATAGCATTTGAAAGGTTCTCTTGTATACTAGGAACGACTACAATATCTACAGCATTATAAAGAGTAACTAAACTTACATCATCATGCAAATGCCCTAGATAATGAGTTTTAAATCCAAGTTTTTGAGAATTTTCAGGCTCGCTACTTCCAAACACAACAAACTCAAGATCATTACATCTAAGTTGAGTTAATGCTTTACTTAGTTCTTTAAAGCCTTTTCGAGGATCACTTGTAGCATCCATAGCACCAAATAAAACCAACTTTTTACCTTTTGGTAAATCCCATAGTTCTCTTGAATTTTCTTTATCAAATGGTTTAAATACACTTGTATCAATTGGATTTGGCAAATTGATATGTTTTTTACCTTGTAGAAGTGTACTGTTTTTTGCACAGTCACTTAGCCATTTACTGAGTCCTACTATTGTCATGTTATCTATTTTAGAAAAGGCCTTCTCTTTTCTTCTAAATATTTTTCTACTTAAATCATTTTCTTTATTACTTCCCAAAACTTTGCATGTCCCGCAATTACTTATATACAGATTACATTCTTCATCATAATGACAACCTCCAGTAAAAGCCCACATATCATGAAGGGACCATACAATAGGAGCTTTTATCCTAACGAGGTCTTCTATACTTATCATCCCACTACATATCCAATGAAGATGAACTATATCAGGATTTATATCATTAATTTTATCTACAATGTTACTAAATCCAAACCAAGATGGAGAAAAAAGTGTTTTTGTTTTATTTTTATAAAACCGTCCAGGAATAGTATCAATAAAAGGTCTTAACTTGTTAAAATACTGGGTGCTTTTCTTTTCATGTACTATTATTTTAAAATTATCACTCTTTTTATCTTGAACCAACATCTGGGAATTTACATCTTGATTTAAAAGTGATTTATGGAGTCTATAAGCAGCCCTTGCTGCTCCCCCTTGTATATCTGATCTTGTAACAATTAGAATTTTCATTATTTTTTTTCAAATATCACTAAAACAGTGTGACCATTTGGAAGCATCTCATCTTCTAAACCTTTTAATAAAACCTTAGAAAAGATATAACTAAACTTATTTATAATTTTTTTGTAAAAAGAAGTATTCAAGATTTTATTTTGATGTAAGCTATTTGAAATAAGAGTATTAAGATACCAACTTTTATGAATATCCTGAACTTTTTCATGGTATATCTCTATGATATCAAGGTTATACTTGCTTGCAATATATTCAAAAGTCTTATCACTCCATCTTGTTACATGATGCGGTGGCATATTTAAAATTCCATTTTCAACATACTTTAAAAATGAATCTTCACTTGGTACTGCTATAATAAGCTTACCACCTACTTTTAAAGCTTCTACTTTAGCATTTAAAAAACTCTCTGGGTCAGAAACATGTTCTAACACTTGAAAACTGATAACTATATCAAACTGTTCTTTGTGCTTTTGTGCATAATCTTGAATCATCTCATTTTCAATTATGACTCCATTCTCAGCTGCCATTTTTTTGGCATTTTCACTAAAATCTAAGCCTACATAGTCTTTCGTTGATAGGTGTTTAGCAAAAGCCCCTTTACCACTTCCTACTTCTAAAACACAATCAGTATTTTTTATATATTTTTTTGCATAATGATATTCTTCTTTTTCATCCATATAATACCAATCAATATGTTGAAGAGAATTGTAAAACTTTTCATCACCAGTTATTAAGGGAGCATAATATCTAAGTTTACAGTTCTTACATTCACAAAAATCTATATCCTGATTTATTAAGTATGAAAAGTCTACATTCGTCATTTTCTTATATAGTTTTACTAGTTCACTTTTATTAATTTTTTCTATAGTTGTAATTTCATTTGTTTTACATAATGGACAGTTCATCTTATACTTTGCCTTTAAAAACTTTTTGTATTTTGTTTAACACTTTTATATGGAGTGGTACTTTGAAACTTCTGTAGTATTTTTCAAGTTTACTGAGCGTTATATTATCTATAAAAATATTATTTGAAAATTTATTCTCAAACTCTTTTGATAGTTCAACATCAAAGGCACAACTAGAACCACAATGTGTTCCAGAATTGTCATGTCCGATATTTTGTACAAAAGACTTTTTAGGATGAAGAGACAACCCATTATTAAAATATACACTTGCGTACCAAAATATCGCCCATGTATTAATTTTCTTTTGATGATTAAAAACTATATGCGAATAATAGTCATATGAATTGTTTACATTAAAGTCTTTTTGTTTTTTATTATCAAACAATTTTAAAAAGCCATTGGTATCCTTTTTAAAAAAAGCCCATTTTGTATCCCATGTAGCCCAACCCCAACAACTAGTTGGTTTTATGAAAAAATTTTCATTAATATTTTCTAGTGGGGGTGTATATCCACTGATATGCCAGACTTTATCTTCATCTTTATAAAATTCCAAAGCCTTATTCATAAACTTTAAGAAGTAAGGGCTAGTAACTAAATCATCCTCAAGTACAATTATCTTTCCATACTCATTTACAATCTTAGTAACACCATCTATAATACTATCAGCAAGTCCCCAGTTCTTTTCTCTTTTTATAATAGTGACTTTTTTAAACCCAGTAACTGTTTTTAAATATTCACGTACTTCATTTACACTCTTTCGAGCATCTTCATTTTTAGCTTCATCACTATATATATAAAGCTCACTCGCTTCCGCTAATTCATTTTTTTTTAATGCTTCTAGTGTTTGCTGTGTATGCCAAAGACGGTTATATACAAAAAGTACTATAGGTGCAAAACTACTCATATCTATAACTTCTTTTCAATACTGCTTTTTCCCATAAGTAAGGAGTAAGGTCGCTCCAAGATTTTTGTGCATTCGAAAAGTTACTCTCTTTTTTATTGATAATATTTTCTATTTTTAACTTTAATAACTTAGGATCCGTTAGCAACGATGATTCTAAAAAACCTTGTGAGTTAACCGTGTCACCAAACCAATCTCTTAACTCATTTTGCATCCAATTTACAATAGGCGAATTAAAACCTATTTTAGATTTTCTCCAAGTCACTTCTTTTGGCATAAATGGATCCATTGCATCTCGTATAAGCTTTTTAGTATATCCCCCACCAAACTTACTACTATAAGGAAGTGAGTTTACATAACTCACCAATCTGTGATCCATAAAAGGCATTCTTATTTCTACACTATTCATCATTGAATAACGATCATAGTTTCTTAATAAAGTTGGTAAAATTGTTTCATGAAAAATCACATAAAGCTCTTGAGAAAAGTTATCTAGATTTTTAAAATTCCTATGTTTAAAGTCTATTGATTTATATCCACGTCCCAATAGTTTTTTTAAAGATTTTTTTAGCATAAAGTTTGTATATAGTTTAATATTACTTGTTTGACTTCCTTGTGAAAATGTTTTAATTGTTTCTTGATGAGTATTAAGGACATCTTTAATACTACTGAGATTAATGCCACTGTCCCACAAAGCTTCTAATAAATGTCCATATCCACTGAACAATTCATCTGCTCCATGTCCATCAATTGTAACAGACACACCACCCTTTTTGACTGCACCATATGTCATAAGCATTGGAATTGGACTTGTTATATACAGCTCTTCAAATTGATATAAATATTCATCTAAGTTATCCCAATATTCTAATGGATTTATATTTACATAGGTTGCATCAATACCAATATCATCCACAACCATTTTTGCATAAGGTGTTTCATCTAGTGGTGTTCCTGGAAAACTAGCTACAAATGCATGTTGCCAGTCTTTTTTACCATAATCAACTTGCCCTTGAGCTAAATGGGCCATTGCAGAAATTGTCGCACTGCTATCTAACCCACCACTTAATGCTGTTCCAATCGGAACATCTGAACGCATACGAATTTTACAAGCATCCATAAAAATATCTCTAAATTTTTCAACTTGTTCTTCGTAAGAGATAGGAACCTCCACTAAGTTATCAAGAGTATTCCAGTACCTGGTGAGTGTTAACTTTCCATTTTTATATACACCATTGTATCCAGCTGGAAACCTTTTGATACCATCAATTAAACATTTATCCGTTCCTTCATAAAGAAATATATTTTCTTTCATCCAATGAAAGTCCTTTGACTCTCTAACTTGGTTTAAAAAAGGAAATATCGCTTTCATTTCAGATGCAAATATAAACTTTTTATTTACTTCTGAATAAAACAATGGTTTTTTACCAAATCGATCTCGAGATAAAAACAACTCTTTCTTTTGTTTGTCCCATACTGTAAATGCCCACATACCATTTAACCTTGAAGTACAACCTGAGCCCCACTGTATATACGCATTTAAAAGAACTTCTGTATCAGAACTGGATACAAATGAATGTCCAAGAGTAGTCAACTCTTTTTTTATTTCTATAAAATTATAAATTTCTCCATTAAATACAATACTATATCGATTGGCCTTATCAGACATAGGCTGATGTGCTCGAATAGAAAGATCAACAATAGCAAGCCTTCTATGTCCTAAAGAAATTTCATTTCCAATATGTTCTATTCCGTAATCATCTGGACCTCTATGGATAAGTGTATCTAGCGAGAGTTTAAAAATATTTTCTTCTACTTTTGGTATAGCACCTAAAATCCCACACATATTACAATATTTCTTTTAATATATTATTGATTGCTTCATCTCCGCTAGCTTTAAAATAAGATTTTTTATATTTATTTATATTATCTTTAATTTTGTTACAACTACTTGAATGATTAATTAAATATGCAAGTTTTTTATATGCGTCTTCAAAATTATCCACTTCAATTCCTACACCTAATCCTTGTAAGTCAGGTTCATAATGTTTCATTCCTGTTGTATTTATAATAAAAGGAACAGCATCAAAATATAGAGATTCAATTAATGTAGTTGAAAATATAGAAACCGTAATACTAGATTTTTGCATCACTTCCGACAATGAAAATTTATTAAGATTCATAAACTTAAGATTTTTATTTTTTAATAAAAATCTTATCTGTTTATCAGACAATGGGTGACTCGGATGTTCTCTCACTATAATATTTTTATTTGGAAAAGAATAAGATATTTCTGAGATTAATAACAAGAAGTCATTAAAATCCTTTTCGCTAATTAAAGGGACAATCGCTTGAAGAAAAAAAGAAATTGTGTCATTTGATTTTATACTAATATCACTACTTTTTAAAATATGGCTCCCAACCTCAATAAAATTCTGTGCCTTGTTATACTGGGAAAGACCTTCTGAAAATTCTTTTCCCCAAGATAAAAACTTATCGTAATGCATATCTCTAAAGCCATTATGATACAAGGGGTTCCAACCATGTTGAATACAAACTGTTTTTTTATTATTTTCTATTGAGTATAAGTTAATGATTTCCAATAAAGGAGCATCCCCTTCTGGTAAAACAAAAGTTTTGAAAACATGATTAGTCATATACTGTTCAATACTTTTATATAACTCTACCAATGCAAGGATTTCTAAATTTAACTTTTTTTCTTTAATAAAAGTTGGCTTATAAACTATATACTTGTATCTCTTTTTTTCACAATAGCTAATAGATTTTTCAATGTCACCGAAGATCATAAAAACACTATTTTCAGTTCTTTCATAAATCGCTTCAAGATAATGAATAAACTTCACTTGTGTTATTATAAAGACTACTTTTATATTACTTATATTTAAATATTTTTTATTTTTTATTTTTTGATATAAGGGAAAAAGTATAGGAAAAGATTTAAGTTTATATTTCAAATTTTCTTTAAGGTTTTTTCTTATAAAATATTTTTTATCCATGTACATTAGCTTTAGTATATCTTTTTGTATACTATTTCGACATTCAATTACTTCGCTATGAGTACTATTTAATTGATTTAAATAGTATCCTTCAGACATCATTCCGTAGTAACATTCCCTTTTAAAAGCAGAAAAAAAGTCTATGTCTTTATAATAAAAGTACTTTGGACTTAGATTCTTTTTTATAGTTACATATTCATCAATCGCTTCTATTAATTTAGTCTCAAAGATATAGCCAACTTTTTTTTCTGTCACTAAATATATTCCTTTGTCTTACCCGCATTTCTAAAAGTTTCTTTTCTTTTTTTGATATCATCATAAGATGGATAGTAGTAATTAAAAAGAGAGTACCTAGAACCACCTTCACCAAGTGACATACCAGTATGAATACTACTAACATCTGCAAAAATCAAAGTACCTTCTGAAGCTGTAAAAACTTTATATTTATCTGGATACTTAATCTTCAACTTTTCAATTTGTTCATTAGAAAATCTAGTATTATCTGCTTCACTTCCCATTATTTTTGTATCTCTAAGAACGCTAGTAAACTTATGACTCCCCTCAATTATTTGGAAAGGGCCATCATTAAGTTCAACATCACTCAAATATAATATAGCTTTAAATTGAAAATTATTTCCATCCCTATGCCAACCTTGGCCTGAACCAATATTTCCTTCAACATATTCTATCTTTGACGCTAACGTGTTTGAAACCAACATTTTACCCTGAAAATAATTATCTGCTACACTTTCGAGGAAGCTATCATTATGAAATTTTGCTATTAGTTGACTATACTCTTCAGCAACAAAGCATCTTTTATCAGCTTCCCATTCATCTGTCCACAAACTCCCGTTCTTATCACATTTCAGAAGTAGTTTATCTATTTCTCCTCTTAATTCAGAGCAGTCTTCACTAGAATAAAAATTTGGGATTACCACATATCCTTTTTCTTTGATTTCGTCAATAATTTTTTTCACTTTAGCTATCTTCACATAAGTATGTTTTTTTCTAAACTTTACTATCTCAAAGTGAATTTTTTGTTTGATATTTAAAACTATATTTAATATGAAATGTCCTTTGATATTTAGATATGAATGATTCTATCTTATTTTATTTAATGCAGTAAATGTAACCCACGTTTCTCTCCATGCCCCAAAAGAATCTGTTGGGACAATATCAGAGACAGTTCCACTTCCTTGCCAATTATTACGCCGTCCATTAATATCATATCCTGTTTTAATCAATTTATAATCTGCATAGTCTGAGAAAAGGCTATAAAAAGATGTATGTGTATACCTAAAATAATCATTGGGGACAGCATGATACCTTTGACTAAAAGGAGCTATTATAATTACAGTTCCTTCTTCCTTTAATAAAAAATTTATATTATTTGCAGCAATCCATGGACGTTGTAAATGTTCAAAGACATCATTTGAATAAATAATATCAAAAAAACTTTCTTTATCTTTATACTTTTCTTTAAAGTCTAAACTACAGATATCACCAAAAAGAACATTCTTACCTGCAGGATTAATATCAAGTCCATAGTAAATATAATGCTTTTTAAATTTTATTTTTAAAGATTCTTCCATTATACTCGAATACTCAAAGTTACCTTTATCTTTAAGCAAATGTACTAATTCACCACTTTTTCCACCAACATCTAAAAATGTTTTTTTTTCATTATTCTTTAAATTACCAAAAATAATTTTTCTGCTTTCTTCTTCTTTATTCAATAGGTTATATTTAATATTACTATTTTTAATTCCCCATAACATCATCAGATAGTGCACTTTAACATGCCAGTAAGTCGATTCTTGTCCAAGTACATGAGCATTTTCTAAGTGAGTAAAGGCATTGGAATAATCTCCCAAAGATTGAGCTTTACTTGATTTCAACAACTCTTGCTCAACATAAGGAGCTATATTCTTACTAAATTGACTCAATTATCTTGTCCCAATGGATAAGTTTATTAAACACACTAAACGCCACCAATGTTAGTAAAAGTGCGCTTTAACCATTGCAACTTCAACTGATTTTAATAGCTACAAAAATATTACTTACAAATATGATCTAATCAAGCCTAAGTTAGTGTGAACCCAGAAGCATCGCAAGTACAGCATAAGAATATTTGAACTACACTTTATTTAAGCAACTAAAGTAAGGTTCTCTCATGCAAGCACGTCAGGTTAAAACCATTGATGATGCCAGAGCATTAGTCAATTCCCGTGATATT
>NVSR01000043.1 GCA_002401295.1 SAR324 cluster bacterium | reverse complement strand
TTCCATTGCAATTGCACTGCTTTAAACTGGAATGTACCTTTGACTTTTGAGGGTTCACTACTGGAATCTGGACCAACCCCATAAGAATCCAATTCATTGAGCTTGATATTGGTAACACCTCCAGAAAGAGTAATACTCGACCAACTTTTATAATTTCCCAATAAATATAAGTCATCAATCCCCCAGATTTTAATGTGGAATTCATCATTCTGAAAGGAAACAAAGGCGGCGTTTGTACCTGAGTCAAGTATGTTAGCAATACCAGCAACACCTCCCGTAAGACTGCCAACTCCCTCAATATGGATATACCAGGGGACCACATAATATCGATTGGGCTCACTTGATTTCTGTGGCCGTCGTCGATCGGGTACGAGGGCAAAGGCCGCCAGCTCAAAACAAAAAAGAAATTTTAAAAAAAGAGGAATTCGTTTTTTCATCAATACTCTTGAGAATACTCCGTCTATAACCGCAAATTATAGGAAGAAGGTGAATTGAGGAGCAGCAGCCTGGCTGCTCCTGATAATATTCTGACGCAAGGAGGATCAGGGCTAAAATATTTGTTTAATCGGGGAGTTCTAGTGGTTCACTGAGCAGCGAACTCACTTTTTCTTCACATGCACTAAATACAAATATTTAAGGTTTCATAGTCAATATCTTGAGGAGAGTAATCCCTCACATTTGTTTGAATAAGTGCGCATAACCACGGCTGACGCTGAGATCCTTCGATCCTGTCTTCAGTTTGACCTGCAGCTGTCCGGTGAAGGAGCGTTTCACTGTTTCAATGAAGTTGACATTAACAATGGTTCCTCGATGAATCTGCCAAAATTGGTCAGGATCCAGTTCTTGTGCAAGTGTCTTGATGGTTTTTCTGATGAGAAACTCTCCATTTTGATTGACGACGATAGTATATTTTTCTTCAGCGTAAAAGTACTCGATATCTTCAACCGAGATTAGTTGAATGCCATCATCCGCTGATGCTTTAATCCAAGTCAGATAATTAGGTACTTTCTCCTCTTGGATACTATTGAGGGCTCGTAACATTGCCTGCTGCATTGCCGCAGGATCAGACTTCTTTTGGGAAAGACTTTCTTTTAATCTTTGAATTGTTTTGTTGAGTCTTTGGTCTGTAATAGGTTTAAGCAGGTAATCGATGGCTTCATTCTCAAAAGCCTCCACCGCATAATGATCAAAAGCAGTGATGAATACAATTTGGCAGGATTTATCTATTTGACGAGCTACCTCGATTCCTGTCTTGCCCGGCATTTTTATGTCGAGGAAAGCAACATCCGGTTGGTACTGTTGAATCGACTCTAAAGCCTCGATTCCATTGGAAGCTTCATGGCAGATCACTAGTTCCGGCCAAAGTAGGCGGAGTTTTTTGATCAAATGTGTTCTGAGTGCTTTTTCATCATCCGCGATGACTGCTTTCATTGGGAAACTCCATAGAAATTTTTAGGCCCGAAGGATAGTTTTCTTGAAGAATGATTTTTCCTTGTCCACCGAAACAAGCTTTGAGTCTTTTTTTTACATTTTCAATACCCAATCCATTAGAGGTCTCTGTTTGGAGACCAATCCCATTATCAATGACTTCAATTTTAATATTTTTTTGATCGTAACTTCCTTTGATCCAAATTTTGCCCCCTTTGATTTTCGGTTCCAGACCATGTTTCAAGGAGTTTTCCACCAAAGGTTGTAGCAGCATGGGGGGAATCAGAAAATGTTTCATAGAATCAGGAATGTTAATCTCAAAATCCAAGCGTTCATCCATTCTGATCTGATGAATGTTCAGATATTTCAGCAACATCTCTTCTTCTTGTTCTAAGGTTACGTGTTCGCTTCTGATCTTTGAGAGGGTGCTACGCAAGTATTGGGTCAGGTCCAACAACATTTTTCTACCTTTTACGGGCTCTTCTTCTAAAAGGCTCAGAATATTGGATAAGGTATTGAAAAGAAAATGAGGTTCAATCTGTGCCTGCAAAAATTTAAGATTAATTTCAGCAACTTCCTTCTCTTGAGCTAGATTCTTCACCTTCTCTTTTTGGACTTCAGTCTGAATGATGGAAGCAGCCTCCTTGAAGAGGAAAACACTGCTCACAGCGACACCGGATAAATAATTCCAAGTAAATGGGCTTCTCAAATGAGTGATAGCTTCCGGTTCTGTCAGGAAGGAAAGATTACCACCCAGTAATAAAGCCAAAGGGAATCCAATCAGAGTGCCGATCAGTGCCGTGAAGAAAATACTGGCGGCATAAGCAGAAGAGGAGGAGAGCTTTCGGTAGACCTTCGAACCAGCGATGACACAAGAGCCAATACAGATCCAGACGATTCCTTCAAATAGGAATTTTTGGAATAGAGAGAGGCTCAGCAACGGTGCACTTTTGATCATGAAAGTGCAGACAAAAGCTCCGGCGAGCATCCAGCGGAAATATTCCCAGAGTCGGTTGTCACTAGAAAAGATCTGATAGGGGGGTATTCTCATCATAGCTAGCTCTTAGAAACTGATTTCTATGGAAATTGAACCAATACCCTTGTAGGGGGAAAGACCATATTCGGTCAACTCTCCACCTTGAAAGACAGTGATTGCCGCTTCACTCTGGATATAATCATTCCAAGCTTTGGAGAGAACAGAACGATACAACTGGCTACTATCATCCAGATTTAAAATAACCACTTGCTGCCAACGCCATAAGTTGCTGGATTCTCCACTATCCCAGCGTAAGAATAGATAGTTTTGCCGTAATACGCCCTGCTTGATTGCTTCAGCGGTATTTTTCAGGAATCCTGCATGGGCTGCTTCCAAAGGATCCGACGTTTTTGTTTTTAATGCTTGATTAGAAAACTGAATTCCTTTTTTGATGATTTCCCATTCTTGATTATTGTAGCCATGAGAGTCATGCAAAAATTCTAAGGTTAGATTAGAATCATTCTTGAAGGTATGACGGCCACCTAGCAGGAATTGGTAGAACTCTTGTTCCTTATCTGCAGTTTCATAGTCGTACCATTGCAGAAGGGATGGTCCTTGATCTACAGACTTTTGTCCGGGGGTTTTACGATTCCGTTCTTGAGTCAGCATCCATTCAATGTGAAGCTCCATTTCGTCCGTTATTAACCCATTCAGAGACATTCCGGCCACAGGGGATTGTTCTTGTGCCTGATGGTAGATCAGAGCCAACTCCCAGGGATCAAAGTTCAAGGAGGATCGTGCCGCATATTGGCGACCATTCTCCACATTATCCGTTTCCAATTTTGCGGCCAAGGCTGTGATTGTTATATTATTCCAGACAGATTCCAGCTGCAGCATTTCAATACCAGCTTGTTCAAGAATATCATTGGAAGGAGTTTCTTCCTTAGGAATCAGTACATTTGCTGGGCTCCAGGCAAAGCCACTGCTCCATTCGATCTTTTTCTTTCCCAGGTCAACGGCCCAGGTTCGCGCCTCATTTTCCCATTGGAGATACCCTTCAAGTAGAAAACCATTTACTTCGTCATCCTGATCTACTTGACGATATTGGAGTATCTCTCGGCTGCGAAAGGTTAAGAATTCTCCCAATTGTGGATTCCACTCCAGATCAATCATTCCGGTATGTTCTCTCTGTTCATAGTCCAGAAGCTGGTTGTTGGGATTGGTCAGTAAATCAACTCGTTTTTCCTTGAAACGAAACTCCGTATCAATAGTGAGCATCAATGATTCTAAGAAATCATTTTCCTCGATTGCTTCATCCTCAACTTCAGAGGGTTGAAAGTCATCCATCTCCATTGGGTCCGGATAGGCACCGTCTGTGTCCTTTTCCAGCACTATTTCTCCTTCAATTCCATATGGATTGAGATCATCCATATGGATTGAATCAGAATAATTCTCCGCGAAAGAACTGGGCAGGAAGCTGACGGACCCTGTGCCCAGTAAGAGCAGACAGGCAAGGAAAGCTTTAGCAAAACTCATAGACAACTCTAGGCTCGTTTGTGACTGGGGAAAACTATGATTCAATAGTTGAGATGATCAGAGATCACCTTTTGATCCGGGCACTAGCTTCTTTAAAGACGGTTCAAACTCTCTTTGCGGAAAAGCTGATCTGGTAAATTTACCTGTTTGTAATTATTGTAAATCATCCAGGTATATTGACCTTTTCTCAAGGGATTTACCAAGAGTAATTTATGCAGCTTTTCTCCTGACTCTGTGTTTTGGAATGCCTTATAAAAGGCCACTTTTAATAATTTCCCTGAAATGGCGTAATGGTTGCTTTTGACTGGTTTTCCCGTAGATTTGTCAATCCAAAGGTCGATGGTGGCATAATTGATCTTTCTACTAGTGGCTTTGAGATGGAGCTTGTAGCTGAGCGTTTTTTCAACTGTCTCTTCACCCACGAGTTCAGCGGTGTAATCATTTTTAAAATTCGTGGAGGCCACATCTCCATTACTAGCCTCTCCCAGCAAGCGTTGAGTGGGGGAAATTCGAATCACACGACGAGTCCGTGGGATGTGAAACCACATATTATTTCCTTCTTTGAGGATTGCCCGTCCTTTTTGTCTTGCAGGAGCCAGGAATTTAACAATGGATTTTTCCCCCTTAACTTTAACGGCAAGTTTATATTTTTGAACTGGTTTATTAGGGCGTTTGCTGTGAACCAGTAGGGTGACCTCAAAAGGAGACTCGGGGTAACCTCGATATTGATCTACTTGATCAATCAGGCTTTCTACTGAAACCGCGCCATAGGCGGTAGGAGTCAAGAATAGAATCAAAGGTAGTAAGAAGTATTTCATCATGATTGTTCCTTGCATGGAATATTGTTCTCCCCCTCTTGGTTTGTTTTGAAAAGGGAGATTTAGTCAATGTGGGATTAGTTAAAACGTAGGGCATCCACAATTTTCAAACGACTGGCCTTAATTGCGGGATAGATCGCCGATAGAAAGGATGCCGAAAATCCAAGAAGCATGGCTTCCCATAAAAAGCGGGGTACTACGTAGATGCGAATAGGGAATCCGCTCGTACTGCCTGGAGGAGGGGGCATGACAAATCCTGCGCTTGAGATCCCTTTGGAGATGAGGATACCCATGAGAATCCCAACAACCCCACCAATGAGCCCAAGATAGATGGCTTCTAATAAAAAGAGGCGTAGTACCTCCCAGCGGGTATTGCCCAAGGCGCGGATGGTCCCGATCTCTGCTGTTCTCTCCATGACAGCCATCATCATGGTGTTAGCAATGCCTAAGATCACAATGAGAATGACTACGATCTTAATGAAACCAAAGAGGTTATCAAAGAGCCGAACCACTTTATTATACTGAGTGCCTAATTCTTCCCATGTCTTGAGTTCCAGCTGTAGACCTGCCTTTTTGAAGGCTTGATCCAAAGCAGAGCGTATGGCGTCTGTATCTTTTGTTTCAGTGAGTAATAGAACCAGGCGCGTGATGTTTTCCGTATATAAAAGGTTCTGGATATGAGGAAGGTTGCCTCGTAAAATCCTGTCATCAATCTCTTTGACTCCAGTGCTGATGATCCCGGAAATTTCAACATCAATGGCGTTAACCGTACCATCCACAGTTGAGGCGAGCAGGGTTAGAACATCTCCTGCTTTGACCCTCAAACTTTTGGCTAATCCTTCACCCACCAAAACACTTTCGCTATCTTCAGGAAATAGGTCGTCTCCCGCTACGATTTGGATTGCTGAATTGAGGAGGGCTTCATTATCAGCGTCAATGCCGCTACCCATCACTCCAACGGAAGTATTACCATTACTCAATAGTCCAGAAAAGTTGATTCGGGGTGTAGCAATTTCAATTTCTTTGAAGTTTTTGATGATTTCAATGGCTTGATCTGCTTCTTTTTGAGAAAGCATGTATTTTTCCGGTTCAACCTGGCCAAACTCGTTGTAACCCTGTTTGAAAATTTGAATGTGTCCGAGTCTGGATCGGATCATTGACTCTTTCATACCGTCATACATGCCTTCCGTAAATCCACCAAAGATGATCAAAGTTACGCAGCCAAAAACAATGGCTAGTATTGTGATCATGCTTCTCCTGTAATTTCGCAGGACATTCAAAAACGCGATTTTAAAGACTAGCATAGTGTTCTCTGATTCTAGTGTTATAGAGGCTAAGAAGTTTGCTCTCAGCTCACAGATATTGTGGGTGCAGTTAGTTCAACTTTTCTTGAGCCCTGGCAGACCAAATGGGGATTTTATTGTTTGCCGCCATAGTCCAGTATTTGCGAGCCATTTCCTTGTTCTTCTGTTTTTCATAAGCCTCGCCCAGGCGATACTGGACCTGACTTTTGAATTGAAGTGATTGCGTTCCTTCCAATAACTCCAGAACCTTCGTGAAGTCTTTTACGGCATAGTGTAAGCGGCGTAAGAACTTGGGTAGGCGCAAAGAGTTATTACCTCTCTGCATTAAAGCTCCAATATGATTGGGTGCTTTCTTAATGGCCCGGTCCATTTTACGAAATCCCTTTTTGAGAAAGCGATAGGTAGCGGAGGTGCTCCCCTCCACAAAGGAAGCTTGCATGGCGATGATGCTACCGTGAGCCGCAATCAATTCATAATTCTTTAGATTTTTCTTAACGGCTAAACCTAGGAGCCGGTCCGCTTTCTGTACTGTTTTGAGAGAAAAATCATCATATCCCGCAATGACCGAATAGAGAATGCCTAGTTGGGCGATAGTGAGGGCATCTTGGGATTGTTGAAAGTTACTTTCCAGTTGCGTGGCCAATAATTTTCGTTGCTTTGCCGATGAAGGAATTTCAAGAATAGGTTGATAAACCTCTGTAGCGGCTAAAGCAGTAGAAAGTGAATAAACTAGAGTGACCGCCAAAATAAAGAAAAGAGTAAGCTTTTTCATCTGATCTCCTGAAAATTATGAGTATATAATTTTTAAGCTGATATCCTTGAAGCCTCGGGGGAGGTGATAGCTCCATCCTGCAATTCTATGATGCGTGATGCGTGCTCCATGATGAGTGCGTGGTGTGTGGAAACGATAAAAGTAATATTATACTCTTTTTGTAATGAAAACATTAGCTTAAGGATTTGTTCTGATGTCTTGGAATCCAGGTTGGCGGTGGGTTCATCTGCTAATAGTACATCTGGTTCTGTCACTAGAGCGCGGGCAATGGCCACACGTTGCCGTTGTCCTCCGGAGAGTTCGTTAGGACGATGGCTCATGAACTTTTCCAGACCGACTTGTGCCAAAAAATCCTTAGCTTTTTTTCTTCTCTGCGGCACTCCTTTCAAATAAAGAGGATATTCAACATTCTCCAAGGCGCTTAAGACAGGAATCAGATTGAAGGACTGAAATATAAAACCGATGTGATTTCTGCGGAGCATCGATTGCTGATAGTCACTCAGTTGAGCCACATTTTTGCCCACAATGGTGACCTCTCCACTGCTGGGAAGATCCATGACGCCAATCATATTAAGAGCAGTGCTTTTACCACTACCGCTATGTCCTTTCACTACTAAAAATTCACCCTGCTCAACCTCCAAGTCCAATCCCCTTAAGGCGTGAACTGTTGATTTTCCCAAGGTATAACTCTTGGTGACTTGGCTTAATTTTACGACACACATGGGGGCTCCTAGTTTTTTGAGGGTTGATTTAGACTCACCTTTAATTGTTGCAATACTCTTCTTTCGTCTGGGGAGAGATCCGGATCCCCTTCCAACTGTTCCACATACTGCCGTGATTTTTTCTGGCTAGCTGAAACATTGCTTTCTTCTGTGTCAGCCAGGCTCTGAGTGAAGTAAGCCCTGGCAAAATTCAAATAAAATCCTCGCTCGATTCCCGGGGAAAAATAATCCTGATCCTGAACCTGTTTATCTAAAAACCACCGTTCATCTTCCTGGAACAAGGAAAAACTGGAAACTCGTGTGCCGACACTCGCTAAGGTTGCCAACCTTGTGATGCGGATCACTGCATCCTCCGGTGCTTCCTGAACCGTTTGGTTCAAGCCTTCAATACCTGTATTGAGCTTGTATAGTTTTAGCAGCCCCATGGAGAGGTCAAACATGGCTCCGGATTGTTTGACTTGATTCGCGTAGTACCAACTTTTGCCTTCGGAATTGTGAGGATTTAGCGCGATGGCCTTTTCTAATTCACTCTCTGCTTTATCCAGTTCATTATGCTGAAAGTATATTGAACCAAGTTCCACCCTTAAGGAGTCATCATCGGGAACTTCTTGAAGTTCTTCTTGCAGCTCCAGAAGAATGCTTTGCTCTTCAGCAGTGTAGCTTTTTACAGGAAAATCCTTGGGCCAGGCTCCCATCATCCAAGAAATGATATTGCCGATGACGAAGCTGGTAACCAAAAAGTTTACCCCTGGATTCTTTGATATTTTCATTGTTGAGATCTGTTGCCCTTGGCTCTGATTGAATTGAAAAGCAATGCCTCCCGCATGAATGGAGGATGTGGAAATCAAAGCAATGATGATGATCAGTACGAGGCTGCGCATGATATTTTTGATTAGTGGTTTGTAAAAAGAGTGATGTTGGAGATAATGCGCTTGAGTTGAATAAAGCCTATGGCAAAAGAATATGCTTGGAAATTAGATTGAGATGGGATGTTCTTGAGTATGATGAACGGGAATAGATGAGGATGAATGGTAGAGGGGGTTTCTTAAGGATGACGCATGAAAATAGATGAGGATGAAGAATGGAAGAACTTCCGGGAAGCAAGGAGATAGGAATATATAAAAGGTTGACTAGCCAACTAAATAAGACAACCTAAGGGCTGCTTTTGACTTTCCAGACAATAGAGGGAAGGAACTCTAAATAATTATAGAGTTACCTTGAGTACGGTGGGCTTAGACGCAGAAGATTTTCTTGATCAGCTCAAACATCTTGAGCATATCGTCATCAGCGACCCGGTAAAGGGAGTAATTACCTTGGCGTCGGGAGGTCAGAATGCCGCGGTCTTTGAGGAGAGAGAGATGTTGAGACAGTGTTGCCTGTGCAATACCTACATAATGCTCTAGTTGCTGGACTGAATGTTCTCCCGTCTGCAGTACACAAATAATTTTTAGCCTGGCTGGATGAGCCATTACTTTCAAGCAGCGAACTGCTTTTTCAATATTTTCTTCTTGATGACCGAAAAGCTGTTCCAACGTGTGGATCAGTTCTTCATCTTGTGCTTGTTGGACTTTCATAGAGTGTTCCAAAAGGAGCCATAGTGTTAAACTTGTCGAATAGTGTTCTCTATCATATTATTTAGTTGAAGTCATTACAGCATTTTACTAATCTGATAGTAATCATGAATTTCGGGAAACATATCATTTTCATATTGCCGGAACTCTAAGAAGTTCCGCTGTTTGATGTTATTATCGACCAAATATTTTAAACGGTAAAAGTAATCCAGAAATTTTTGAATTTCTCTCTCCATATCCTCTTCAAAGTCACCGGAGATGATCACAAAGGTTAAGTCGGAGCTTTGTGCCCTGATTAATTCCGCCGCCATTTGTTCGATTAGTTTTTTTTGAAATCCTGTTAATTGTCCTTGCAAGGCTAATCTCAAATATTCCCGTAGAAGGTGATCGGCTCGTCCTAGCTCTCGTTGCACCCAGGAGACTTTGGGATCCGTCCAACGCACATGAACGGCATCATGTCCCCAAGTGGAAGGATTGGGCATGACCTCCGGTAAGCTTGGATGATTGGCCAAGTAATGAGAAGGGGTAGTTAGGCCAATCTGATCCCCTTTTCGATGAAACTCTCTGAGCAATTCTTCTAGAAATAAGGGGCCTTCCCACCAGTGATGGCCAAAAAGCTCGGCATCATAGGAACAGGTGATTAAGGGAATAGATTGAAAATCCCGAGCTGAGAGTGTTTCTGCTTGAGTGCATAACTTTTGATAAAAATCCCGGCCTAGTTCTTGAGCGATGATGCTTGCCTGTTCCGGGTTGTAGGCCTCTTTATGGTCTGAGGATTTTGAGGTAATCCTTTTGAGAGGAAGCCCTCTATGGCGATGATGATATTCGCGGAAATCCTGATGACCGGCATAACCTACGTCCGCATCCCAAACCTGGACTCTGCCCATACGACTGCGGCCAAAGGCAATTACTTCACTCTGGGGTAAAATAACCGGATTGAACTCCTCTTCCTGAGGTTGGAAAGAACCTCTCAAAATAGCCTCGGCTTCCACAAAAAAATAATTCAATGATTTCTCGGAGAGGTATTGTTCTACACTGGGGAAGCAAGAGTTCTCAGCCAACCATATTCCGCGGGGGTGATCTCCGAAAATACGATGATGGCTCTTGGCTGCCAAGCTGATTTGAGCGTTTAGACTGTCGGGTGTTGATTCCAGATTAGCCGGCATGCCATGGGTGGCGGTACAGGTTGATAGTTCCAAGTGTCCCGATAATTCTAAGCTTCGATAAGCAGCAATGATATCCTTGCCCAGTTCGTGATTATAGAACTGATCGATCTCAATTAAATTTATCAGATATTGCTCGGCAGCCCAAATTAGTTCAGGAGAATCTAATTGAGCTTTCATCAAGGCAATTTGACTCTGAGTAAAAGCTTGAAAACGCAACAAGTAGCGGGAAAAATAATCTTTGAACCGCGGAGAGTTAAGACTATAG
The DNA here is from genome assembly GCA_002401295.1 of SAR324 cluster bacterium. Taxonomy (GTDB): domain Bacteria; phylum SAR324; class SAR324; order XYD2-FULL-50-16; family XYD2-FULL-50-16. The sequence goes on along the minus strand of NVSR01000043.1, from coordinate 9,299 downwards.
GCTACTGTAGGAGAAATATCCAAGCTGATTTGGTAGTCAACTCCTTGCTGCACCAGATTACGAAAGACCCGCAAGAGGGGTAACCAGGAATCGAGACAATTTTTAAAGATCCATTCTCCCGGAGTATTGTGGACTTGATGGCCATGTTCCGTTTCAATCGGCCAAGTATTACTTTTGAGGAAGCTCTCACGAAATGGATCAACTCGGGACAAGTTTGGTGAGTGCATGTGTAAATGCAGCAAGACCTTAGCTTGATTGTTGTGATCCTGGCCTTGCTGGTGACGAACTTCCCGTTGAGAGGAGTGATACCACGTGGAATTTAATCGTTTGTACTGATTCCTGGATTTGATTTCATTATCTGTTTTGGGGGCAACAATCGATCTTGAAATCGGAGTCAAAGCAACTTCCTGATCCTGAAAACGCACGACAATCTCAGCAGAGTAGGTTTTATCTGGATCTACCTTGAAATAAATACTCTGATGGGCAGAAAAAAGGTCAACCAGAGGGCAAGTCAGGTCAAGACGATGTGTTCGTTCTCCCAGAAATTCTTCATGGACTTTTAGGTAGAAGCCAACAGAACCAAGAGTTGCATCCCACTGTTCCTGTAAGAAATGCTCAACCCCCAAAGGTTCCAGGTCCCACCAGGCTAATAAATGCTGGCTGCTGTAAGGTTTTAGCTGTACCTGATTTTTCCAATGGTCTCGATTGACGAACCCTGATTCCAGGTAGGTCAATTGTCTCTCAGAATGCCTGCTATCGTAGAGATGGAATTTGACGGTACACTGGTTGGTTTTTTCTTGGGGATGAAAATCCCAACGCAGACTGTGGGCTATTTCCCGCTGGAATTCTTGCCAATCATATTTTTCTGTTTTGAACCAAAGAACTAATTCTATGTGGGACTGATCCCAGGAAACTTGTGGATTGACGTTGAATAACTCTTTCCGGGCAACTTCCAATTCATGACTGGTAAAAGCTAAGAGTTCTCCTGATTGTTCTACTGAAAACAGCTTTTCAGTCAATATTTTGTGATAGAGTTCTCGGTGAGGTGACGTAATCTGTAGCTCTAAACGGATCTGTTGTATCGGCTGGATTTGTCCCTCTTTCCACTCCTCTAATTGGATTTTGGGAATGATCAGCGGATTGATTTTACAATTATAGCCCCAGATCCGAAATCGACTGTTGAGCTGTTGCTCTTCATAAAAATGAAATTCTCCAATCAAATCATTGGGATTAGAATTTGGAAATTGTTCCAGGAATTGCTGAGTCCAATGTTGTTGAATTTGAAAAGAAGCAGGGAGTTCTGCACGGATTCTCCAGCTTATTTCCGGTTTGATAGCAGTGGAAAGAAAGAGCACGGGATGCGCCGGATCAATGCTTACATCCAGGCTGCTGACGATACTCCTTTGGGACAGGTTGGTCGTAATGGTAAATATATGTGTCTGATTTTGGTCATAGACACTGATCTCAGTCGGGGAACTGTGAAATGAATATTCAGGTGCTGACTCAATAGCTTGGATATGTGGATCTTCATCCTCTATTTGAATGGATAACCATTCGGAATTCTTTGTCTCACATAATTGTTTCCAATCAATATTCCCCCATACCAGTTTGTGGTAATCTTCATGTTCTTTGATAAGGTCCACAGAGGGCAGAGGTATTAAGTTGGAAGTGACTTGGTATTTTAGGTAGGCAGTGCGGAGCAGGTTGAATTGATAATCAATGCCTTCTTCCAGACGAAAATGGAGAGGACCCGATGAATTGGGTTTGGCATATTGCTTAGGCAGGTAAGGAGAATTGGGGATGACTTCAACCAGGTAATATTCTTCCTGTAGCTGCAGCTGGGGGAGTTGATCCCAGTGAAAATAAAGCTCTACATAAGGTCCACTTTGTTGGAGCAGTTCCAGACCAGCCCCCTGAAAACTTTTTTTCATAACACTCTCCTTTCTTGGGTAGTCCCTGATCAGGCAGAAGCGAAAAAATCACCAAAGAGGGAACGAAGAACAGGGATTTTATCGCAGCATTTTTACTAACCGGAAAGTCTTCTGATAAGGAAAAAATATCAAGAGCAATGTAGTTGCTGAAAGAATTTTCCAGATAGATATATGTAATATTAGATGAAAACGGTTAGTTTCCTCAAAATTCCCTTGGATTTTTATTCTCTTTCTCTGAGGAATCATACTAGTCAATCCAGTGAGAAGACCTTGATAATAAAAGTCCTTTAGCCCAAAGTCCCATTTCAACTGCTTGATGTGACCTGCTTTTATTAGTCTTTTGCCATAGCGTAGAAGACAAGGCAAGAGTTTGTGTATTGCCGGATGATGATAAATTTCCTGTAAGAAGCTGAAGGTAAACCTTTTTTTTGCCTTGGTCTTCTTTTTCTTTTTGCTGGAAACAGTCTCTGGTGTTGGCTTCTTGGCGGGTTCCTTTTTTGCTTTTTTAGGCTTTTCCGCAAAATTGATCTTTTTGTAAAAGACGCGGAAGTCCACCTCCATGTCATTGGCCTGGAAAACTAGACTAAGATTGATGAAAGCCCAAGAAGCTTGGAAGCGGAAGATAGGGCTGCTGTTAATCCTTATTTTAATAGGAAAACTGAGCAGGAGAAAAAAGAGCCCTCCACATCCAAGTAGTATCCAGTAAGCGGTCATTCTTCAGGACTCTGCTTTTTCTGTTGGAATTTCTGAAAAAGATTGCCGAGTTTTTCCACCACTCCGGGGAATTTATCCATAACGTTTTCAATAGCTCCAGAATTCAGGCTGTGGATATTGACATCGTCTCCCTTAATTACGATGAAAGCCACAGGTGTCAGCAAAACACCGCCACCACCACCGGTAGTATCCGTATTCTTAGTGATGCCGCTATTGCCGTAACCAAAGCCTACTTTTACTGAATTGACAGGAATTAGTGTAATCTCACCCAGAGTGTAGGGCTCACCAAAAACTGTTTCTGCTTTCACAAAGTTTTTTAGCTGAGGAAGAAATTCATTCAGCATATTTGTTTTTCCTTCATCCATAAGCCTCCGGGGGTGGTTCTTTTATTGATATAAATTTTTTGGGGTTGATTATGCTTTGGGCTATTTAATGGTAGGGCAGGTCTACGCGCCCGCCTTAAGTCAAAGTACATCAAACTTAAAGGCGGGAGCGTAGCCCCACCCTAGCGTTGATTTTCTTTGAATATTTAAAAGTTATCCCAGTAGTGAAGCAATTAGTGGAAAGCCAATAAAGGTTCCTAGAGCACTACCAACATTACTCAGGACTACCACCAATAGTATTTTGGTGATCTCATTTCTGCGAAAGCCTTTAACTGTAGTAATATCCTCAGCCAAACTCTCGAAATCAGAGACCTTGGGTTTGCGAATCCAAGCTTCCGTCAAGCCGGAAACCCAGCCGGCGGCAATCGTAGGATTGAGTGAGGTGATGGGCGCGGCAATGAAGGCAACAATAATCGTTAAGATATGTCCTCCGGCAATCAAGGCGCCCAGTGCGGATAAGACTCCGTTGATCAAAATCCAACGTTTGACCATTTCCATACTGACACTGGCATCGATCTGGAAAAATCCATAAGCAATGATTCCCATGATGATCGATGGAATTCCCCATTTCAAAATGGTTCCCATCTTACCCTGCTTGGGCAACTGATCTAATTCATAAAGATCTACCGGTTGGTCCAGATATTTGATAATTCCCGGCATGTGCCCTGCGCCTACAACGGCTACAATGGTTTCCCCTTCAGCCTCTGAGATTTTTGTGGAAAGGTAGCGGTCCCGTTCATCGATCAGTACTTTTTTGATGCCCGGCATCTCCTTGGCCATGGTTTCGATGGCCTCGGTCAGTACATCTCCTTCTTTCAGTTTCTCAATCTCTTCTTCTGAAATATCGGGAGTCTCAAAGAGACTACCCATGATTTGTCCCATGAGCTTCACTTTTTCCCAAAGACCCAGACCACCCCAGGCTCGCTTTAAGGTAGTCGTGACTTCTCGATCCGCCAAAACTGTCTTAGCACCGATTTCTTCTGTAACTTTGATGGCGGCAACCATTTCCGCACCTGGTTTAACCCCAAGCTGATCACCCATTTTCTTCTGGAAGGCTGACATGATCAGGTTACCCATCAGCAGGGGAGCTTTCCCCTCTTTGATGACCTTGACGATGTCCATGTTTTTCCAATGATCTTTATTTTTGATGGATTCATAGCGACTGGCGCATAATTCCACACAAACCGTATCGGGGCGGACTTCGCGGATCACCTCCTCAACCTCGTCGATACTTGCCTGGGAGATGTGTGCTGTGCCAATCAAAATTATTCGCTTATCGCCAACCGTGACCTCTTGTCTCATACTTGTCTAAACCGTTGTGATTTTAATATTGAGTGATACGGGTAAACCGTTGTTCAGGTGTGTCGGGCCGTTGTTTTAGGAGGGAATCGATGTAAACTGTAACGCCCTCTGACTGAGAGCTGTATAAACAGCAATAATACTAATGCATCCCCCTAAGAAGCTCAAGAGCACAAATGAATTTCCTGGAATTAGAGAGGATTATGATGAATTAATGGGCTTCCTCCTTGAAAAATTGATAGAAACTCGATAAAAATCAGTGAGTATGATTCTAAAAATTATTAATAAAGGAAGGTGATGACTTGGAACAATGGTTTAAAATTTAACTATTCACGGTTATTGTTGATTACATTTTGTCTCAGCTTACTCTCTGCCTGTAGTTTGCAAAAGCTTCCTTTTGGAGCCAAAGAAGCGACTACAGTGGAAGATGGAGTCAAACAATTGGCTGAGGAAATTCACCAAAGTATTCTAGAGAAAGCATTGGATGGAGATATTCCTCCCGTATTGGATGTGGCTATCTACCGTATTGTGGAAAAGCAGCAGGATCGCTCCTATGCAGTGAGTGCCTATTTGAAAAAACAGTTGGGTGAACAATTGAGTTTATTGAATCATCAAGGAAATAAAAATACTCAGGGTCAGCAGATTGGTATTCACTATTTGCTCTTGAAGCAAGAGGACTCCCAATCAAGTGCTCTGGAAAATAAATTTAATAGTGAGTTGTTGTACTCTCATTTTTATCAGCCTTTTAAAAAAGTCATCCAACAAAGTTCCTACCCGGAAGCTGCCGCAAAATTACAAGCCAACCTTTTGTTGTCCGGAACTTATGGGGTTGAAAAGGGGAGTTTCCACTTGCAGCTGAATATCATCAGTCCTCAGAGCAGTGAGTTGATGGCAACCGAGGAAGTTTTTATCAAAGCAGCGGCTTTTCCACGGAAATATCAGTCAAATTCTTTTCCACAAGCCATTGAAAGAAAGTTCAGCCCTTTTTATGTCCAGTTAAAACAAAGGGAAATAAAGGATGCTTTTATCCTGATTGATCAGATGTGGCAGCCCGAATATACCCTGGAACAACAGGAGCAAGTCAGATTACTGTTGGTTAAGAAAGTGGATCAGGATTTCCGTAATTTTGAAGCGACTCTGGCTGCCCAAAAACTCAAAGTGGTGATCCAAGCTTTATCTACTGACTGGAATCCCCTTTACTCCGAAGATCATCGGAGAGAAGCGCAGGAAATACTAGCGGCGAAGATTGATGATCGTTTTCTGGAGGTTAGAAAAAAAATCTTGTGGGGGAACTTGGCGAATAGTCTTGTCGTAGCAAAAACTCACCAAATGACCTTGGACTTTTATCAGCTATTACAAAACAGAGCACTTTCGGATGTTCCAGAATTAGTGAAACGGAGATGGAAAAAGAGTTATGGAGAAGAATATCGAAAAGTATTGGTACAGCTCTTAGAGCAAAAAGCTGTTGTGGCCGTTAATGATTTAATGGGAGACTTTGCCTCTTTAAAAGCTTTGAAGCGGGAGAAGGAAAATATTGCTTTTCTGCAGCGGCCTGCCAAGCTGAAGAGCATTGGCCTAGCCTATACGCTCTCCTCAATCCAAAAGAAACGGGTCAGACAAGCTGAGACAAGAGTTATCTCGATTGAGAAAGCATTGAGCAAGGGCATCTCCGTAACCATTTCTTTCATTGCAGAGTCTAAAAAAAATAGTCCTTTAGAATTTGTTTGTGAAGGCCTGTTTCAGGATAAAGATCTGAATTTAAAACTTCATCGAACCTCTTTTCCTCACTCCAATGCTACCTGTAAAGCGGAAAAGGGCAGGCAAGTGATGTCTTGGCCGAATCCATTTCAACTTTTCAGGACTTCAAAATTGAAGTTACAAGCCCGAGAAAAAAATCTCCTGACAGCGGACAAAACTTTCGAAAGCAGTCTCCCGATTAGCCGAGAGCTGCTGCTACGCTTGTATCAACAAAAACAATTCAATTTACCAATTCAGGGCAGTGATTACTCTCTCTTATTCAAGCGATTGAATTAATTTACCATCTGCACTCTTAAAAACGGTAGCGCCGCCCTACGTGGCGGCTTCATGCCCCCCTATGAATAGGAAAACGGTAGCGCCGCCCTACGTGGCGGCTTTGATGCCTCCTTTCTTATGCTCCCACAGAGGATCCTCCTTTTTGTTTACCAATGCCAATTTTCGTAATAATCCCAATTAACCACTGAATTGATGGATTCCAGCTCCTTAGTTTTTTCATTCAGGTTGTATTTGATCACATCCCCCAACGACAGCAGCCCAACAAATTTCCCCTTATTCTCAACCAGGATATGTCGAACTCGCTTTCCCAGAAATTTATCCATCAAGCGATAGATATCCTCATCGAGTTGAGCTTTCACCAAATCAGTTTCCATGCATTTTTTGACGAGGGACGTCTCGATATTAAAATCCGGTGAAAGCGCGTGGAGTACCAAATCCCGTTCTGTCCAGATTCCTACGATCTCCTCCCCTTCCTTCACGAGTACGGAACCGATATTATGATCGACCATTAATTGGATGGCTTCTTTTAAGGTCGCATTAGGGGAAACACTGACTACCTCCCACCCCTTGGTGAGGTTGACTAGTTGCTCGGCTGTTTTCATGGTTGCTCCTTCTCACAGTTCGCGATTTAGCGTTTAGAATTGTGTAGCTCAAGTGGATAGAAAACTTTTCCTTTACTGAAAAACTCGGTTCCAAGTTTAATTCATTTAGATATATTAATCTACAATATTAAAGTGATATCCAGGAATTGAGGTTTATTCTTTCCACTTAATCTTGAACTGGGGCCTCCTGATTTGACGGAGAAGGACCGGGAAAATGCTGGATGTAAACTGTGGGAACGGGATCATGGTTGAATTCCCGTATAGGAGCATGGAGAGAGGGGGCTTTTTTTAGACAGCTTAAGCGCGTTTAACTCCTTTTAGAATAATTTCTACTCCACTGATATTATATTGTTCCAATATTTTAGGATCAATGCTGACAGATTCTATAGGAATATCAATCAAGCTTTGGCTGCTATCTTCAAATAGATGATGATGGGGACTTAGATCACCATCAAAACGCTGTGGGGAATTCCTATGAACTGAGATTGCTCGTGCTAATCCATTCTTTTCAAAGTTATTTAACACATTATATACAGTGGCCGTACTAATCATCGGCAATCTTGCTTCCACCATCTTCTTGACTTCTTCCACCGTTGGATGAGACCGGGTCGATCGCAAACATTCGAGGATTGCCAATCGTTGGATTGTGGGATTGATATTCTTTTCCCGCAGGGCTGCTTTCAATTCATTAGGATCTGTTTGTGTCATAAGCTGCATAATTGACTTCAAAGAGGAAAAGGTTGTTACAACATAGGTTTTGAGCTATCACCGTTTGAGATCTGATAACTCGTAAGCACCCCCAATCATGTCAGAAATCACCATACCCTCCATCGGATATAGTGACTCATTTTAATCTAGAGTTCCCGCAAGGTTTAGTTCCATTGTGGACGTGGTGTTGCGTCTGTTGATGGAGGGAGAATCGGGTATTTCATATCAGGCTGTTTACCTGTCAGGGTTTTTAAGAAAGTAACGAGGTGATTGGTTTCCCTATCGCTCAACTCAATCCCCAATTGAGCTGTCCCCATAATGGATACGGCTTCCTTCAGGCTGAAAACGGTACCGGAATGAAAATAGGGAGCTGTTAGCTCGATATTTCTCAAAGTTCCGGCTCGGAAAACATATTCATCATCTTTATTTTTCGTCACTGCGTAACGTCCCTTATCTCCGGCAGGAAGTATTTTCGAATTTGGCATCTTAACAACACCAAACTTGTAATAAGCACTGCCACCGATATTTACGCCATTGTGGCAAGAGGAACAACCCTTATTTATAAAAAGCTCCAAGCCTGTTTGTTCTTCACGATTCAAAGCATTTTTATCCCCTAAAAGGTAGCGGTCAAACTGAGAATCGGGAGTAATCAGAGTGGCTTCGAAGACTTCGATCACTTTCGCCATGTTATCGAAAGTCACAGGATCTTTTTGTCCGGGAAAAGCATCTTGAAACATTTGGACGTACCGAGGGATGCTTTGCAGGGTTTTTTCCACGCGAGCCGGAGTCGCATTCATTTCCACAGAGGCTTGAACCGGACCTTTAGCTTGCTGCTCCAGGTCTTTCGCTCTTCCATCCCAAAATTGAGCGATATTGAAGACAGCGTTCAAAACAGTGGGGGCATTGCGAGGGCCTTTTGCCCACCCATGTCCAATTGATGTTTCCTGAAGATCAATACCACCCAAACCAACATTATGACAGGTATTACAACTGAGCAGACCACTCGAAGAGATCCGTGGTTCAAAATAAAGCATTTTGCCCAGCTCCAGCTTTGGAAGGGTGGCGGGGTTTTCAACCTTATGTTGTGGAAATGTCGGAATCGGTTTGAACAGCTGCTGTGCTGTTTTCATCAAGGGATCAGCAAGGATGATGGAATTGGCCATCAGAAAAAATACAGTAAATAATCCAAAAAAACGTTTCATGCTACCTCTCCAAGTACAATAAAATATATATAATTATATAAAAATAGATCTGAATCTTTAATTAATTCAGATTAATGACTAAGCTAGAATTATAATTAATTTAGAATCATTCTAAATGTCAATTGCTTTTATTGACCATTGAATTGCTAGACCTGCATTAAGATGGAGAGATCTTCTTAAGAAGCAAGTAGAATGACTTACGCGCTTTCTTTTGGTTGATGATGTGAAAGTACTCATGAGATGACTGAAAAATCAGTAAATTCTGTTGAAGAATTTAAAAGGCAATGCTAGCTTTTCCTGAAATGTATCAGATACTTCGACAAATAGGATGAGAGTCAAAAAAATAAAAAGAGCGGATAATCAGATATGTTTCAACTAGATAGTAAATAATTTTGCCGAACGATAAATGGGATCATAAAATGAAAG
>NVSR01000042.1 GCA_002401295.1 SAR324 cluster bacterium | reverse complement strand
TTACCTTGTTTAATGGAAAAGAAACTACCCAAGAAACTACCCAAGAAACTACCCAAGAAACTACCCAAGAAACTAAAAAAGTATCAACAAAAGACAAGATACTTGTAGAACTTAAAAAAGATGCTTCCCTTACAAGAGAAGACTTAGCGAAATTAGTTGGCGTAAGTGCCAATGCTATAAAACAGCATCTTTCAAAGCTAAAAGAGGAAAATAAAATAAAAAGAGTGGGAAGTACAAAGTCAGGGTCTTGGGACGTTTTAGATGATTAAAAAACTAAAATCCCTAAAAAATAATCAAGGTTTTATGAAGTACTTTAAAAACACATCATGGCTTTTTGGTGAAAAAATACTGCGAATGGTAGTTGGTCTTTTTGTAGGCATATGGGTAGCAAGATATCTTGGTCCTGAACAGTTTGGACTTTTTTCTTATGCTCAGAGTTTTGTAGGGCTTTTTACAGTTATTGCTACTCTTGGGCTTGATAGCATAGTTATTAGAGAACTTGTAAAAGATGAAAGTAGACGAGATGAATTAATTGGAACAGCTTTTTACTTAAAACTTATGGGAGCTATAGGCGTACTGATGATTTTAGCAATCGCAGTCAATTTTACTTCAAATGATAAGTATATAAATGTAATCATTTTTATTGTAGCATCGGCTACGATATTTCAAAGCTTCAATGTTGTAGATTTTTATTTTCAAAGTAAAGTGATGAGCAAGTTTGTAGTATATGCAAATATCATAAGCCTTTTTTTATCGTCTATGGTAAAAATAGCACTCATACTAAACGAGGCTCCTTTAATAGCTTTTGCATGGATAATTTTATTTGACAGTTTTGTGTTAGCATGTGGATTCATATATTTCTTTATGAGAAATTCAAAATTCAAAATTCAAAATTTAACATTCAGAAGAGAAATCGCAGTATCTCTTCTGAAAGATTCTTGGCCATTGATCCTCAGTAGCATGGTAATAGCTGTATATATGAGGATAGATCAAGTTATGATAAAAGAGATGATGAATGTAGAGGCAGTTGGTCAGTATTCTGCAGCAGTCAGACTTAGTGAAGCTTGGTATTTTATTCCTATGGTGATAGCCTCATCACTTTTCCCTGCTATATTAAATGCTAAAAAAGTTAGTGAGAAATTATATTATGAAAGATTGCAAAAGCTTTATGATTTAATGGTATGGATGGCAATTGTAATTGCAATTCCTATGACTTTTTTGAGTGATTGGATTGTAGAGATACTTTATGGTGGACAATATAATCAAGCAGGAGGTGTTCTTATGATTCATATTTGGGCGGGAATCTTTGTATTTTTAGGCGTGGCCAGTGGAAAGTGGTTTGTGGCAGAAAATTTACAAATACTGTCGTTTTGGAGAACTTTTAATGGAATGGTTATAAATGTAATATTAAATTTTTTATTAATTCCAAGATATGGAATTCAAGGTGCTGCTATAGCAACAATATCAGCAAATTTTGTGGCGGCTTTTTTGTTTGATTTATTTAATAAGAAAACAAAAAAAATATTTTATATGAAGCTAAAAGCTTTTAATCCAATAAACAAGAGGTGAAAATGTTACAGTTTATTTTTTCTATGTATAGAAAATTATTTGCAAGAGAGGGTTTTATAAAGTTTAATAGATTTCTTTATAATTGTTCGATAAGAGGTTTAGGTGTATATAATTATGAGAATATGAATGTATCAGGGGAAAATAGTTTTATAAATAGCTACATAAAAGAAGATTCTTTAAAAAATAATGATTATATTGTTTTTGACATAGGTGCTAATAAAGGTGATTATAGTAAATTAATTTTGCAAAGTATACCTAATGCTAAAATATTTTCATTTGAACCACATCCAGTAACTTTTAAAATTTTGTCTGATAATTGTTTAAAATTAAATGGGATTAAATTATTTAATTGTGCGTTATCATCAGAAAAAGGTTTCTTAGAACTTTATGATTATAAGTCAAAAGATGGTTCTTCTCATGCTAGCCTAAGTTCTGAAATATTTACAACAGTTCATAATGCAGAAATAGTATCTCATAAAGTGGACGTATCAACAATTGATACAATTTGTAAAGAGCATAGCATTGAAAAGATAGATTTTTTAAAAATAGATGTTGAAGGTTATGAGCTAGATGTCCTGAAAGGTTCAAAGACTCTGCTTCAGAATAATAAAGTAAAGTTTATACAATTTGAATTCACACAGCTAAATTCAACAACAAGAATATTTTTTAAAGACTTCTGGGAATTATTATCTGTTAAATATAAGATTTATAGACTTTTACCTAATGGTTTACTAGAAATTAAGAGATACGATCCAACAATCAATGAAATATTTGGATATCAAAATTTTGTTGCTATTCACAAGGAGCTATAGTGGAATATAAATCGGAGTTAAAAGGGCTGGCAATATTTGAGTTAAAAAGCTGGCTGGGTATAAAATTTATTAATAATAAGCCTAAGTTGAAGACCACATCAAATTATTTAAATTTAGGTTGTGGAAGTAATTATGTTGATGATTATATAAATGCAGACTTTTTTTATCGATTCAAGTTTTGGAAAAAGGACGTTTTGAATTTAGAATGGCAATTGGATTTAAGATACCCACTGATGTGTAAAGATGAGACTTTTGATGGTATTTTTTCTGAACATACATTAGAACATTTGTATCCTAGTCAAGCTAAATTATTATTGAAAGAACTTTATAGAGTATTGAAAAAAGGCTCCTATATAAGAATAACAGTTCCAGATATTGAGAAGTATATTTTATTCTATAATAAGCAGAAAGATGGATATGATGTAAAGGAATTTAAAAAAAGATATGACACAGGATGCTCTGGAATTAGAAATATAACTCAGAATTATTTTCATTTTTCAACATGGGATTATGAAGAATTGGCAAAATGTTTATCTGAAATAGGTTTTGTAGATATTAAGAAAAAAGAATTTTCTGAAACTGATGATGAAAAGTTAAATTTAGACTTAAAAGGAAGAGCATGGGAAACACTATATGTTGAAGCAAAAAAATAAAATGGTGAGCCCCTTACTATTGCAAGCCAAAGAACTAAAAAGAGAAACTTAACACATATTGATAATATTATAGTTGGACTTGTATAAGTAGGTCAAAATAGTTATGGAAATGAGTTTGGTGTAGGAAGTTCAAAAGTCCATGCTACATAAGAGAATAGGAAAACGGCAGATGTTATGACAGCTACTAGTGAAGCTTTGGGCTGGAACCCGATGCGTGACATAAATTAGTATATAGAAAAGTTAAGAGTTAATAAATCTAAGGATCTGAGATGTGTATTGAGAAATTTACACCACCGCACCCACTAAATACAGCAGTGCTATTTTTGGTATTTAATCGGTTAGATACTACAAAGCAAGTGTTTGAAGCTATACGACAAGTCGAACCACCTAGACTTTACATCGCTGCTGATGGTGCACGAGAAGCAAAAGAGGGCGAAGAGCAAAAAGTAAAAGAAGTAAGAAATTATATCACCTCAAACATAGATTGGGAATGTGAAGTAAAAACACTTTTTAGAGAGCAAAACCTTGGCTGCAAGTTGGCTGTAAGTGGATCGATAGACTGGTTTTTTGAAAATGAAGAGATGGGAATCATCCTTGAAGATGATTGTCTGCCAAGTAAAAGCTTCTTTTGGTTTTGTGAAGAACTTCTGAAGCGGTATAAGGATGATATGAGGATATGGCATATAGCTGGAAATAACTTTCATTTTGGATGGAATAGAGATGAAGATTATAGTTATTATTTTTCATATTATGGTTCTATTTGGGGTTGGGCTTCATGGAAAAATAGATGGAGCCACTATGATGTAAAGATGAAAAATTATGATGAAATAAAATCGAAAAATTATTTATGGGATGTTTTTGGAAATCAAGCAGAAGCTGATTTTAGAATATCTAATTTTGATGAAATAAAAAATGGAAAAAATACATGGGATTTTCAGTGGGCATATACTAGATTTATTAACAGTGGATTATCTATTGTTCCAGAAGTAAATCTAGTTAGAAATTTGGGTTTTGGAGAAGATGCAACGCATACACATTCTAAAAATGATAGACGAGCAAATATGAACGCCGACAATGTGCATTTTCCATTGAAACATCAAGCATTTATAATCAGAGATAAAAAATCTGATGACAAGTTTTTTAATGAATTTGTAAAATCAAATCACAATATATTCAAAAAAATTGCTAAAAAGGTACTCAGAAAATGAAAATATCAATAATAACAACGGTTAATCATAATGTAGGTGATGATTTTGTAAGAGAGGGTATTAAATATCTTTTAAGGCAAAAATTTAAAAATAAAAATATTGACTATCAAAATATACATAAACATTCTCCGATAACTGCACGATATGGATATGAAAATTTTAGATATTTGAGACTATCAAGTAAAATTGATAAAATTTTACCAAAACACTGGTCTAAAGATAGAGTTTTTGAGGCTGATATCTTAGTACAAAGTGGTGCTCCTGTTTACTGGTGCCATGAAATTAGTGAAAGCCATTGTTATAACAACGAATGGTATAAGCCACTTATAAAAGAGAGATTTATTAAAAACAAGAATACGAAACTACTAAATCTTGCAGCGGGTACTTGTCAAACATATCACTCTGATGGTAGTGAATTTTGTGAAAAATGTAGTGACTATATAAAAGAGTTTTATAAATTGTCAGATGTTACAACAGTAAGAGATACTTTAGCGCAAGTTGTATTTAATAAAATAGGTATTGATGTGCCTGTAATTCCTTGTAGCTCAATATTTTCCATAGATGAACACTCCTTGAAGAATGAGGGTGAAGAATATGTAGTAGTTAATTACATGAAAGGTGGTGCTCATTATACATTTGGTCAAAAAATTGATTTTGAAAAATGGGAAAGTGAATTTAAGAAGTTTTACTTTGAATTAAAAGAAAAAGAGAGAGTTGTTATCTCTTGTCATAATCAAAAAGAAGTAGATGGAGCATTAGAACTTGACCCAAAAGCAGAAATTTTTTATGCTAAAGATGATTATTTAGCGTATATGAAATTTTATAGTAGAGCAAAATTTGGAATTATGAATCGTGTACATGGTGCATTTTTGATGGCGAGTTATGGTAAGCCTTCAATCGTTATAGGCAATGATAGTCGTGCAAAAATGCCTGAAGAAATAGGGTTAAAACATTATTTTGTGAATGAAGTTGATTGTAAACTTTTAAGTAAAGAATATGAATTTTTAAAAAATGGTGCTGATAATTTTTCTGAAAGGTTTAAATCAATAAAAGAGAAAGCATTTAAAGATTATATGCAGGCATTATCAGTTTTATGATAGAAAACCTCAAAATATTAATAGATTTTATCATTAATTATTTTATAAATTTACTAGTGTCGCCATCAAAAGAGATAAAACAAAAATCTCTTTTACTCATTCGACTTGATGCGATAGGTGACTATGTACTTTTTAGAAACTATATTGAAATACTAAAAAAAAGTAAAAAATACAGAGACTACTCTCTCACACTTCTTGGAAATAGTGCTTGGAAGAGTATAACCAAAGAGCTTGACAGTGAATACATTGATAATTTTATTTGGCTTGATAGAAATAAGTTTAATAAAGGTTTTGTATATAGATTTATAATACTTAAAAAATTGATATCTGTAGGCTATGAAGTGGTTATATCCCCTGCATTTAGCAGAGAATTTTTTTATGCTGACACTATTGTTAATCTTATAAATGCAAAAGAGAAGATAGGAAGTGCTGGTGATTTGTCAAATATAAAGAGATGGCAAAAAAATATAAGTGATAAGTATTATGATAGATTAATAGCTACGGATACAAACCTTATGTTTGAGTTTGATAGAAATAGGGAGTTTTTTGAAAATCTACTTGAACAAAAATTAGATATCAAAAAACCTCATATGTCTTTAAAGCCAACAACTCTAGCGTTTGATTTGCCACAAAATTATGCAATACTTTTTATAGGGGCGAGTACTTGTTTTAGAAAGTGGAGTACTGAAGGCTTTGCAAAAGTTGGAAAGTATTTACAAGAGAAATTTGGATACAAGATAGTACTGTGTGGAGCACCGAGCGATAGTAAAGAGGCAAAAGAGTTTGCTAAGTATTTCAAAAGTGAATATACAGACTTAGTAGGTAAAACATCTTTGATAGACCTGCTTCATGTTATCAATAGTGGAAATCTAATTGTAACTAACGAGACTTCATCCCCTCACTTTGCTATTGCGTTAGAGATGGCGAATATATTTGTCATCTATAGCGGAAATCATTACGGTAGATTTACCCCATATCCAAAAGAGATAGCACAAAATTATCATGTGATACTTCATCCAAAGATAGAAAAAGATTTGGATAACTATAAAAAACTAAGTAATAGTTATGGTTACTGGAGTAATTTAGATATTAGTGAGATCCATTCTGAAATTGTTATAGAGAATATTAATAGGGTGCTAAATGGTTAAGAAAGAAATAAACTTGTTGAAGAGATTGTTTTAATGATCTATGACACTATAAGTAAACAACACAGTACTAGAAGTATTCTGAGAGAAGAAAATAAATGATGATTAATAATGTTGATGATAAATTTGAGACTTTTCTTTTGTTATCTAAAAGAAATGACCGAAAAGGGGAGGGAGGTTTGCGAAAAAAAGGCTATTCTAAACGTTCGTATAAAAATAAACCTTTAATCAGTATTGTTACCGTTGTTTTTAATGGGGAAGAGTTTTTAGAAGAAACGATCCAAAGTGTTGCTAATCAAACCTATGACAATGTTGAATATATAATAATAGATGGTGGGTCTGTAGATGAAACACTTGATATCATCAAAAAATATGAAGAACAGATAGATTATTGGGTGAGTGAAAAAGATAATGGTATTTATGATGCAATGAACAAAGCAATTGAAGTATATTTCGGTGAATATATATGGTTTTTAAATGCTGGAGATACAATTTATGATTCAAATGTTATTACTAATATGTTTCATTGTTCAGTTGATGCTGATATCTTTTATGGGGCTACTCAGCTTGTGGATCAGGATGGTGAATTTATAAAATTAATTAAACAACCAGAAAATTTTAATTTGAAAAGCTTAACTAAAGGTATGGTGGTATCGCATCAGTCAGTCGTAGTGAAAAGGAAATTTGTATTTCCATATAATTTGAAGTACAAGTTTGTCTCAGATCATGATTGGTTGATTAATGCTTCAAGAGATGCAAAAAGCTTTCAGGATACGAGCTTGACCATGTCAAAATATTTACTTGATGGATTTTCACAAAACAATTTCTTTGGTTGTTGGAAAGATAGACTTGCAATAGTCTCAATGCAATATGGTAGGTCGGTTCTATTGTTGAATTATATACTTTTTATTAAAGCTTTATTGAAAAACACTTTGAAAAAAGCACTTCAGTCATTTGGCTTGCTAAAATGATGACAATGAAAGAGAAGATGAAAGGTAGTTATCTTAAAGTCAATAAAAATTTTCCGAAGCTAGGGTTACTCATAAAAAGACTATATAAATATAAAAGAATTATGAACAGTGTAACTAGAAAAGTAAAAGGAAAACTAAATCTATTGGAATATTCACAAGCGATTTTAAATAATGTAGCTTTTGACATTAAAGGTAATGGAAATATTGTCACAATTAATTATGGTGCAGTTTTAAATAATGTAAACTTTTTTATTAGAGGAGATAACCATAAAATAATTATTCAGGATAATTGTATCTTTAGTCGGGGTGGATCAGTATGGTTTGAGCATGAGAAAGGCTTGCTTGTAATTGGAAAGAATACTACAATGGAAAATGTACATATTGCCGTTACTGAACCAGATTCAAAAATAGAGATTGGTGAGGACTGTATGTTTGCGTATGATATTGACATTCGTACTGGTGATTCACATTCAATTATTGATAGTAGTTCAGGAAAGCGTATTAACTATGCAAAAGATGTAGTAATAGGTAATCATGTTTGGCTGGCGGCTCATTGCAGGATTTTAAAAGGCGCACAAATAAATGATGATAGTGTTGTGGGGACTAATTCAGTTGTTACAAAAAACTTTAATGAAACAGGGGTTGTCTTGGCTGGTTGTCCTGCCGAAATTGTTAAACGAAATATTACATGGAACAGAGAAAATATTATATGAAAATTGCATTAGTAACAAATATACCAGCCCCATATAGAATACCTGTTTATAATAAAGTTGCAGAAGTATATGGAGATGATTTTTTAGTTGTGTTTTGTGCAAAATATGAGCCAAATCGCGCATGGAACCTTCCCGTGATAAAGTGTAACCATTTGTTTTTAAAAGAAAAAATACATGCAAAAAAAGATGGTTATAATTTTGTGCATAATAATATAGAAGTTTTAAATAAACTTAATGAGTATAATCCAGATATTGTGATTACCACTGGGTACAATCCGACACATTTATATGCTTGGCTATATACAGTAGTAAAAAGAAAAAAACATATTCCAATGACAGATGGATGGACATATTCTGAGCATAACTTATCGTGGTTACATAGATGGATAAGAAAAGTAGTTTTTAAAACATCAGATGCATATATAGGTGCAAGTAAAAATAGTATGGCATTATTTGAATCTTATGGCGTAGCAAATTCTAAAATTTTCCAAAGCCATTTATGTGTTAATAATAAAAGTTTTGCAAATACAAATTCATTAGATATGCGTCCATTTGATTTAATGTTTTCAGGTAGTTTTCACGAACGAAAGTTACCCTATTTATTTGCTGATGTGGCAAGAATTCTAAAAGAAAAGATACCAAACTTAAAAGTACTGATACTTGGTGATGGAGAATTGAAAACCAAGTTCTTTGCTATGCTAGAAGCCTCTAAAATTGAATACAGTTATGCTGGATATGTTAAACAAGAAGAATTGCCTCAGTACTATAATCAAAGTAAACTATTTTTGTTTACAACAAGGTTAGATGCTTGGGGATTAGTTGTAAATGAAGCAATGGCTAGTGGAACACCTGTCATAACAACACCATATGCAGGAGTTATAAATGATCTTGTAATAGATGGATATAATGGTAGGGTACTAGAGTTAGATGCTCAACTTTGGGCAAAAGAAATTTTATCTGTACTTTTAAATAAAAATGTATGGGAATTATATTCAAAAAATTCGATTAAATCTGTTCAAAGGTTTACTTTTGACCGTGCAGCTAATGGAATTATAGAAGCCTGTAGGAGTATCGATGTTTAGAGAAATTTTGAGTAATAATAAATTATTAAGTATAACAATAGGGTTGATCTTTATTCTGGCATCTTTAACACATATTCTTAACTATGTACAAATTTTTGGTTACAGTTTGACAAATGGCTTTGTTGTACTTATAGTATTATTAGCATTATTGCAAGTTAGGTATAGAACGCTCCTTAGTGAATTAAATTTATTAAAAGGAAACTTGTTAGTAGTGTTATTTATTATACTTGGGATTATTGTGACTTTTATGAATGATGGCTTTTATGTAAAGTCTTCATTACAAAACTTATTTGTATATATGTCATTTCTAGGAATACTATTTTTTTCTTTATCAATAAAAATATCATTCAAAATAGATATGAAAAAATTGTTAAATTTGTTTTTTTTAATGTTGTTCTTCTTAAGTAGTCTAGTTGAACTAACCGAGCTATATATATTTGGATTGGAATGGGGACATAACTTAATTAGAAAGACAATCCCGCATGTAGATGCTCGCTCTTTAGTAATGGTTATTTTATTATATATGGCATGGTATATCTCATTATGGGTTGTTACACAAAAAAGCTTTTATTTTTTAATTGCTTTGATTGGATTTATCTTAATATACTTATCTTTATCCCGTATGGCAGTTCTTATTGCTTTACTGTTGTTATTAGTAGGTGTAGTACTTTCAGGATTTAAGAAAAAGAAGGATATCGCAATAGGAATGCTTGTTATGTTCACTTTATTAATAATAACATTAAGTACTAATACTCTTCTCAAAACACGATATATTGATACTATTTATATGTCGTCAAATGTTTCAAATGTTTCAAATGTTTCAAATGTTTCAAATGTTTCAGAGTTAATGATTGATACATCGGGGAGAGGTGTTTTATGGGGAGAACTATATGAATCTTTTCAAAAGTCAGTTTGGATAGGACAAGGATTTGGTTCGGCAGAAGTTATACCTAGAGAAAGTGTATGGAAAAGGTATTCGCTTGTGCAACCATGTAATGACCATTTAAGATTATTACATGATGTTGGTGTTATAGGATATA
Source organism: SAR324 cluster bacterium (assembly GCA_002401295.1). Lineage (GTDB taxonomy): Bacteria > SAR324 > SAR324 > XYD2-FULL-50-16 > XYD2-FULL-50-16. The sequence continues at coordinate 9,842 of NVSR01000042.1, read as the reverse complement.
TACTGTTGATATTTCAGATAATAATATGGATGAAATTATTTATTCAAAACTATGTTAAGAATACTGATCTCTATGTTAAGCAGTTTTCTTTGACATCTATACTTCTTTTAGTTTCGGTTATTATGTTGGCTATTACAGATAATCCAATCATCTATAGTTATATAATGCTTCCAACAGCATTAATTATAGGAATAACACAAAATATAATTAAGAGTAATAATGAAAATTTTATTAGTGCATAATAAATATCTTCATCAAGGTGGAGAGGATACCGTTTTCGAAGCAGAGTATGAGTTATTAGTCTCAAAAGGACATGATGTTGAGAAAGTAGTTTTTGATAATAAAGAACTTGGGGGGAGTCTTGATAAAATTTCTCTTTTGTGGAAAGTTTTTTTTAATCTAAAGTCTCTGAATACGATTGATAGAAATATAGCTTCATTTAAACCAGAAATTATTCATGTGCATAATTTTTTCCCGATAGCTTCTCCATCTATTTTTTATAGTGCAAACAAGCATAAAGTACCTATTTTGATGACTTTACATAATTATAGATTGATTTGTCCAAGTGCTTTAATGTTAAGAAATGGAAAGGTATGTGAGTTGTGTATAAAGGATAAATTTCCCTTTAGGAGTATTTTATTTGCTTGTTATCGTAACTCTAGGATACAAAGCTTTTTATTGTCAAGTATGCTTTATGCACATAAACTTCTAGGTACATGGGAATCTAAGATAGACAGGTATATCACATTAACACACTTTGCAAAGGAAAAGTTTTTGTACTCATCTTTAAAAATTGATAGTTCTAAATTTGTGATTAAACCTAATTTTACTAATAATGATAAATATGAATATGTGAAAGAAGAATATTGCCTTTTTGTAGGCCGACTTTCTGAAGAAAAAGGAATAGGTGTACTTTTAGAATCTTTTTCTATCTCAAAAAGACAACTCATAGTTATAGGTGATGGTCCTTTAAAAGAAATGGTAGAAAGATATGTTAATGAGTATACAAATATTACATATTTGGGTTTTCAAAATAAAGATGTTATTTTAGAAATAATGCTGAAAGCAAAGGCTCTTGTATTTCCATCAATATGCTTGGAAACTTTTGGAATGACAATAATTGAGGCATTTTCATGTGGAACACCTATTATATGTTCAAGTATAGGAGCTCCACAGGAACTGGTCATAGATGGGCTCAACGGTTTCAAGTTTCAAGTAGGTGATGCAAATAGTCTAAATGATAAAGTTGAATTATTGTTTAAGGACTCAGTTCTATATAATGATATGTGTAAAAATGCACGTTTAGAATATGAAAAAAAATATACAGCTGAAAAGAACTATGAACAATTAATTGCAATATACAGAGATGTAATAAATGATTAAGTATAAAATTCTATCTTCAATGATATCAAGTGGAGGTTATAGAACAGTATTGGATTCGATTCTTAAACTTTCAAAAGTAAAAGACTCTTCTTATATTTGTGTTAGTAATGTGCATATGCTTATTGAATCTTATAAAAGTAAAAATTTTAATGCTATTTTGAATGAAGCTGATATCTCGACTCCTGATGGAATGCCATTGGCCCGAGCTATGAAACTATTATATGGTATTAATCAAGATAGAATTTCTGGAATGGATCTAATGCCAGATATAATGAAAATATCTGAAAAACAAAATTTATCGATTTTTATGTATGGATCAACGGATGAGGTTCTTGATAAAATAATTACAAAGGCAAAGGAAGAATTTTTAGGTTTGACGCTAACTACGTATTCTCCTCCCTTTAAAGTATTATCAATAAAAGAAAAAGAAGATATTGTTACACTTATTAATGCTAAAGAACCTGATTTCGTGTTTGTAGCACTGGGGTGCCCTAAGCAAGAAAAATGGATGGCCGAACATAAAGGAAAAATTAATTCTTGTATGATAGGTCTTGGTGGTGCGTTAGAAGTATATGCTGGCGTTAAAGAAAGAGCTCCGAAATGGATGCAAGATAATTCTTTGGAATGGTTATATAGATTAAAACAAGATCCTAAACGCTTGTGGAAGCGATATTTTGTTACTAATACTCTGTTTATTATACTGTTTATAAATCAATTTATTAAAATTAGAATTTTTAAAAGATTTGATTAGAAAGTTAAGTTATTATAATAATTATATATTTAGTTATTAAAGAATCAAATGAAAAATTATCTTTCTCGTATCATCCTTATTGTAAGTGATCTAGTCATTACCTTTGTTTCAATTTCCTTAGCCTTTATTCTTCGTGTAAACTTTGATGAATATATTTCTGTTTCATTCGGTGGTGGATATGAGATGTATGTGTATAATTTACCTGTGTATTTAATTGTATTTTTTGGTCTTTATCAAGAAAACATATATAAATATCGATATGACTTTTGGGAAGAAACAAGACTAATATTAAGAGCCCTATTTTTTAGTTTTATCATTCTTCTAGCTATTTTAGCTTTAACAAAAAGCGTACATGAATATTCACGTATTGTTATTCTTCTTACTTTTATTATTATGAGCTTCTTGATTCCAATTTCTAAAAATATTATAAAAAAATCACTATTTAAAATTGGCTTATGGAAACGTGAAGCAGAAGTTTGTGGAAATGAAGAGTATGTTAAAGAAGAAGTGTTTAAAAATCCTTATTTAGGGTATGTCCATTCAAATAAWACTAATGCTCAGACCATTTTTATTGATACAAAAGAGATATCAGCTAAAGAACTTCAAAATCGGCTAGATATAAGCTTACGAGAGAAAAAAGAAGTTTTGTTTATACCCTTACTTCAATCTTATAACTTTGCAAATGCACGTATTATAGAACTATCTAATGTTCGTCAAAATTTAATTGTATTGGAGAATGCACTTTTTAAAAGATCAAATGTTTTCATTAAACAAGTGTCTGATATTGTTCTATCGATTTTGCTCTTTCCCATATTACTATTACTTTTTTCTTTTATTGTAGTTTTGATGAAAAGAGAAGAACCAAAGGGTAGTATATTTTTTAAGCAAAAAAGAATGGGRCASAATGGARAAGAGTTTRTTTGTTATAAGTTTCGTTCTATGTATGAAAATGGGGATGAGATACTTGAAACATATTTAAAAGAACATCCTCATGAGATTGAATGTTATGATGAGTTTCATAAGTATAAAAATGATCCTCGTATCACAAGAATGGGGCGGATTATGAGAAAAACATCYTTAGATGAACTTCCTCAAATCATCAATGTTTTAAGAGGCGAAATGAGTYTRATTGGTCCTMGGCCGTATATGTTTAATGAAGAAGAAAAAATTGGAGATAAGTTAGATATGGTTTTAGCAGTAAAACCTGGAATAACTGGACTCTGGCAGGTGAGTGGCCGTTCTGATGTTGACTTTCATTCCCGTGTTGAAATAGATGTTTGGTATACTCGTAATTGGAACCTTTGGCTTGATCTTGTTATCTTGGTTAAGACTATCAAGGTTGTTTTRTTTAGAGATGGGGCTAGTTAGGGGTGCATCGGAGATGCAGTTTCTGGTTTTTAGTTTTTGGAATAGTAAGAGCTTGTTGTCAGCGGATTACGCTGATTAGAAGGATTTTAGAGCAAGAGCGTGTTGTTGGCTCGAGATTGCGCGGAGATGTTCTTGTTCGTTAAGAGAAAAAACCAAAAAATTACACAAAAAAATCTTGCAAAAAAAGCAGGTGTTAGTTATGGCTCATACAGAGAGCTGATTGACAATAACTCTATTTCGCTTAGCAGCTTTATTTCTATATTGCACGTATTAGGCTTATTTAAAGAGCTAAATGATTTAGTCAAAGATAATGAAGTCAAAAGTATTTCTCAAATGAAAGCAGAAGACAGGAAAAAGTAGATGGAAGTTACTATTTTTCTATACGGAATGATGCTTGGTACTCTATATGAGAGAGACGGTGTAATTAGTTTTGAATATGAGCAAGACTTTATTGACACTGATATGAATGTATCCCCTATAAAACTCCCCTTTGATACAAATACTTATGTTAACACAGATGACAAGTACTTCAATACTTTAGCCGGGGTATTCTTTGATTCGCTCCCCGATAAATTTGGGACAAAGGTTATCGAAAGATACTACGAAAGTAAAGGATTACTTGCAAAAGATCTTAGTGTTTTACAAAAGCTTATCTTTATTGGTAGTCATGGTATGGGGCTTTAGAATATAAGCCATGTGAAAGATTACTTGATGAGATGGATGTAACAGAACCCCTAGAAATTAGAAGTATGTATGAATCGTCTAAAAAGGTTATCCAAGGAGAGATGGAAGAATCTATTGAGGACCTAATGAAGTTTACAGGAAGTGGGGCAAGTGCTGGTGGCGCTAGAGCTAAGGCGATTATTGTTTGGAATTATAAAACTAATGAGATAATAAGCGGGGTTAGTGATGTACCTTCTGGCTTCGAGCATTGGTTAGTTAAATTTGATATGGTTGATGATCATAAAAAGAGCCTTGATTTTACTAAGTTAGAGTACTTATATATGAGTATGGCTAAAGATTGCGATATCAATGTTCCTGAGATTAGAATGATAGAAGATAGAGACCTCAATCACTTTATGATAAAAAGATTTGATAGAGAAGGAAATAATAAAATACATATGCATTCTTTAGTGTCTATGATGCATATAGACTTCAATCTCCCTCAGCATTATAGTTATGATGAAGCATTAAGGGTTGTATGGTTTATAAGTAAGGACAAGAGAGATGTTATTGAGTTTTTTAGGAGATGTGTATTTAATGTTATTGCTAGAAATCAAGATGATCACGCAAAAAATACTTCTTTTATGATGAGTAAAGATGGTGTGTGGAGTTTATCTAAAGCCTATGATATTACTTACGATAATGGTGCTATGTACACAAAGAATCATCAGATGAGCATTAGAGGCAAGGTAAATGGGTTTAAGGTTGATGACTTACTTATGCTTGCAAAGGATGCAGATATTAAACGAAAAACTGCTGAAAGAATTATAAGTAGTGTTATAAATGTTGTATCTTGCTTTAGACAAAGAGCAGAATCTTTTGGCATAAGAGAAGACTTAATTGCTTTAGTGGAGAAAGACTTACGGATAAAAATTATTGAGGGTATCTGAATTTTCGAGCATAAACTTTTGTCAACAGATTACGTAGATTAGAAGGATTTTAGGACAAAAACTTTTTCCCGTGTGATTAGGAAGACTTTTGGGATGAAAAAGGTTGAAGAATTTAGGGTGTAGGTGAGTTCTTAATATAAATAATAATTGATAAAAAGTACTAAATATAGTATAATATATCAAACCTAATCTAAAAGGATTTGTTATGCAACCTATATTAGCCAACTATACAGCCAGTATAACTGAACTTAAAAAATCACCTACTCAGCTACTTAAAGATGCAGGAGACGAGGCCGTTGCTATTTTAAATCATAATGTGGCTAGTGCTTACCTAGTTCCAAGTGCTTTGTTTGAAAAAATGACTGAAACTATTGATGATTACTATTTGTTGCAAACAGTAAAAGAGCGACTAGATTATAAGGAAGAAGAACTTATAGAAATTTCGATAGATGAGTTATAAACTAAAATTTACTAAGCTCTCTTATAAAGAGTGGAATAAATTAGATTCAAGTGTTAAAACTCAATTTCAAAAGAAACTTAAAGAACGACTTGAAAATCCTAAGGTCTTAAAAGATAAATTAAGTGGATTTGAAAATATATATAAAATAAAATTAAGAACAAAAGGTTTTAGACTTGCCTATGAACTTAAAGAGGAAGAGATAGTTGTCTTAGTTTTAGCTGTTGGGAAAAGAGAAAACAACGAGATTTATAAGAACTTAAATAATAGACACTAAGCCTAGGTAGGTGTTGTAAGAGATGTGTTTAATGGTTTTTAGTTTTTGGAAGAGCAAGAACATGTTGTCAGCGGATTACGCTGATTAGAAGGATTTTAGAGCAAGATCGTGTTATTCTTTTGAAGATATTATAGATGCTCTTAGCAAGGGGATATTTGTATGAAATGCTGAGACTGCAAGGGGGTATGCAAGAAGTCTGATTGTAAAATATTTACTTGATTACTAATGTGTTTTCGCTTTTAAGAGAAAGGACTTGTTAATTAAAAGAAATATTTTATGATGTAATTACGTACAGTATTATGTAAAGGAATTTTATGCAAGTAGTTAGTCTAACCGAAGCAAGAAACAATCTTAAAGCTGTTTTTGATGCTGCTTATAATGACCATGAAGATGTTATTATACATAGAAAAGGCAATGAAAATGTTGTTGTTATCTCATTTGATGAGTATAATTCAATGAAAGAGATGCAATACTTATTTAGCTCACAAAAAAACAAAGATAGATTGTTACGCTCACTTAATGATGCTCGTGATGGAAAAACTTCTGAAAAAGAACTGTTAGAATGAAGATAGCTTGGACAGATGATGCATGGGATGATTATCTGTATTGGCAAGTTAATGATAAGAAGGTTTTAAAACGAGTCAATCTTTTGATAAAAGATATTAAACGCGAAGCTTTTGAAGGGCTAGGGAAACCTGAACCTCTTAAGTATGAACTTGCAGGATGTTGGTCTAGACGTATTACGGATGAACATAGACTTGTGTATGAAGTGAATGAAGCGCATGTTACTATTATAGCTTGTAGATTTTATTATTGACAATATTCTGATTGGAGTAGTTGTATATTTGAGATCTGGTGATTGGGTAATAAAGAGCTTCTTGCCAGCGTGACTTTGTGGATTAGACAAGATTTTTAGAGCAAGGGTCTGTTTAATTATTTTTTCAAAAAATATAAAGGGTAATATTTATGAATCAAGAAAATATGCAGGCACAGTATATGGAAGAAGATACTATAGATTTAAAAGAATTATGGCAAACAATTGTCCAGCGTAAGACTATAGTCTTTGGAGTTGTTTTGGTAGTTACCTTAGCTTCTTTAGTTTACGTATGGTCATTAAAACTAGTGCAACCTCTTTATGAAGCGAGTGCTTTGATAGAGATAGGTCAGAGTATTGAAGAAAAAAGTGGAGCTGTTAGGTATTTAGACAATGTCAATAATTTAAAAGATATTATTGAAAGAGCTATGAGTATTACAGCAGTTGTTCCTAAACGCACGAATGCTCTTCTTTTACTTTCATCTAGTAATATGCAAAAAGAGCTTGCTGAAAAAGAACTTCAAAGTGGTATTGACTTTATTATGAATCGTCATAAAGAGATGGCGGCTGATTATACTAAGGTTCGTATGTCTCAAGTTATTGGTGAAGTTCAGGTAGTTGATGTGGCTAAGCAACCAAAAAAGAAACTTATTGTGGCTGTTTCTTTTGTCTCATCTTTAATATTTTCGCTATTTTTAGTTTTCTTTTTGGAGTTTATTCAGGGTGGTCGTAAAGAAGAAAAGTGAGACTTTAATCTGGCTAGCCATAAAGTGATTACTTTCTAGGCCTTAGTGAAAATTATCAAGTGTGGTATAATTTTACATTGTATGTATATGAAGAGGATAAGTTTTGTTTAAATATGATAAAGAAAAAGATAAACTTATTAGAAAAGATCGGGGTATTGGATTTGAAGATATTATAGATGCTATTACTAATGGTATATTAGATGTGTATGACCATCCCAATGATAAAGAGTGCCCTAATCAAAAGATATACGTTGTAGAAGCTTTAAATTATGTATATCTTATCCCCTTTGTGAAAGAAGAAAGCTATATTTTCTTAAAAACAATTATACCAAGTAGAAAAGCAAAAAAAAAGTATAAAGGATAAGTCATGTTTGATAAAGAAGAATTAGAAATTTTAGAAGCTTTTGAAAATGATAACCTAAAGCAGAGTATTAATATGGAGGAAGAGATTTCATTAGCAAAAGAATCTGCAAAAGAATATCTTACTAAATCTAAAAATATTACTATTCGTTTAAATATGGGTGATTTACATGGTATAAAAGCAAAGGCACTTGAAACGGGTATCCCTTATCAGACGCTTATTAATGCTTTGATCCATCAATACGTATCGGGACAGGTGAAGCTGGCTAGTTAATTGTTTCTGGAAGAGCAAGAGCTTTTTGTCAGCAGATTACACAGATTAGAAGGATATTAGAGCAAGAGCACATTGGTAGTTAATGAATCATTGAAGATAAGAGTTCCTAGTAGAAAGATACCCAAGTTATACACAGGAGAAGGTTATGAAGTCTGATGACATGAGCGCTAAGAAATTAGAACTATTGATTAGGCAGTATGTAGATGATGTGATATCAGGCAGTATAAAAGTGCTGTTATATAATCACTATAAGGCCGAAAGTGAGAGTATAGGTGATTTTATCTTTAAAGTTGAAAATAAAATCTTAACTTTTTATGATAGAGGAGAACAGTATTCTTTGAAAAATGAAGAATTGTTTCTCGTTGCTGAAGAATGGCAAGATAAGGCGAAATTCAAACAAAAACTCAAATTTGAGGATCCTGAAAAGGGAGAAAAAGTGTACGAAATAATTTAGAGTATAGTGGGTAAAAAATATAACCTAGGAAATGCCTATAATTATCGATTCATCACAGACTTAAAACTGCAATTCAAAGACAGGAAAGTCCGATATACATTCTATAATTTTAAAAAGAAATCATCGCCAGGGGAGCCAGGTATGACTATGGAAGCATAATCGAAAAATACAAACCGAAGATTTCGAGTGTACGGTCGCGCGAAAAAGCAGCTGTTCGCTTGGACGAGATAGAACTCGAACTCCACGAACAAATAAGCAGCGTAATTTTCGACTTAAAAAAGCGCTTTAGCTCAGAAGAGGAAGAAGGGTAGAATTAATCATTCAATTTTAATACCGCCAGGAAGGCTTCCTGAGGAATCTGAACCTTACCAACTTGTCGCATACGTTTCTTACCCGCTTTTTGTTTTTCAAGCAGCTTACGTTTACGCGAAATATCACCACCATAACATTTCGCGGTAACATCCTTTCGAAGTGCTTTTATCGTTTCTCTGGCAATTACCTTAGCTCCAATTGCAGCCTGAATCGGAATCTCGAATTGTTGGCGTGGAATCAATTCCTTTAATTTTATACAGATTCTTTTTCCAAGATCATATGCATTACTTCTATGAACCAATGCTGATAAGGCATCTACTGGCTCGGCATTGAGTAGTAAATCCATCCTGATTAGATCAGACGTTTTATACCCCGTTGGGTGATAATCGAAAGAGGCATAACCTCGCGAAACCGTTTTCAAGCGATCGTAAAAATCAAATACGATTTCGCCCATTGGCATTTCAAATGTAAGTTCAACACGGTCTTGTGTCAAATACACTTGATTGGTTAATTCACCTCTTTTCTCAATGCAAAGGGTCATAATTTGTCCAACATACTCAGATTTTGTAATTACCTGAGCCCTGATATAGGGTTCTTCTATGCGTTCCATACCAGAGGGATCCGGAAGCTCTGAAGGATTGTTAACGATCATTGCAACATCTGGTGTTTTTCGCATGTATGCTTTATACGATACGTTTGGTACCGTCGTAATTACAACCATGTTGAACTCTCGTTCCAATCGCTCCTGGACAATCTCCATGTGCAACATACCGAGGAATCCACAACGGAATCCAAAACCCAAAGCGGCAGATGATTCCGGTTCGAAAACCAAAGAAGAATCATTCAGTTGCAACTTCTCCATCGAATAACGAAGTTCTTCATAATCCTCCGTATCAACAGGATATACTCCAGAGAAGACCATTGGCTTCACATCTTCGAATCCTTTAATTGCTTCGGAGCAAGGATTTTCCATGGTTGTTATCGTATCACCCACCTTGACTTCTGATGCCTTTTTTATTCCGGAAATGATATA
>NVSR01000041.1 GCA_002401295.1 SAR324 cluster bacterium | reverse complement strand
AATGACCTGGGCAAAGTTTGCCGTACGGGTAGTGTGCGGGTTGAAACTAGGAAGTCACTGCAAAAACTCCCTAATGTCTGGCACACCCACGGAGCGATCAGCGGGGTGCTGAAAGAGGAATATCATCCTCTGCAAGCCTTACTATCCATGTTTCCTGGTGGCTCCATTACGGGATGCCCCAAAAAACGAGCCATGGAAATCATTGATGAACTGGAGGATCAACGCCGTGGAATCTATACCGGAGCGATTGGCTATTTATTACCTGGTGGAGAAATGGAGTTTAACATTGCTATCCGCACTCTGTTACGCCAGGGCAATGAAATTTCACTGGGAGTGGGAGGAGGCATTACTATTGGCTCTCAAGAGGATGATGAATATCAAGAAACTCTCGATAAAGCAGGTATTTTCCTAGGAGGTAATTGAAATGATAGTCTTACTGAATAACCAGTGGGTTAAAAAAGAGGATGCCCAAGTGAGTTTGTTTTCCGAAGGGCTGATGTTTGGTCTGGGGGTTTTTGAAACCCTGCGAACCTATGGCGATAAAGAATTGCCCTTCTTGGAAGAACATCTACAGCGCTTGTTCACGGCTCTCGAGAAGCTGCCTATCCCTTGTGCTTACAGTCGCGAACAGGTGGAAATTATGGTCCGTAAAGTGGCGGGCAAAGCCCCGCAAACCTTGCAACGCATCAAAATCCTGGTGATTCCTGAGGTCGTGATGGTTTGCTCTGTGCCGCTCAATATTCCACCAGAAATCTATCAGGGTGTGACTTTAAAAAGTATCGTGTGTCAACGATCCTTGCCTGAAATCAAAAGTACATCCTATTTGGATTGTTATTTGAGTCATCAGGAAGCACAGGCTGGCGGATATTATGATGCGCTGCTCGTGGATGAGCAAGGTCAGGTTTATGAAGGTTCCAAAACTAATATCTTCTGGTTTGAGGAGGATATTTTAGTCACTCGCAGGGATTCTGTTTTACCTGGAGTTATGCGCAAAATAATTCTTGAAAAATTCCCTTTCCAAACTGAATTTAAAAGTATTACCGTCTCGAAACTAGTGAAACAACAAGAGGTATTTGTTAGTAATAGTATTATTGGTATTGCTCCCATCATTGCTATCAATGGCCAAGAACTCAACAATGGCAGACCTGGTCCGCGGACAGAAGAGGCCATTTGTTATTGGAGACATTTGAGCTGTGGCGGGTAATTTATAGCCAAATCCTATCATCGACTCCAAACTCATGCTTAAAAAAGGGACCCAGCATAAAGAAGATTATATTCATCTGAAAAGTTCTCGCCTCTTTCGACATCTCCCACTTGAATACATTGAGGAGATGAAACAACTTTCCGACTTCAAGCGCTTTCTAGCCGGTACGAAACTTTTACAAGAGGGACAGAGGAATGACCGTGTTTTCTTTCTCCTGAAGGGTAAGGTGGGGATATATTCCCAGAGTGAGTTGATCATGCACCTGCAGAAGAATGGGGATATTTTCGGTGAAATGAGTGTGATCAGCAATCAGCCTTGTTCCGCCACGGTGATTGCGGAAACGGATGTGGAACTCTTTTCCTTACACGTGCAGGAATTGAATCAGATTGGTGGGTTCAGTGAAAATAAATTATTACATATTTTTTATCAGATTTTTTCCAGCGCTCTCACTGAAAAACTAGCTTATACCACCAAGAAAGCGGAGCGTTTTGAAAAGACTAATCGCTTGCTCGGCAGTACGAGAGATCAGCTGCAAAAAGCGAATGATGGCTTGGAAAAAAGAGTCGAACAGCGGACTGTAGAGCTGATTCAAGCGAATAAAAAATTACAAGAAGAGATCGTCGAACGGAAGCGCATGGAGGCTGATTTGCGCCAATCCCAAAAAATGCAGTCTTTGGGGACCTTAGCCGGTGGTATAGCCCACGATTTTAATAATGTTCTCTATGCGATGCTGGGTTATGCAGAGTTAGCCCAGCAGGATGTCTCGGAGAAGACGACTTCCTTTGAGTTCCTGCAGGAAGTTTTGGTGGCCGGTAAGCGGGCCAAAGATTTGATCGCTCAGATTTTGACCTTCAGTCGGCAAAATGAGCAGGAACTCGTTTCCTGTGATGTCACCTCTCTCTTGAAAGAGGCGCTCCAGTTGATTCGAGTGACCCTGCCTTCTTCTATTGAAATCAAAATGGAAGGAGGGATCAAACAGGCTCTTATTTACGCGGATCCCGTTCAAATTCATCAAGTAATTATGAATTTGTGTGCCAATTCCTGTTATGCCATGAAAAAGCAGGGTGGGCAGCTATTGATTTCTCTTGACAACCAATTGGTGGATGAGTCATTTGCCCAGAGTCTGCAAATTAGGAGTGGCAACTATATCAAGTTAGGTCTTTCCGATACGGGAGTTGGTATTGCTCCCGATATTATGGAACAAATTTTTGATCCTTATTTCACTACCAAGCCTCTGGGAGAGGGGACGGGGATGGGATTAGCTGTCGTCCATGGAGTCATTAAAAAGCATCAAGGTGCGATTTTGGTAAAAAACAATCCCCTTGCAGGGGTTAGCTTTGAGATCTATTTGCCTGTCATCCAAGCCGCAGTCTCGGAATTCCAACAGGTCAATAGTAGCAAACCACAGGGGCAAGAATCGATTTTAGTGGTGGACGATGAACCGGCTATTAGCAAAATGACTGAAATTCTATTAACCCGTTTGGGTTATTTTGTAGAATCGACGGTCAGTAGTCGAGAAGCACTTGATAAAATTGAAAAAGACCCCTATGCCTATGACTTAGTTCTCACCGATCAAACGATGCCCTATCTGACGGGGGATCAGTTAGCAGAAAAAATATTAACCCTCAGGCCGGAACTGCCAATTATTTTAGTCACGGGTTATGGGCAAGACATCTCTGTTCAAAGGGCCAAGAAAATTGGATTCTATGATCTTTTGATCAAGCCCGTTATGGACAATGAATTAGCTCAAGTGATTCGTAGTGCTCTTGATCAAGTCAATGAAGAGAAAAATGGTAACAATTTTAGTGATTGAAGATGACCCTCAGATTTTAAAAATGTTGGGGATTTTACTGAGTAGAGCCAGCTACACCGTCTTACAGGCTAAGCATGGTAAGGAAGGAATAGATCTCTATATGGAGCATGATGTTCAGCTGGTGATTACTGATATTTTTATGCCGGAGCAAGAGGGCATTGCTACGATTCGTGAAATGTTAAAACACGATCCAAAGACCAAAATTATTGCTATTTCCGGTGGGAATCCCCTGATGGAAAGTAGTGATTACCTGCGTCATGCCGAGCTTTTTGGCGCAATGAGCACCTTTCAGAAGCCGATCAACCATCAAGAACTTCTGCAAGAAGTACGACGGTTGATTGCTGAATAAAACACCGTTGGCGGTTAATTATATCGCTGGGGATGAGCCTGTTGTTGTCTGATAAGCAATCAATGGCAACTGATAATTAATAATTAATAATTGATAACCCTATGTCTATTCTTAACAGTAAGTGGTACCTCTTTTCTTTATTTTTATTCTATTCTTTCAGTGCTCAAGCGCAAACAAAGCAGGAGTTACAACTGCAAGTTGAAAGTCTTCAGCAATCCGTTGAAAAGCTTCAGCTAGAGCTACAGAGTAAATCAAAAAAGGATTCTCCTTCGGAAGAGGGGTTAACGCTGCACAAAGCGAATTATATTCTTCCTTTGACCTGGAGTAGTGACGTCGATGGACGGCAGGGAAAGGAGATCAAATTCCAGTTGAGTTTTAAGCAATACTTAGGCTCGGTTTCGGAGTTTGTTTTTTACGGCGCTTACACTCAAAAATCCTTTTGGCAGATGTATGATCAAGCTGATTCGCGTCCCTTCCGGGAAACAAATTATAATCCGGAAATTTATGTGCGTTTCCCCGAAATTCAGGTTTCCGGGATTGGTGGCATAACCGGTTTCCTGGGTTACGAGCATGAATCGAATGGAGCTAGAGAACCTACCTCCCGCTCTTGGGATCGTCTTTACCTGCAAGCCGTGCATCAAAGAGACTTATTCAAACTTCGTTATAAAACCTGGTACCGCCTCCCGGAAAAGGAAAAGGAAAAAACTGAAGATACCAAAGGGGATGAAAATCCCGATATTATCGACTTTTACGGCCGCAGTGAGGTGAGCCTGGACTTGTTGATTGCCAATACTCACCTGGTGACAACAGCACGGCGTAATTTTACGAAAAAACAAGGTGCCTTACAAGTGGACTGGCTCTATCCTCTACCTGATACTTCCATGTCTTTTTATCTGCAATATTGGAAGGGCTACGGAGAAAGTTTGATCGATTATAATAGGCACTTAACAAAATTGGGCGTAGGCGTTATCTTCGCTCCTTAAACAATCAATAACTTTACTCCCAGTCTATGGGAGAGGGAGAACCCGGTGACGAATAGGTTCTCAAGTAAAATCATACGGAAATAAGGAAACAAGATGGAAAAAAAAGCGATCAAACACCTGATCTCTTGGAAAGACTGGGCCGATCAAGATCTCAGGAAAATTCTAGAGTTAGCTCGAAAGGTGAAGCTGGATCCTTTACGCTTCCAGGGACATTTGACGGCAAAAACCTTGATTATGCTTTTTCAGAAAACATCAACTCGAACCAGAGTTTCCTTTGAAGCGGGTATGACTGAGATGGGGGGCCATGCCATCTTTTTGGATTGGCATACTACTAATTTTAATTTGACTGAAATCGGTTACGAGTCGGCCTATCTCTCTACCAATTCTCATATTATGATGGCCCGAGTCAAAAAACATGAAGAGCTGTTGGAGTTGAAAGAGTGGGCTACGGTTCCTCTCATAAATGGCTGTTGCAATAAGTACCATCCATGTCAGGCCATGGCAGACATGCTGACCATCTACATGGATCGAGGCAGTATGGAAGGAGCCAAATTAACTTATTTGGGTGTGCATAATAATGTGGTCAACTCCTTGATGGCAACTTGTGCCGCCTTTGGGGTAGAGCTAACTCTGGTTTGTCCTCTCACACCGGAAGGAGCTGTGGATGAGGAAATTAAGCAAAAGATAGTGGATAAAGGTTTGCTCGTTGAAACTCTGGATCAAAAAGCTGCAGTCAAAGATGCGGATTATGTTTATACGGATACTTGGATCGACATGGAGTTCTTTTCCAACCCAGATTTCAAAGCCATGAAGGAAGAACGAATTAAGCTGATGTTGCCCTATCAAATCAATGAAACATTGATGAAAGATTCCTCAGCCAAAATCATGCATGACATGCCCATCCATCCTGGTTATGAGATTGCTGCGGAGTTGGTCAAGCATCCCAACTCCATCATTTTTGAGCAGTCCTCCAATCGCTTGCCAGCCCAGAAAGCGATCATGCTGACCCTCCTGAACGAAATCTAAAAATCTATTTTAGTAAAGTGGCAGGTCTCTAGTAAAATGGAGACCTGTTTATGTAGTGAAATTTTAAACAAATAGATGCACCTTAAATAAAAGTTAGAAAGACTTTCCCTTTGTTTTATTTGATATTTTTTCTTTTAAATATACTAGAAAAGAAAAAAAGTTTAAAAATTCTTGCCATAAAATATCATTGCAAAACCCTTGAGGAATAGCTATAGAGTGGAACTTGTTTATCTTGATTTGGCGGGGGAGGCCAAGGAATTTAAGATTAACTAAGCTACTGTTTTTCTATTTAATGCTTTAATTAGAAAAGGAACTATCACTTGGGTAAGTGAAAATATTTTTTCTTTCTTTTACGTGTAAAGGACGCTGAGGCAAGCTGTGGAACACGGAGTCTCTTTCAGTCGCTTTGTATGGAAAATTATTTTGGAGTCGACCGTGAAACTAAAGGGTTTGTTTGTTTTTTTCTTGGGCTGTTTTTTACTGTCCACTATGCCAGCCATGGCGAAGGAAGCGCAATTTGTTGGGGCAAAAACCTGCAAGAAATGTCACAAAAAAAAGAAAGTAGGTGAGCAGTACAAAATTTGGAAAGGTACCAAACATGCGAAAGCCTACGAATTGCTGGGTAGCAAAAAGGCCTTAGCCAAAGCCAAGGAAATGGGCATCAAACAGCATCCTCAAAAGGCGATTGAATGTCTGATCTGTCATACAGCCGGAGCGGGTGAACCTAAAAGTCGATTTGCCAAGAAATTTAAGAAAGAAGACGGTGTCCAGTGCGAGAACTGCCACGGTGCCGGAGGGAACTACAAGAAAAAGAAGATCATGAAAAAGCTGCATAAAGAAAAAGCCGCTGGGGGTAACAAACTAGCTACAAAATACGGCTTTGATTCCGGTTCTGAGAACACTTGTACCAGCCAATGCCACCAGGAGCAGCGAACAGTCAATGGTGTGACTTATACCAATCCTTCTTATAAAGATTTTGTCTATAAGGAGCGAATGAAAGAAATCGTTCATCGCAACCCACATAAGTAAACAGTGGATCTTCACCGGAGCCGTTTGGGCTCCTTTTTACCCTTCCGATCACACACAATACCTGGAAACTTAAAACACGATTAGAGATGAAAAAACTCTTAAAATTGCTCTTGATCGCTTCGTTGATCTTCATGGCAGGAGGTTTGGCATGGGGGCAGGATGAAGATGAGGAACAAGATAACTCCATTCGTTCCAATCCCGAAAATTTTGAGCCAGCCACTCAGTTAGAAAAGCCCAGTGACTTGCTAAAATCGGAACATGTGTTCCGTCAGGTCCTGCGAACGGTCCCCACCTTTACCGTGGATCCTCGGGAAGAGGAAATGGATGCTTATCCTTGTACGGATTGTCACGATAATGATGAACAGATGCCCAATGCGGAAATCCGTAATTTGGAAGAAGATCACGAAAGTATTCAACTAGTCCATGGTAACGGACGGTTCTGGTGTCTGACCTGTCATAATGAGGATGACCGCGATCAGCTTACCAGCTTGAAGAATCAGCCCATCAGCTTTAATGAATCCTATTTACTCTGTGGTCAGTGTCACTTTCAACGACAGAAAGATTTTTTCTATGGTGGTCACGGTAAACGTAAAGGTAATTGGCAAGGAGATAGGAAGCTATCGACCTGTACGGAATGCCATAACCCACACGTCCCACAGATCAAAGGGAGAAACCCCGTTGCACAGCCGAAAATCCGTACGGGCCTGAGCCCTACTAAAACTGTGCACCAAGTGAAATATAAGCCTTGGGAGATAAAACCAAAGGCTGGAGCCGCACACTAGGCTCAAGGTTTTCTATAGATCGCACTGAGATTTTTACCACGAGTATTTAAAATTTTAAAGAGAACGATGAATAAAGATACGACTCTTAAAGAAAAAAAAGCTGGTGTAAGCCGTCGAAAGGCTTTGAAAGCATTCGGGTTGGGAGCTACAGTCGCGGCTGGAGCCGCCGTGGCCAGCGCCACACCGGGGAAACCGTCCAAGGTTGACATCAGTTTCGATGATCAGATGGGGAACTACTTCCAGGATCATTATAAAAAAATGACCAAAGAAGAGATCAAGGAAGCCCTGGCTCGTTTGGAACGACGTTACAAAGCGACTTATGACGTCGATATTAAGGTGGACAATATGCCTGCCCAACCTGGTGTTCTTTTCGGCTATGCTCTCAATATCAGCAAGTGTAAAGGTTATCGGGAATGTGTGAAAGCTTGTACCGAAACCAATAACCAAAGCCGTGATCCTGAGATCCAATTCATCCGCGTCCTGGAAATGGACAAGGGCAGCATGAATATGGAAGAAGCCAATCACTATTTTAGTGATGACGAAACCGTACCCAAACCGGACAAATGGTACCTTCCCATTCAGTGTCACCAATGTGAGAATCCTCCCTGCGTCAAAGCCTGCCCGGTGGAAGCCACCTGGAAAGAGCCTGATGGAATTACCGTTATTGATTACAACTGGTGTATTGGTTGTCGTATGTGCATGAATGCCTGCCCTTACTGGGCAAGACGATTCAACTGGAAAGCACCCAGCTTGCCTAAGGAAGATATTAATCCGGTCACCCATTACCTGGCCAATCGCCCCCGTGAAAAGGGTGTGGTGGAGAAGTGTTTCTTCTGCCTCCAAAAAACTCGGAAGGGAGAAATGCCGGCTTGTCAGGAGGCTTGCCCTACGGGAGCCAGAGTTTTCGGGAACCTGCTCGATCCCAATAGTGAAATCCGCTATGTGCTGGAACACAAAAATATCTTTCGCCTGAAGGAAGATCTACAGACGGAACCCAAGTTCTGGTACTACAGCGACTAAGTTGCAAATAGCAAAAAAGATTTCTAGTTCAAACACTCTTAAATGTTTTGAGGACACTATGGGAATAATTCATTTTTTTACTGCCTGCTTTAAGGAGCTGCTGAAGGGAGGGGCCGCTTATTGGATTTGGGTGACCAGCTTAATGTTGCTGGTGATTCAAGGTGTAGTGACTTACGCGGGGCAGCTTCAAGAAGGTTTGATCAAAACCGGGATGAGTGACCAGGTTTCCTGGGGGATATATGTGGCGAATTTCACGTTCCTTGTAGGGATGGCGGCCGCAGCGGTGATGTTGGTCATTCCCGCTTATATCTTCCATAATAAAGACGCCAAGCGTGTGGTGATCCTGGCTGAGGGATTGGCCGTAGCTGCTAGCTTGATGTGTATGCTTTTTGTGACTGTGGACATGGGACGCCCCGATCGTCTTTGGCATTTGATGCCGATTGTCGGACATATTAACTTTCCTTATTCTCTGTTGACTTGGGATGTGCTCGTGCTTAACGGGTACCTGATCTTGAACTTACTGATTCCCATGTACCTGCTTTATAACAAGTACATGGGCAAGGAAGGCAACTATAAGTTAGTACTTACTGGTGCTGTGCTCTCCATGTTTTGGGCTATTTCCATTCATACGGTAACGGCTTTTCTCTTTTCTTCCAATACGGCACGGCCTTTTTGGAGTAGTGCTCTGCATGCTCCCAAATTTCTGGCTTCAGCCTTTGCCGCAGGTCCTGCTTTCATCATTTTGTCATTCAAAGTGATCGATATGAGCGGTGCTTTTAAAATTGGCAAGAAAACAATCAATTTGCTGGCAATCATTGTGACTGTCGCTTTGCAAATCAACCTGTTGATGACTGGTGCGGAATTTTTCGCTGAGTTTTACAGTGAAGGAGCTCACTCGGCTTCCGCTCGTTACCTTTTCTTTGGCTTGAACGGTGCTGATAAACTGGTGCCTTGGATTTACTCAGCGATCGCCATGAGTTTGATTGCTTTGGTCCTGTTGATGATCCGTCAAACCAGGGAACATCCCATCACCTTATCTATAGCCTGTGTCCTGGTAGTCATTGGTGTTTGGATCGAAAAAGGCATGGGTTTTGTGATTCCGGGATTCATCCCGACTCCTATTGGGGAGATCTTTGAGTACACCCCCAATATGCATGAAGTCCAGGTTTCCCTGGGCATCTGGGGCATTGGTCTGTTAGTTTTTACGGCCTTAGTAAAAGCTGCCATACCAATCCAAAATGGTGTGTTGACACATTCCAAATAATTTACCACCATATTTTTCTGGCTGGTAAAAAGGGAGCTAATGAACACTGCTCCCTTGTCATCACTCCCCCTAAAAGAGGGCTCCTGGAATTTTTTGAGAAGTAGCGATTGCTTAAATGAAAAGGGGCTGTTATATTGCATATTTAAATCCTTTGAAGGTGATCTGTTTAGCTTTTGAAGGTGTCGGATGAAGCATTTAATTAAGTTTTTGAAATCGCTTGGATTTCATTATTTGATGATCAGTTTTGAGAAGATAAAAATGGCTAAGAAGTGTGTAATCTGCGGAAAAGGGCCCGCAACGGGGAATAATGTCAGCCACGCCCACAATAAAACTCGTAAGAGATGGCTTCCTAATATTCAGAAAATCCATGTGACCAAGTCCAATGGAAACAAGCAATCCATGAGAGTCTGCACTAGCTGCATTCGCTCGGGGAAAGCTGTGGTCGCGTAGATTGGTGCGAACGCAATTTAGATAGGTACCTATGAAATTCACCAATAAAAATGTCTTTGAAGCTTCGGAGTTTGTACAGGATTCTTTAGAACTCTTACAACTGCGACGAGGGAATATGCCTCCTATCGTAATCGATCTCCGTTCAGCTGTTGAATACCAGGAAGAGCATCTTGCTGGAGCCAACAACTTACCTGCGGAGTTCCTGGAAGATAATCTGATGCAATTACCACCTTTTGCGAAGATTATTGTTTACGGTGGTGATGACGACACTAAAGCCCATGATTCTGTTAAACTACTGCGGGATCAAGGGTTCTCTGATATCTCCTTTGTGGAAGGTGGACTCAATACTATTTTGAGTGCAATCCGTAGTTCCGATGATGAGATATTCCTAGGTGACATTCCTGAAGAGGAATGGCACGTGAAAATTGAGGAGGTGCTGGATCAAAAAATTCGAGCGGCTCTGGCTTCCGATGGTGGTGGTATGGAAGTATTAAAAATTGATGGCAATAAGGTTTACATTGCCTACCATGGAGCCTGTAATGGTTGCGCCAGTAGTACGGCGGGAACCTTGCGGTTTATCCAGACTACCTTAAGTGTTGCACTCAATTATGACATTGAGGTGATTACTACATAGTCCTATATTAAGATCTTGTTTGAGCTCTAGTAGCTCAAACGAGGTTTTTTTACCCTGCCTGGCTGTAATCCCCATCTAAAGAAAAATCTATGGATCTTTTTTCCCCTAAACTGATTGTAATTTCAGCTCCTAGTGGTACGGGAAAAACGTCAATTTTCAAATCGGCACAAAAAATATTCCCCAACCTGACCTTATCCGTTTCTTATACGACCCGAAATCCCCGAGAGGGAGAAAAACAGGGAGTGGATTACTTTTTTGTAAGCCCCGAGGAATTTCAGCAACGAATTAAAGATCAGGATTTTTTGGAATGGGCCGAAGTCTACGGTAATTTCTACGGAAGTTCCAAGGAATTCATCAAATCCAGCCAAAAATCCGGGAATATCGTGCTGCTGGATATTGACGTTCAAGGAGCCATGCAGCTGCGACAAATCAAAAATTTGAACGCAACTTTTGTCTTTATTACCCCTCCTTCATTGGAAGTTCTGGAAAAAAGGTTGGTTTCCAGAGGTACGGAAACTCCGGAGAGTCTGAAAAAACGCCTGGGTAATGCGGAGCATGAACTGACATTCCAAAATCAATATGATTATACGGTTGTGAATGATGAATTGGATCAGGCAGTACGGCATCTGCTTTCCATTTCACTGCAAGAGTCTATCGATTTGTGTGGAATTACTGATAAGAAAGATGAAACTATCTTGAAAGAGGTCCTGCACTTTCATGATAAGAATAATGACTTTGTGCATCCGGTATTACGGGACGTCTACCAGCAAATCCTATCGCAAACATAGTGATGATCCGCGTTGAAACCATTATCTCCTGCTTTCAAGAATATACGGAAGGTCAGGTAGATTGCACTCCTCTTCAAAAAGCCTACATTATCGTTGCGAAGGCGCAACACCACTTCTCCAATACCTCCTTACAGCTCTCCCTGGAAATCGCACAAGTGCTGGTTGATCTTAAGTTAGATATCCAAAGTGTGGTTTCGGGCTTGCTCTACGGTACTTTTCGAGAAGGGAAAATTGATCTGGATAAAGTTCGCGACATGATGGGCAAGGAAACAGCCCTCATTCTGGAAAACCTTTATCTAATTCCTCAAAAAAATACAGCAGGAGAGATTAAGCAGCAGATTGCCGAAAATATGCGGCATATGATTTTTGCCACTTCCAAGGATATCCGTATTCTTTTCGTGAATCTGGCGGTTCGTATAGTCTACATGCGACATTATAAAAAATTACTGAAGAGTCGATCGGAAGGCTTTGCCCAGGAAACCCTCGCTATCTATTCTCCTATCGCTGAACGACTGGGCTTAGCTCACATTAAAGTGGAACTGGAGGACCTTAGTTTTTCTTGCCTGCATCCTAAGGAATTCAAGCATATCAGTAATTTTTGTCAACGTATGAAGATTAGCCATGATATCTTGCTGGAAAAACTGCACACAGATATCACAGAGCTATTAGAGAACTCTCAAATTGTCGGTAATGTTGCCGGAAGGATCAAGCATCATTATTCAATTTTTAGAAAGGCCAAAAAGGATAAGGTGGATTATGAATATATTCATGACCTGATTGGCGTTCGCATCATCACCAATAGTATTGGAGAGTGTTACAAGGTCCTGGGTTTGATGCATGAAACCTATCAACCTGTTGTGGAACGATATAAAGATTATATTTCCTACCCCAAACCGAATGGTTACCAGTCGCTGCATACGATGGTTTTCACGCAAGACGGTTTTGGTTTTGAGCTGCAGATTCGTACTGAAAAAATGCACATGATAGCAGAGAGGGGCGTTGCTTCTCATTGGGAATATAAGGCACATAGCAAGGATATCTTAAAAGATAAGCAAACTGCATGGTTGCATGATCTCACTCGTAGTTTGAATATTACCAGCGACCCCAAGGAGTCACTGGAGATCTTCACCCGTGAGCTTTATTCGGATTTTGTCTATGTCTTCACGCCCAGTGGAAAAATCATCAAACTGCCTCGTGGTGCCAGTGTGATTGACTTTGCCTATGAGGTACATACGGAAATTGGGGCACAATGTCATAGTGCTTTGATTAATGGGCGAAAGTGCTCTATCAAAACCACCCTCAATCATGGTGATAAAGTTAAGGTGCTGACTTCGGAGCAACAGGAGCCTATGACGAGTTGGCTCCTATTTGCCACGACAACTCGGGCACTTTCTCATATTCGTTCTTTCCTCTGTAAAAAGGAGCAACAGGAAGCCGAGAAACTGGGTAAGGAGCTTTTTTCAGAATTACTGCTAAAACTAGAGCTAAAAAAAGGGGATTTTGAAGATTCCACTCAATGGAAAGAGTTTCTGCAGAAACAACAGCTCAAGGATCAGGAGAGCTATTTTCGAGAGTTAGGCTTTGGAAAAGCAAATATTAAGGACTTGCAATTTTTTATTACCAACGTCACTCCTCAAAAAAATAAGAAAACCACGAAAACTAAAAAGTTACTATCCTTGCCTTTCAAAAAGAAACAGATAGGGGAAGGAGTTCGTATTGCTGGCATTGAAAACCAGATGGTGCATTACGCCAATTGCTGCAATCCCGTCAAAGGCGATCCCGTGGTCGGGGTGTTTAGGCGTGGCAAAGGGGTGGAGATTCATTGGACTAATTGTGTCACTATCCGTTCCCAAAGTATAAATCCGGAGCGCTTGGTAGAAGTGGAGTGGGTTAGAGAACGCACAGAGAAATTTCCCGTACGCATTCACCTCCGGTTTGATGACCGCATCCGTACCAGCTTCTCAATCATTAAAGTTCTGGATCAGGCCAAGGTAGTGCTCTTGGAAAATAATCTGCGTTTGCTGAATAACATCAGTCACCAAGATATTAAGATCAAGGTCGATAACGTGGAACAGTTGGGAAAAATTTTGAAGCGGTTGAATGCCGTTCCCCAGGTTGAAGCCCATCGACAGCAAGACTCTCATTTAGAAGAGGGGTAGTCTCCCCCTATTTTCTTCCCCTCTAGAGTCGCTCCAAAACAACACCAAACTCTTCCTTAATAGAAAGTTTTAGATCGGGATCATGTTCCATTCCCATATAACGGATTTCCGTGATGATCTTGCGAACTACCGCATTGAAGTCATCCACATCAGAACTTTTTTGGATCATTGTTTTGAGTCCCGATCGTCGCAGGTTATCTAAAACAGCAAAACGTAGACGTTCCTTGATCCTGCCCAGACTCATACCATCAATATTCCGAAAGAAAAATTCGATTTCCGCCTGATTTTTCCCCAACAGGGCTAATTTTACCCAAGTGGTGTATAAATTCCTGATATTACCGGTACTCTTGCTGGGTTGAGCTAGAATCAGATTGGAACTAAGCATGCAGCTGACCAGAAGAATTAGGGCTAGCTTGCCTCCTCGTTTGATATTCATAGTACCTCTCTTGTTTATATAAAGAACCCTGAGCTTTTTCAGAAATTAGCAGACAGACTTCACTCTATCTCCAAGGGTTCGTTGAGTCATCTTCCCCTCTATCGGCATTAGCTAGGAAAACTTAAGCCGCAATTTAATTTTTTTCACCTTTTCTTGCTTTTCTCTGCTTTCAGCCCCTTATGAGCAGCAATAGCTTCAATCTTTCTGATTGCCCTGTCCACCGATCATATAGATCTCCTGAAAAATTCTGTCGATGAGATAAGCCAGCTTCAGTTGAAGAAGCCCCTTAGGGACGACGGTGGTGGCGAATGATATATAAAGAACCATGCAAATAAAGTCCGATCTGCCTGTTTTGCTCTAACTAAAGGCGGAAGAACCCATCAGGTGAACCTCCGTAAAAATACTTAGAAATATAAAAAGCATTTTTTTTTTCTTTCCTAACCGGAGAATATGTAGTAACCATTACTTGAGACTAAAGAACTCAGAGAATTGGAAAATGTTCCCCAATACTGGAATCAGTAACTTAATGTTGGCTGATACAATAAAAAAAACTATGTCAAACAATAAAGCAGATACAACTTCCTGGAACAGTGCGCAGACGAAGAACTTGATTCTTGTCACCGCTCCCTTTATTTTTATTACCACGGATATACAAGGGAAAATCCGCAATGTGAATCCAGCGATCCGCAAAATCTTCGGCTACTATGAAGGGGATGTGGAAGGTAAGCCTTTATCCATGTTAGTCCCGGAATTGGAGAGCATGGAATACGCCTACTTCACTCAGGTATCGACGCGAGGAGAGTTGGAAATGTTTACAGCGGATTGGGATCAGGGAGAGGACACACTCGCTGGGGATGCGATTACTATTGCTGACTATAACTATTTGGAGCGTTTTATCTACGGTCATGCGCACTTGACATCCAAAAGTGAAATAGAAACACGCAAGAGCGATGGTACCCCCATTTGGATTGATTTGACTGTGAATAAGGTCATCATTGACGATCAGAGCTTGTATACGATTGTGATCACGGAAATTACCTCTAGAAAGGAAAAAGAGGTTGAAATTGTTCGGTTGAATGAAGACTTAGAGGGGAAAGTTGCAGACAGAACTCAGCAGTTGGAGCAATCGAATGAAGAATTAAAGCAGGCCTTAAAGGACTTAAAAGCGGCTCAGGAAAATTTGATTGAAACCGAAAAAATGGCAGCGCTGGGGGATTTAGTTGCAGGTGTGGCGCATGAAATCAATACTCCCATTGGAGTGGGGGTAACGGCAGCTTCCCATTTGCATGATGAAACGGAAGGTATCTCCTTGCTTTATTCTGAAAAGTCAATGCGCAAAACGGATTTTGAGAGGTATCTCAAGCTATGTCGGCAAAGCTCAGACATTATTCTAACGAACCTTTTACGAGCTGCGGAACAGGTTAAGAGTTTTAAGATGATTGCCGTGGATCAGACCACGGAACAAAAGCGTTGTTTCCCACTGCGAAAATATTTGGAGGATGTGATTACGAGTTTGCGGCCAAGGTTAAAAAAGACGAAGCTAGAGGTTAAAATTGAGTGCGATCTGGCACTCACCTTGGAAACCTATCCCGGCTCTATTTCTCAAATCATCACGAACTTGATTCTCAACTCCATCCTTCATGCCTATAAACCTCAAGAAAGCGGGCAGATTTTATTGCAAGCCTTCCAAGACTCTAGCAAATGCCATATCATTTATTCCGATAATGGTCGGGGCATGACCCATGAGGAAAACAGACGGGTTTTTGAACCCTTCTTTACAACCAAGAGAAGTGAAGGAGGAACCGGGTTGGGAATGCATATTATTTTTAATCTGGTGGAGCACCAGTTGAAGGGAAAAATTACTTGTAGCAGCAAGCTCGGTCAAGGAGCTCGCTTTCACATTGCCCTGCCCCGTTAATTAGGAAAAGACCAGAGTTTTATTACCGGTGATGATAATCCTTCGTTCCAGGTGAGCTTTCACGGCTGTCGCTAAAACGACTCGTTCCACATCCGCACCGATCTGCGTGAGTTCTTGCGGATAGTGTTCATGAGTGACTCTTTCCACATTCTGTTCGATAATGGGCCCTTCATCCAGATCAGGGGTGGCATAGTGAGCTGTCGCGCCAATCATCTTCACTCCTCGCTCATAGGCTCTGCGATAGGGATTCGCTCCCTGGAAGGCCGGTAAAAAGGCATGGTGAATGTTAATAATCTTGCCAAAATAGCCTTCCGTGAACTCAGTAGAAAGAATCTGCATGTAACGAGCCAGTACCACCAAATCGATATGATGTTGTTTGAGCAGACTTTGTACCAGTTTCTCTTGACGGGGCTTATCCGCCTTATTGCTGATGGGCAAACAATAAAAAGGAATGCGAAACTTTTCTGCGATAGACTCTAAATTTGGACGATTACTGATAATGACGGGAATTTCACAAAGCAACTCCTTTTGTTCATGCCTGACTAACAGGTCATACAAACAGTGAGGGGCTGTCGTTACCAGGATGGCCATCTTTTGCAATTGATCCGTATAATGGACTGACCAATTTAACTGCTTTGGAGCCGAAAAATCCTGGAATTCAGATTCCAGCTGCTTCCTCGATGTCTTCAACCCGGATAAATCCAGCTTCAAGCGCATGAAGAATTTTTTAGAATAAACATCAACAAACTGTTGGCAGTCCACAATGTTAAAATTTCGTTCATAGAAGAATGAACTGATTCCTGAGACCAGGCCGGTCTGATCGGGGCTTTGAATTAAAAAAACAATAAAATCCATCTACTCATCCTTAAAGTGTATTCAGGGCGATCTCTCTTTTTCCCTAGAGTTCTCAGAACTCTAGGGGTGAGGTTGCATCAAGAATACTCAAAACTATTGATTATTTTTACTGGAATTTGAAGGCTGTTCCGGTTCATTTTCCACAACTTCTGATCAGCGGCCCATTATTCCTATTGCTTCAAAATAGCACAAGGGTAATTTTTCCAATAAAATAGCTTGATCCAATCACCCGCAGCAAGGGCTGAACCTTAGCTTTGCCTCAGCATTTTTGCTTTACTACGTTTGTATTCTGGATTGACGCTGCAATGCACGACTCCTTTCATCACAACTGGGTCGTAAAGGTCATTCAGACATTTTCCATCAAAGTTACATCGATAGATCTCCTTCTCTCGATTTTCAAGGATTTTACGCAATAACGCGGGGTCTGCAAAGAGGGCTCGCCCCAGGCCGCCACAATCAAATTTTCCCGCTTGGATCAGCTTGTTGACCGTATCGGGGGATGCCATCAAACCTGTATAGGCTACGGGTACCTTCGCGTAGCTTTTTAGTTCTGTGGCGACCTCGCTATATCTTGCTTCTTCACCCAACTCACCATTAAAAAGTTGGTTAGCCGTTTCATAGATACATACGGAGACATTGATCATGTCAATTCCCGCCGCTTCAAAGAGTGGAATCATTGTTTTGAAATCGGCAGGTCTCAAACCTTGATCCAGCAATTCATCCCCACTGACTCTGAGGTCTAAAGTGATCTCATTACCAAATTTTTGACGAATTTCTTGAATAATCTCAACAGTAAGTCGAAGCCTGTTTTCTACACTACCCCCATATTCATCTTGGCGTCGGTTGGTATAAGGGCTGTGAAACTCCCCTAATAATTGCCCGTGAGCCGCATGCAGTTGGATCACTTTAAATCCGGCCTCGACTGCCAATTCTGTAGCGTAAAGAAAATCCTGTTTGATTCTCCGGATTTCTTCAATGGTCATAGCCCGAGTTTTATAGTTCGGATCCAATTGAGAATTCACCCCGCAGGCAATGCCACTGACGGAAAGCACTTCTTTTCCTGTAAAAGTAGTCACGGATTGCCTGCCACTATTCATGAGTTGAATCGCGGCTACAGAGCCAGCCTCTTCGATGGCGCAGACGGCTTTTCTCAAACCAGGTACATGCTTGGGATCATTGAGTTGGATCATATGTTGACCGGGGATGGAATCYGAGGAAACAGCCGCCCCTCCCACGATAACCATCCCGCACCCTCCTTGAGCTAAATCCCGATATAGTTTGATCCAGCGATCANTGATAGTACCATCTTCATGGCCCCAATTAAGAATCCAGGGGGGGAAGAAAAGACGGTTGGGAAGAGTGACATTGCCAACTTTGAAAGGGCTAAAGAGGGCGGGATACTGTTTTTTACCTGCTTCATAAAGACTCTGCATTATTAACTCCGAATGTTAAATTGATCGGCCGTAACGGCCTAAGGGGATAATTTAGGATGAAAAACTTTTGAAATTAGCAATAACACATAGATATCAATAGTAAAACTTAGCCATCTGGCTAGGAATGCAATTTTACCGCTGGACGTGGTGATGCTACTACTCAGGGAGTTAGAAGAAAACATCCTCCATTAAAAAATGGTAGCGCCGTTCTATGTGGTGGCTTAGGTCAGGGCTGTTTTGCGGGGAAAAATTCTAAATTTCACTTCACCATTCGACATTCCTTGTTCACTCTTCGATATTATTTTGAATCTTGAGCAAGGAATGTCGAAGGATCGCTTTCATTTCCAGACTATTAATTGGAGAACCGTAACTTTGGATTGTAGGATGGTGCAAAGGCTCCAACCTGCCCATCTGTTACAGGTCTTCACTCATGGTGAACCCTCCAAATAGAGGATTTGCCCATCAAATCTGGCAGGACTCTGCTCATGGTGAGCCCTCCAAATAGAGGATTTGCCCATCAAATCGGGCAGGACTGAGCACTAGGTGCCAAGTTGCCCGAAGCTGAGGTATTTTTTTATTGACACCCAAGTGAACAAGTTTTAATTAGGTGAACATATGTTTTGAAAATCGGGAAGTTTTGAGAGCTCTTTCCAAAAATTGAGCGGTGGACTATCGATAGAACTTGGGACTACATTTTTCCCCTCTAGCCTTGAAAAATACTGGATCACCGGATATCAATTATCCAGAAAGATTGTTGCGTGGGGATGCTCTATCGTTGATTTGGTCAGCAAAAAAGGAATCTTATGAATAAAATACGAAATACAGAAGAACTGGATAGCATCATTGTTAAGGGAGCCAGGGAGCATAACTTAAAGGATGTGGATGTAGTATTACCCAAGAAAAAACTGATTGTTTTCACGGGAGTTTCGGGATCCGGGAAATCCAGCTTGGCTTTTGATACTATTTTTGCGGAAGGACAAAGACGCTATATTGAATCTCTGTCCTCTTATGCCCGACAATTTATCGGTCAAGTGGAGAAGCCTAAATTTGATACCATTCGAGGCCTCTCTCCAACGATCTCCATCGAGCAGAAGGCTGCCAGTAAAAATCCACGTTCTACTGTAGGTACCATCACCGAAATCTATGATTACCTGCGAGTCTTATTCGCCCGAGTTGGTGTTCAGTTTTGCCATCACTGTGGTGAAAAAGTGGGGCGCGGTGATGCGCAAAGTATGGTCAAACAAATCCTGAACCTGCCGCCTCAAACAAAAATTTTATTGCTGGCTCCCATCGTGGAAAACAGAAAAGGGGAGCATAAGGACAGATTGGAAGAGTTAAAAAAAGATGGCTTCAGTCGGATTCGTATTGATGGTGTGGTGCAGTCCTTAAGCAATGTTCAGAGTCTCTCAAAAAATAAAAAACATAATATTGAAGTTGTCGTGGATCGCCTGGTAATCAAGGAAGGCGATGGCTTTCGCAAACGACTGACAGACTCCGTGGAAGTCTCCTTGAAGGTAGGGAAAGGACAGCTCACCGTTCACATTGTTGATCGTGAGGATCTGAAAATGAGTGAAGCCAGATCCTGCTGTGGTGTGGCCTTTCCTGAGTTGGATCCTCCCTTGTTCTCTTTTAACTCTCCTCAAGGTATGTGCCTCGATTGCAATGGTATCGGCAGCTTACTTTCCATGGATGTGGACAAGCTCATCCCCGATAAAAGTTTAACCATTCGTCAAGGAGCCATCCTTCCCTGGAAAAACTATTTTGAGAAAACCGATGCCCGCCAAGGCTCCTGGGGAATTGAAAGGATCAAAGCCATGGAGCAACAGTGGGGGCTGAATTATGATATCCCCTGGAAGGATCTCCCGAAAAAACATCAGAAGTTATTGCTCTACGGCTCCAACGGCAAAGAAATGAAAGTGAACTGGAATTCCGCCAAAATCCAGGGTGAAGTCACGACTTCCTTTGAGGGCATCATTCACAGCATGATGCGGCGTTACAAACAGACCCAGTCAGAGTCCGCTAAGAAATTTTATGGCAAATACCTTTCGGAACGCTCCTGTGTCCTTTGTCATGGAAAACGTCTCAAGCTAGAGGTTTTGCATGTCCAGGTGATGGAGAAATCCATCATTGACATCACCAGCATGACGATTGGTGAGGCCTATGATTTTATCATTACTCTCAAGCTGGAGGGCAACCAGAAATTAATCGCTGAGGAATTACTCAAAGAGATCGGCAACCGATTGGGATTTTTGGTGAATGTGGGCTTGAATTATCTGACGCTGAATCGAAAAGGGCCCACTCTGTCAGGAGGAGAGTCACAGCGAATCCGCCT
>NVSR01000040.1 GCA_002401295.1 SAR324 cluster bacterium | reverse complement strand
ATCTAGTTCCTGATTTTTATTATTGGAGAATAATATGTTGAAAGTTAACCTTTGGATTGCTGTTATTTTATTGTTTTCATTGACGCTTTCTTTTAGCAGCCTCATGGCGGATGAAGCGGTACCCCAAGAATATCAAGAAATGACCAACCCCCTGACTTTAGAGAAACATGAAGTCTCTTATTGGCGCACACAGTTTTTGGGAAAGTGCGCCCTCTGTCATGGTAAAAATGGTGATGGACAAGGTGGCTCTGCTTTGGAGCTAGCCGATGAGGGGTACCCACAACCTAGTAATTTTACAGATAAGGCTTTTATGAACAGCAAAAGTGACGGGGAGCTTTTTTATCAGATTGAAATGGGCGGAGAGGAAAAATCCGCGATGCCTGACTTTGGTGAGGATTCGGCTCAAGGTTGGGGCGAAGAGAAAATTTGGCGGATGGTTGCTTTCATCCGCCTCTTCGCCAAGTAGAGCCTGATTGCTCAGGTGTTACACTTGCCTACTCTTCCTGAGAGTCGGCGAATTGAGAAGCTATGTGGCGAAATTCTTCATGCAGCTCAATGAAAGCTTCAACGATATCGGGATCAAAGTGACGTCCTTTACCTTCCACAATAATCTGATAAGCCTGTTCATGGGGAAAAGCGGGCTTGTAGACTCGTTTGCTGATCAAGGCGTCGTAAACATCGGCTAGTGCCATCAAACGCCCGGATAGAGGAATTTGCTCACCCTTGAGGCCTTCAGGGTAGCCCGAGCCATCCCATTTTTCATGATGACTATAGGTGATTTCTTCTGCAAATCTTAAGAAGGAGTTGCGGCCTAATGTCTCCCGAGCTACTCGTAAGGCATTACGGCCATAGAGTGTATGCTTTTTCATCTCTTCAAATTCTTCTACTGTGAGTTTTCCCGGTTTCAGAAGAATACTGTCGGGAATTCCTACTTTACCGATATCATGCAGGGGTGCTGTTAGATAGAGGTTCTCAATGATCTGATCGTCGAGTTGATCTTTATATTTAGGGTGATCTTTCAAATAAAGGGCTAATGCTTTAATGTAATTTCTTGTGCGTTTGATGTGCTCCCCAGTTTCCGGATCCTTAGACTCAGCCAGATTGGCCATGCAATTGATCGTAATCTTCTGGGTTAACTCCAAATCTCGCTGTGACTCTAACAGGTCCTTTGTTCTCTCTTGAACCTTCTCTTCCAAAAGAATATTTTGATTTTTCAGAGCCTGTTGAGCCAGCCTCAGGGTGATTTGAGTCTTGACTCTGGCTTTTACCTCGGCAATTTGAAAGGGCTTGGTGATATAATCCACCGCACCAATCTCAAAGGCTTTGGTTTTATTTTCCAACTGATCCAGAGCGGTCAGGAAAATAATGGGAATTTCGCTAGTGAGGGGGTTCTTTTTTAGATGACCACAAACCTCAAACCCATCCATTTCGGGCATCATGATATCAAGCAGAATGAGATCCGGTATTACTTCCTCAGCCAGTTCAATCGCAGCCATCCCATCCGTCGCGGCTATAATTTGATATTTATCACCTAAAGCACTGACTAGAATATCCAGATTGGCGGGGGTATCATCTACAATCAGGATGGTCGAATTATTGATATCAGACATTGGTTACTGCTCTTGTAAGGTCTTCTTTAAGATTATCTGCCAGTTGTATGGCATCTTTGAATTGGTATTGCTTGATCAAAGCCTCTAATCTCAATAACTGCCCATCCAGTAAAGGTGAGACGTGATAGTTCAAAAGCTTTGTTATACACTCCTGGCTTTGTTTTGGTTTTTGTGTTTTTAAAAATTCCTGGAGAGGTTCCAGCAAGGTCAGTAGTTGTTCCGGAAGAATGGTTTGCTCCTGCCCTTTCTGAGGAAGCTCTTGAGAAAATAACGCAACTTCTTTGATATTACCAAGGACCAAAGACAGTTCTTTTTTAAACCTCAGCAGCTTTACTTCTACCTCTTCCCGCTGATTTCCGACAAGTACGGATTCAAGTTCCAAAGCAGCTTGTTGTAGGGGGATAGCACCAATATTTCCAGATAAGCCTTTGATATTATGAGCTATTAACTTTATATCCGGCAGGTCAATTTTTTTCATGCCCTGTCTCAACTGATCGGGTAATCCTACATATTTTTGATGAAAACGAGTCAGTATTTTACGGTACAGGCCTTCATTGCCTTCCAATCGCTCTAAAGCCATCTCCGTATTGATGCCGGGGAGTTCCAAAGATATGGCTTTCAATATAGCTGTTTGCTTTTTATTTTCCAGTAATAAGTGTTTTCCTGATACCTTGGGCTGAATCCACTTCAAGAGAGTTTTATAAAGTAAGCCTGCAAAGATCGGTTCGGATAGATAATCCTGCATCCCTACTTGAAGACACTCTTTACGATCACTTTTCATCGCATTGGCTGTCATCGCAATGATAGGTAAATCCCGAAACCGATGGTCTTGACGAATTATTTTAGTCGTTTGAATACCATCCAGAATGGGCATTTGGAGATCCATCAAGATCCCATCATAGGTTTGCTCTTCTAAGGCGCTGATGGCCTCTTCACCATTACCAGATACCTGAACAATTATCCCTATATTTTCTAATAATTCTTTGGCAACCTGTTGATTAATTTCATTATCTTCAACTATCAAAATTCTTGCCCCCTGGATCTTCGCAAGTTGCTTATGGGATAGATTTGGGGGGCTTTCCTCACTCTTTGGAAGAGTCAAAGCCTTTGCTGAGGTTTGCTTGGAGCATTTTAAATCGACGGTAAAACGAAAAGTACTACCCTCACCAGGAGTGCTCTGGAGCTCGATAGTTCCATTCATCATCTCAATCAGACGTTTGCTGATCACAAGCCCCAATCCGGTCCCACCATACTTCCGGGTTATAGAGCTATCTGCTTGAGAAAAAGGTTGGAAGAGGTTGGCCTGCTGTTCCTTGGTTAAGCCAATTCCTGTATCACAAACTTCGAAGAATAATTTGATATGTTGGTGAGATTCTTCCTGAATCCCCACTTGCAGTGTAACCTTCCCTTTTTCTGTAAATTTGATTGCGTTGTTTGTTAGGTTAAGCAGTATCTGTGAGAGTTTAAGCTGGTCTCCGATCAGCTCCTCCGGTATGGAGGCATCAACCTTGAAATTAAGCTCCAACCCTTTTTCTTCTGCTTTTGGAGCCAGAAGGGAACGGATATATTCAAGAGTGTTTTTCAGAGTAAAATTGACGGATTCAATTTCCAGTTTGTTGGCTTCTATTTTTGATAAATCAAGGATATCATTAATAATCTTTAGTAATCCGTTACAAGATTGATAGATTTTATCCAGATAATCTACTTGCTTGGGTTGCAGGTCTGTTTGCAGGCAAAGTTGGGTCATACCCATGATTCCGTTCATAGGGGTTCTAATTTCATGACTCATGTTGGCCAGGAATTCTCCCTTAGCAATGTTGGCAGCATCGGCTTGCTCCTTGGATTCCAGTAATCTCTCATTATTCTTTCGTATGGAGGTCACATCTCTAAAGCTAAGGATGTAGAGTCGCTTGCCTTTAAAGTGGATGAAATCAATGGAATGGGAACACCAACGAATTTTCCCGGAGCCTAAAACAAGCACACGCATCTCAAAATCTGTAACTTTTCGGCCGGTCAGGGCCAATTTTTTTAGCCTGCCCGCGGCAAAGGGGTCAACAATGGAATCTCTCAGGTCCGTTTGCAGGAGTTCTTCTTTTTTTAAGTGATGGAAAGCTGCCGCTGCATGGTTGACCTGTAGAAAGCACATGTTGGAAGGATCAACCAGTAGTAGGGGAATGGGGGAGTTTTCAAAAATCTGATCCAACATTTCTTCCCGGTCTCTCAGGGCAGCTTCAGCTTGCTTGATTTCTGAAATATTACTGATCAGAGCGAAGGAACCTATTTTGACTCCCTTTTCAATGATGGGAGTGCCACTCAAAAAACAAGGAACCTTATTGCCATCGGGTTGAATGAATTCAATTGCAAACCTGCTTTTTTTGCCTGTATCCCGGAGTTTTAGGTGGTGCTGGAAAAGCTCCTTTCCTTCATCATCAACAAGATCGAAAACTGAGCGGCCTAGAATTTTTTCTTGAGAATAGCCCAAAATCTTCAACATGTAGGGATTCACCATCAGGATTTCATGATCATTATTCAGCTCCCAAAATCCTTCCGCGGCGGTCTCTAGAATAGAAGTCAGTTTTTCATTGACCCTCTTCAGATTAGTTTGAATTTTCTTGTTGGCCGAGATGTCTTCTTTGATGGCTACATATTCCTGGATTTTGCCGTCACTATCTTTGATAGGGGTGATGGTGGCTTTTTCCCAGAAGAGTTCTCCCGTTTTGGTGACGTTACAAAGTTCACCATTCCAACTTTCTCCTGAGGTAATGGTTTTCCAGAGGTCATCGTAATCTATTTTGGAAAACTTACTGCCTTTTAAAACACGAGGGTTTTTTCCTAAAATCTCCTGCTTTAAATAGCCGCTTACCTTTTCAAAGGCTTGGTTTACATAATCAATATTACCATTTAAATCAGTGATAACGACGGCATTGGCACTCTGTTCCACTACTTGGGATAATTTTCTGATTTCTTGATTCTGCCTGTTTTGCCGTCGTTGTTCCTGTTCAATTTGCAGGATTAGCGGCCTAAGAATATATTGGAGGGATAAAAATAATAAGAAGGTACTGAGAGAGAAAATAATCAGGATTAGAATGATCGCTTGTTGCTGATTGTTTTGGCTTTCGTCTTGATAAGCAGAGACCACTAAATCCAGGCCCAGGAATAATTCTTTGTAATTGTTATGCAATAAATGTGAATTCCACTGATTGCCCAGGTATTGCTGATTGATGGCTTGCTCAACAAAAATAAAAAATTCTTTAGTTCGTTGATCCACTTGATGGGGGGCAGAAAAATAAAGTTTTCTAACCTCTTCCGAACGAAGTGGTGGAAGATTCAAAGACTCATTGCCATAGATCAGGTATTGGTGATTTGCTTTCATCAATGCCAAAGAGTCCTTCGTTTGTCGTAAGATTAGAGGGAACCCGGTCTCCTCACGGTGATTAATCAATCCTGTGGCCAAGTGAATCAATCGTTGAGAAAGCATGCGTTGTCGACCACTGATATTGATGATCTGAGCATGCTCTTGCGCCGTATAAATGATATAGAAAATGCCTAAGAAGGACAAAATGGAAATGATGAAGATCACCCCGATCAGGCTCAAAAAACTCTTTTTTACCCAAAAGGAAAATTGGCTGAGTTGTATTCGCATTTTTCACTGCTATTGAATTCCCCAAGGACTGCCTTTTTCACTGCTCAAAGTGGATAGTGCTTGAGAGTTGAAGGAGTCCTAAATATTTCCGGCGAAAGATTTCCATTCTGCCTTATGAAGGGTGGAAATCTTTAATCTGTTAGTAAACTGGAGAATTGCAGTGAAAGCGTGAAGAGCTAGAGCTGCTGCTTGAGTAAGCGAATATTGAAGTAACTTTTTCTGGTGAGTACCAATAGCTTTCTACCCTCCCTTATTTAAAAAGGCCATCTTTGACTCAATTCCTCCATGCATGGAATATCGGAAAACAGTTGGTTATGCAAGTAAATCAAAAAACGGGAGAAATGGCTCTTGGGAGTTATTAGCACTTCCAGTGCGTTATCTATCACTGAAGCAACAAAAGGGGAGAAGAAGTCAAAGTTACAGGTAGGTAAAGAAGATGCAAGGCAAGGGCTGAAGCAGGTTCGAGGGGAGGGAGTGAACCTACTTCAATCCTTTGCACTTGATCATCTTATTTTGATCCCAATTATGAAGGGGGGGCTTCATAGGGAGATGGAATCTCAAGATATTTCAGTAAAATAACTGAATATCTAGACACAAGGATATAGCTTTCTAGAAAAAATTCAAGTATAAAATAGGTAATTTTATATAAAAACCATAAAAATTCCTTATTTTACTAAAATGATTATCTGCCGATGAGTGCAAGCGAACAGAGATCCTGTTTTTCTAAAGATAAGGGTCTCGTTCAATCGATCCTTAAGCTTTCTACCATTTTTTCACAATGGCTCAGGGTAAATACATCCACCGCAGCTAATTTACCGATCCATTTTTTCTCTGTCATTTCCGCGCATTTGCGATCGACAGCATTTAGATAGGTATCAAATAGCAACCATATGTTCGAGTATCCCACTTTTTTAGCGATGGCATTGAAATCAACTATTTGCATCGCTTTTGCAGCATTAGTTTGAATATCCAGGATGTATTCCTTTTGCACCTCAACATCCTTTCTGGTGCCTAAACGTCCTACATGTCCTGAAATAAGAGTTTCAAATTCATAAGAGAGGATCCAATCGTGAGCTGCAACGAAAGCTGGGACCGTTTCGGCAACGGCTAACCATTTGAAAGGTGTCCACCCGGGGAAAATCACATCGATTACCATCAGCACTTTTTGCTTGGGAGCATAGATAAAGAGATTTCCTGGAATATGAGCGGGGCCATTGTATGCAAGCTCTAGAATCTGGTTCCCCACTACAAGAGTATAGGTATCATCAAAGGTAACTGTGGGGGGAGGAACAGGCCCTCCACCTACGAATTGACCATAAGGAAAGGGAGTATCTTGCGATAATCTGGTCGCTGTTGCCTCATGAGCAATGTAGATGGCATCTTTGGGATACATACTGGCTGCAGCCAGATGGTCTGCATGGGCATGGCTATAAATAACATGGGTAATTGGCTCATCAGTGGTTTCTTTAATCGCTGCGAGGATGTTCTTTCCAATGTTCGGTGGAGCGTCAACGACAATGACCCCCTCACCTGTGGTTAAAAACATGACCTGATAAACCCCTTCCGTTACCCAGTAGAGTCCGCTCCCTATTTCTTCAACATGGTATCCTTTTTTCGATGGGGTCGGACCAAAAGCTGCCTGGGGAATAGGAGCATGCATCTTCATCTTTTTATCCATTGGTTCTTTTTTCGTTTGCGTGCAAGCGATCATCCCACTCACTAGCACCAGCATGAGCAGCTTCATTAATACAGTTTTTCTATTTGAGCGTTTCATAGCTTCCCTTTCACAAATTGATAGACAAATTTCCAAAAACAATAACTCTAAATAATTTTTATCTTGGCTATCCTCCTTATATTATTAATAATATCAATAGTTTTTTAGTGAAGGAAAATAATGACAGTTTATCAGTTCCTTCTGGGAAGTTAAATGGAAAATGGGAGAGGGATGCCTGCAACCTGAATAAACACTCATTTTAATAGTGTTTATTTTTCTTGGGCTGGAACTGGAGGGAAAATGTAGCTTGAGTTTTGGAAAGAGGGATCTTTGAGGACCGTAAACGATCCAATTCCTTTTTGGAATGGTGGTAGCGGAAATTATGAAAACTAGCTATAAAACCCTGGAAAGCTTTTTATATGCCGATAAATAGTTCCATTCCCTTAGTTACCAAAACCATGCTGAACTCCTGTGAACAGTCTTAAGCTATTGCCATGTTCTATGGAAAACCTTAGCGAGAAAATTCGTCAATTTTTTGATCTGCTCATTTTTTCAAGTATTTGGATACTTGGAGTTGCGGGAGCTTTGAGTTGGGCCGCATCCCTGGCGATGGAGATCGAACCTTCTTTCTTCGTGGTGGGGATTGCCATGCTGGGCAGTTTGGTGATCTATAATTTGGATCGCCTTTGGGACTTGAACCGGGACCGCTTGAGCTCACCTGACCGGAGTACTTTTATCACCCGGCACTTTGCTCTCCTTTTTTATGTGACGGTGATTGCGGGGGCTTGTTCCTTTGGGCTGCTCTTTTTTCTGCCACTGAAAGCAATCCTGTTATTGGTGGTGGTTTTTATCGTTGGTGTAGGGCACCCCTATTTGAAGCGATTCCTTTTTTTCAAAGAAGCGTATATCACCCTCACCTGGGTTAGTGTGGTTGTTTTTTTGCCGGCATTCTCTAGTGTTAAGCCCGCCCATTTGGGTTGGGTGCTGACAGTGATTGGGTTACCGATCTTCGCTAATATCATTGCCTCAAATATACGAGATGCTGAGGCAGGAGTTTCCTTGCTGTCCAGAGAGTTTACTTTATATTTTACTCGTCTGTTGGCTATAGTGGGGATTATTTGTGGCGTCCTGGGCCCGGAGGTTGTGTTTTCACTGACAGCGGTTCCCCTGGCCACGTTACTTTCCCTCATTTGGTTTCGTGATGATGAGCGATATGGATTGCTGTTTATTGACGGGTCCTTACTGGTAGGGGGATTGATCGCTGTTTTATTTTAAGGCAGGAGACAAACCTGCCCATGCTTCTAAGAGGTACCCTTATCCCTAGTCTAATTTTGGAGGCTATACTTGAAGAAAAAGCTATCATTACGCTTTTAACTGAATTTTATATTTCTTGAGTTTTCGTGACAATGTCGATTGGTCAATGCCCAGCACTTTAGAGGCTTGGCGCTGATTAGGGTGTTTTTCCAAGGCTTCCTGAATCATTTCCCTTTCTAATTTTTCCACTGCCTCTGGTAATTTCCAACCTTGTTCTTTGATCCCACCCAACCAGGACGCATCAATTCGAATTTTGGCAGGTAAGTGCTCTTCCGTAATGCAATCTTCTGCGACTAAAACCACCAGTTGTTCAATTAAATTCGCCAGTTCTAACATGTTGCCAGGAAAACGATAACAGCAAAGTAAATCCATCGCTTTGGGATGGATGGTTTTGTTGGTTTTACTGCAAGCGTTAAACTTATTGAGATAATGTTCAATCAATGGGGGAATATCTTCTACTCGATCCCGCAAAGGAGGCAACAGGATGGGAACTATATTTAGCCGTAAAAATAAATCCTTGCGAAATTTCTTCTCCCGCACCAGTGATTCCAGATTTTCGTGTGTCCCCACGACAATTCGAATATCTACTTGGTGACTCACTTGTCCACCAACCCTTGTCACTCGCTGATTTTGGAGAAAATGTTGGATTTTCGTTTGGATATAAAGTGGTAAAGCCTCAATTTCATCAATCATTAAAGTGCCGCCATTGGCCAGTTCAAAAAAACCAATCTTAGGCTGCGAATGATGGGCAAAGCCCTCTCCTCTTTCATCCCCAAATAATTCCAATTCCAAGCTCGATTCGGGAATAGCCGTACAATCAAGATAGACAAAAGGTTTTTCTTTGCGTGGCGAGGCATGGTGAATCAGTTGAGCAAACTCCCTGCTGCCAACCCCGGTTTCCCCCTGTAAGACAACGGTGGAATCCAAATGCGCCGCTTTGATGGCCAAATTGAAGAGACGACTCATGATTTCACTGCGGATCAAAGACTTGGAAAAAACTTTTTGTCGTACTTGTAACGAATCGATCTCCGAGCGGTATCCCTCAATTTGCTTGTAAGACTCTTCCAATTCATAACGCAGTTTATTGAGTTCCGTGATATCTCGTTCATTCACAACGATCAGAGAAAGCTTGCCTTGCTCATCGAAGACAGGGTTACCTGTAGACAACACCTTTTTCCCATTTTTGAGATGCTGCGCAAAAGTCTGGGGTTTCCCGGTTTTGATCACCTCCATCGTGATGGAACGATCGATTAAGTCCGCAAATACCAGATGTTCCACCTTCTGTCCGATAATCTGCTTTGCCTTAATATCATTGATTTTTTCAGCAGCCTTGTTGAGGTGCAGAACGGTACCCTGGCTGTCACAAATCCAAAAACCATCAAAAGAGGAATCAAGGATGATTTCCACTTCCTTATGGATCCCCGAAGATAATTCCCGCGTCTGTTTTTGATGCTTGAAAAGGCAGAGTAGCCCTTGCTCCAAAGGAATCAAATCAATGGTCAAAGGAGCCAGTGTGCCTCTCATCTCCTGGCCGTAAGAGTGCTGACCTTGCTCCAGACCTGCTTGAATTGCTGTTGCTAAGGGAGGCCAGCAAGAACCGGCAGCTTGGCCCACAAGTTGATGAACCTCCATGCTCAAGAGTTGCGCAGCCTGTACATTACAAAAGGATATTTCTCCCTCTGTATTCAAAAGGATTAAGCCTAAAGGTAGGCTCTCTAAAACATGCTGAAAGGTTGATTCCTGGTAATTTGTATTCATGATTATTTTGAGTTGTCTGGATTTTTATTCCCATCAATGCCGATGTAATCTCTCACCTTTCAAAGGGCTCGTTAAAAGAGTCTTAGAAAAACATTTGATTTATAAAAACATATTTATGCAAAATTGCATAAAATGCAATGATAAACAACATAATTAATAAAATCAACATAATGAGTTTGTAAGAACTGTTAGTATATTCATAAAATTGAAGAATTGCATTTTTTTTCTTCCTATTTAAAAAACCCCGTGTTATACCCTTCCATGTAAAAGACAAAACGATGTTTTACAGATATTTTTCCTTGTTTTTATTGTGTTAAATATCTGTAAATAAATGAATTTTATTTTTTTGCTTAAATTTGCATAAAGCCGGAATCCTATTTTTTGATTGATAGATCATCATAAAGAAAACCTCATTTGAATTTAGGCCAGAAAGCAATCTGATGCAAAATATCATTGCAAATTAGAACATCGTCAATCCCTACTCTAATATTGTCAGCTTCGAAGGATAGAAATCATGAATTACTCTTCACCTGATCGCTCAGCTCTCGTTCAATTTCAGAATGTAACCAAAACCTATGATGGGGAACATATTGTCATCAAAGGATTGGATTTAGAGATCAGCAAGGGGGAGTTTCTAACCTTGTTGGGGCCTTCTGGTTCCGGAAAGAGTACCTGCTTGATGATGCTAGCGGGGTTTGGCACCCCAACGAGTGGAGACATTCTGCTCAATGGTAAATCCATCAAAAATATCCCGCCATATAAGCGTAATTTTGGGATGGTCTTCCAAAATTATGCCCTGTTTCCCCACATGACAATTCAGGAAAATGTGGCCTTCCCTTTATTGATGCGCAAGATGTCGAAAGCAAAAGCCATGAAAAAGGCAGAGGAATCTTTGGATATGGTACAGCTCCAACAGTTTATTAAGCGCAAACCCGCTCAATTATCGGGAGGACAGCAACAACGTGTGGCAGTCGCCAGAGCTTTGGTCTTTGACCCTGAATTGGTGCTCATGGACGAGCCACTGGGAGCTCTGGACAAACAACTGCGGGAAACTATGCAGATGGAGATCAAACACATCCATGAAAACTTGGGGATTACTATTATTTACGTCACCCATGATCAATCAGAGGCATTGACCATGTCTGATCGTGTGGCGGTTTTTAGTGATGGCATTATCCAACAGATCGACAATCCTGAAGTCCTCTATGAGGCACCCATTAACTCCTTTGTGGCCAGTTTTATTGGGGAAAATAACCACATGAATGGAGTGGTTATCGCTCTGGAGGGCAAACACTGTCAGGTCAAGTTGGAGGATGGAACAAACATCGACGCCATTCCGATTAATGTTCAGTCCATAGGTGATCCTACTACCTTATCCATCAGACCTGAACGTGTATTGTTAAACCCGGAGCCCAATCAATGCGCCAATGCCGTCAAGGCTAAGGTTTTAGAGCAAATTTATCTGGGAGACCACAACCGTTTCCGCATTCGGCTAGGTCAAAACGAAGAGTTTATGATCAAGCTCCCTAATAACGATGCTATAGCTAGGATTCGGGAAGGGGATGATATTACTGTCGGCTGGCAGGCAGAGCATTGCAGAGCCTTGGATAGGATTTGATAGGTAGTTATCCTCACCTGTACCAAGCAGTGAGGAACTAGTTGGAGAAAGTTTTTTTACCCTTTAGTGATTAAGGTGGAAGATCTTCGATCTTCTACTTTATAGGCGATAAGACAGTAACCAAAAACCAAGATTAAGGAGTAACTAATGTTGAAAAATAGTCGAAAAAAGCTCATTTCTCTCATAGCATTTTCCGCAGCTCTGGGTTTTGGCGCCTTAGAAGCCAAAACTTTGACCTTTACCTCTTTTGGCGGTGCCTATCAAACCAGTCAGAGAGAAGCTTATCTTAAGCCTTTCACCGCAAAAACGGGGATTAAGATAAATGAAGCTTCTTATGATGGAGAGTCCGGCAAAATCATTGCCATGGTGAATGCAGGTCGAACTGTCTGGGATGTGATCGACATGGAGCAATCGGAAGCCAAC
Organism: SAR324 cluster bacterium; assembly: GCA_002401295.1. GTDB lineage: Bacteria > SAR324 > SAR324 > XYD2-FULL-50-16 > XYD2-FULL-50-16. The sequence goes on along the minus strand of NVSR01000040.1, from coordinate 9,145 downwards.
CGTCTTTGCGAAGAGGGCTACCTGGAGCCGATTGATTGGGATTCCATGGGAGATAAAGATCGATTCATCGCCGCTGGTATTAATGAGTGTGGTGTGGGTTCTATCGTCTACTCCTATGTGATTGGATACGATGGCGATAAGATCAAGGATGGTCCCACTACGATCCAAGATTTCTGGAATCTTAAAAAATGGCCGGGCAAACGAGGCTTGAGAAAAAATCCTAAAAGTACCCTCGAATTTGCCTTGGTTGCTGATGGTGTCTCCTTGAAAGATGTCTACAAGGTTTTGGGAACCGATGCGGGATTACGACGGGCTTTCAAAAAGTTGGATCAAATTAAAGACCAGGTTATCTGGTGGTCCTCTGGAGCTCAGTCCGCACAAATCCTATCGGATGGTGAAGTCGCCATGACTTCAGCTTATAATGGTCGGATTTTCAATGCGAACAGAGACGAAGGTAAAAACTTCAAAACTGTCTGGGATGCACACCTGATGGAAATTGAGGTACTAGTTGTGCCTAAGGGATCTAAAAATAAAAAAGAAGCCATGGATTTCATACGTTTTGCCAGCACGCCCAAGCAGCAAGCTGAACAAACCAAATACATCCCCTATGGTCCAATCGTAAAAGATGCCATTGCTTTTGTTTCCGATGACATGAAGCCTAATTTACCGACTTATGCTGTCAATCTGGCCAAAGGCAGAATGATGGACCCTGAGTTTTGGAATGAGAATGGTGAGTACATCAATGAGCGTTTCCAATCCTGGTTACTAAGATAACCGATAACTCTTTAGACTAAATGGGCAATGTCAACCAAGAACTTACAACTGAATGATTCACTGGATCTGCTAGAGGATCGTAAACACTTGAAAAAGGCATTGCGGAATGCGGAAAAGCGTTCTCGCTTGAGGTCCTTGGGGTTAACCGCTCCATTGGTTGTCTTTTTATTGATCTTTTTTGCTTTGCCCGTTGTGTACATGCTGTTCTACAGCGTTTACACGCCGCAGGTCAAAGAGTACTTGCCTCGCTTTCATGAGGCATTACAAGAAGATAATGCTGTTATTCCGGGAGAAGAGGTTTTCCAGCTGTTAGCGAAGGATATGAGGTCCTCAAAGAAGGCTCATACCTTGGCCAGAGCATTGAAACTTTTCCGTCAGCAAGATATACCACTGTGGCGATTATTGAAAAAAACCAGTAGAAAACTACCACGTCAAGAAGTGGTCTCCATGAAGGCTTGGTTTATCCAACACAATCAAGCTTGGGGAAAGGCCGAAACTTGGGCTGATATTCGATCCATTGGTTCGGTGTTTACTCCTTTCTATCTGACAAAAACCCTGGATTATAAGTACTCGGCCAGCAGGGGATTGCAGCGAGTGGAAGAAGAGGAACGCCTCTATGTCAAAGTACTGCTTAACACCTTTGGGATCAGTATGATGGTGACACTGATCGCACTGTGTCTGGCTTTTCCTGTGGCCTATTTGATTGCTCATACCAAGCCAAAAACAGCCAATATGCTGATGATATTAGTCCTGCTCCCATTTTGGACCTCCCTTTTAGTGAGGACCTATGCCTGGATTGTAATTCTGCAAAGGGAAGGTTTGGTCAATCAGATTCTGCTTTCGACAGGGCTGATCGATGCGCCTCTGGAGATGATGCACAATCGCTTTGGCGTTTATGTGACGATGGTGCATATCTTATTACCATTTATGTTGTTACCGATTTACAGCGTGATGCAAGCCATCCCTGACAGTTATGTGAAAGCGGCACTCAATCTGGGCGCCAATCCGGCCCAAGCCTTTTTTAGAATTTATTTACCCTTAACCTTACCGGGTGTGGCGGCCGGTTCGCTTTTGGTCTTTATCTTATCCCTGGGATATTACATCACCCCCACCCTGGTGGGTGGCGCCAAAGAAACCATGGTTAGTATGCTCATTGCGGAGCGTGTGAATGTATTCCTGAACTGGAGTTTAGCCGGGGCACTAGGAGTCATGTTATTCATTGCCACTTTATTGATCGCTGTTGTAGGCCGCCGATTCCTGGCTGCTGGTACAATGGGATCCCAATAGTGAGACTTTCTCCTTCAACTCAAGGTTAGCCCATGAATTTTATTTGGCGATGGTTCTTCCGTCTGTTTTGTCTTGCTGTTTTTATTTACCTGATCTTTCCGATCTTGGTTATCATCCCGATGTCCTTTAGCTCGGCCTCTTTTTTGACCTTTCCACCACCAGGTTATTCCCTGCGTTGGTACGAACAGTTCTTAAATGATCAGGATTGGCTGGATGCGGCAAAAAATAGCATCAGCATCGCTGTTGTCACTACGATTCTGGCCACAACATTAGGCGTCTTAGCTTCGATGGGCTTAGTGAGAGGAAATTTTAGAGGGAAAGCCATACTGACGGCATTTATTGTTTCCCCCATGGTTGCGCCCTTGATCATCGCGGCGGCGGGTATGTATTTCATCTATTCCAAGTTATCGATGGTAGAAACCTTTATGGGCATGGTTTTGGCCCATACCGTGTTGGCGACACCCTTTGTGGTGGTCACCATCTCCGCGACCTTACAGAGTTTTGATCGCTCTTTGGAAAATGCGGCCGCCAGTCTGGGTGCGAACCCCGTGACGACTTTCTTTAAAGTGACCTTGCCGATTATCACACCAGGCATTGTTTCGGGCGCTTTGTTCGCCTTTGTGACTTCCTTTGATGAAGTCGTGATCGCTCTTTTTATCTCGGGTATCGAATATAGAACCTTACCTGTGAAGATGTTTGAAGGGATTCGTTTTGAAATCAATCCGACAATCACTGTGGTCGCCACTTTCTTGATTGTTTTATCGACTGGTTTCCTAGCCCTGATGGAATATCTACGCCGGCGAGGAGAAGCAATGCGTGGAGTGAAGTCCTAGTTTCCCCCAAGACTGATTTAAAAAATTGTTTGTTAATATTTGAGGAATTATGTCCAGGTCCAGTGAACTGAGAGAAAGAAGAGAAAAGGCGATCCCCAGAGCGGTTGCGCAAACTACACCTTGTGTCATTCAATCAGCGAAGGGAGCTACCATCATTGATGTGGATGGTAACGAGTGGATTGATTTCACCGGTGGTATCGGAGTGATGAATGTAGGTCACCGTCACGAAGCGATCATGTCCGCGATTCAGGAACAGATGGGCCAATTTTTACATTCCTGTTTCCATGTTTCCATCTATGAGAGTTACATCCAGTTAGCAGAGAAGCTGAATCAAATCACCCCTGGTGATTTCGAGAAAAAAACCATGCTGGTCACCACTGGTGCGGAAGCCGTTGAGAATGCCATTAAGATTGCCCGTAGTTATACAAAGCGTCCGGCGGTCTTGTGCTTTGAGAATGCTTTCCATGGCCGGACTTTAATGGGCATGTCCCTAACTAGTAAAGTGACGCCTTATAAGACTGGCTTTGGTCCTTACGCGCCGGAAATTTATCGCGTCCCTTTTCCCTATGCTTATCAAATGACGGATGGGGATCAGAAAGAAGCCAATCAGATCACCTTGAAAGCAATTCGCAAAGCTTTTGTGAATCAGGTGAACCCTGAAGATATTGCGGCTATCATCTTCGAGCCCGTTCAGGGAGAAGGAGGATTTGTCCAGGCTGATGCTGAATTTTTCCAGGAATTGCGGGAGTTGACTCAGCAATATGGAATCTTAACAATCTGTGACGAAATCCAAACGGGTTTTGGCCGAACAGGCAGCCTTTTTGCATCAGGACTGCTTGATATTGATTATGACATGCTAGTCTCAGCAAAGTCCTTGGCAGCAGGTTTGCCTCTGAGTGCGGTCACTGGACGGACAGAGATTATGGATCATCCACAAGTCGGTGGTTTGGGTGGTACCTATGCAGGCAGTCCTATCGCTTGTGTGGCAGCTCTTGCGAGTATTGATCTTTTTGAAAATACGGATTTATTAGAGCAGGGAAGAAAGGGTGGTGAATTTTTAAGACAGGAATTTGCAAGACTGGCAGAAAAATACCCTTTAATTGGAGACATTCGAGGTTTGGGGCCTATGGTGGCGGTAGAGCTAGTGGAGGATCTGGATAGCAAAGCCCCAGCTGTAGAAAAAACAAAAGCATTACAGGCCTATTGTACGGATAAGCGGCTTTCTATCATCACTGCGGGAACCTCTGGGAATGTGTTACGAATTCTAGCTCCTTTGAACACGGAACTTGAATTATTAAAAAAAGGCATCGCAATCATCGAAGAAGGTTTGGAAGCTATTCACGCTCTATAGAAAGATTCTATGCCGGATACATCGCTTCGCTCCTTGCTCTGATTCATGTGACTGGGGATTTACACGGGTTAGAGTTAGCGTTATATCCGGCTTCTCCTTTGACCGAAGTTATGAACAAATCCAGGAAATTTATCAACTCCAAGTAACAACGAGAAAAAGAATGCAAGTTTTTCAGCAGATCCTAAAAAAAGGGAACTTCATTAACGGCCAATGGCAGCCTCAGGGTACGGGTGAAACATTAACGGTTGTTAATAAGTACGATCAAAGTGTGATGGCAGAGTTGCCTTTGGCTTCGGAAGAGCAGATGGAGGAAGCGATTCAATCAGCTGAAACTGCTTTTGGTATCATGAAGCGCTGGTCTGCCGAAAAAAGAGCGGAACTCCTGTTCCGCCTGCAAGAGGAGCTAGAGAAAGTGCAAGAGCCTTTGGCCGAGTTGATTGTGGCTGAAGCGGGCAAACCTATCGGTTACGCGCGATCTGAAGCACAACGTTGTGTCACTACGATTGCTCTGGCAGCTACGGAAGCTACTCGTTTGGCTGGAGAACATGTTCCCATGGACCATGATGCGGGCCTCGGTAAAACTGCTTTTACCAAGCGATTCCCGATAGGCCCTATCGCTTGTATTTCTCCTTTTAATTTTCCTTTGAATCTGGCGCTACATAAGGTAGCTCCGGCTTTAGCCATTGGCTGTTCAGTCGTTTTAAAACCAGCCCCCCAAGCGCCTTTGAGCTGCCTGTTACTGGCGGCCTTGGCTGAAAAGGTTGGTTATCCAGCGGGAGCGGTGAACGTACTTGTCACTGATATTCCAGTCGCGGAAAAAATGGTTCGAGACGAGCGTATGAAAATGCTCTCTTTTACTGGAAGTCCTCAAGTTGGTTGGTATCTGAAGAGTATCTGTGGCCAAAAAAAGGTAGCTTTGGAATTAGGAGGCAACGCCGCAGTCATCGTCGATGAAACAGCAGACTTAAAAGTTGCAGCCAAGACCATTGCCGTGGGTGCCTATCTCTATGCCGGGCAAATTTGCATTTCCACACAAAGGATCTACGTCATGGATTCTGTTTTTGATGTGTTCCAGCAACTCTTGCTTAAAGAGATGGAAGCCATCCAAACAGGTGATCCGGCAAAAGCTGAGAATATGGTTGGCCCCATTATCGACAAGACTCATTTGCAGCGGATTGATTCCTGGGTACAAGAAGCACTGCAACAAGGAGCGGAATTGCTCAGCGGTGGAAAAATACTCAGTGAAAAGAATAATCTCTACGCACCCACCTTGCTGACCAATACTCAACCAAACATGAAAGTGGTGCAGGAAGAAGTCTTTGGGCCTGTGGCGATTCTAGAAAAAATCAATACTTTCCAAGAAGGCATCGATCAGATTAATGATTCTATTTTTGGATTGCAGGCTGGAGTCTTTACCAACCAATTGAGTCAAATGAAAGTTGCTCATGAGCAACTGGAGGTCGCCGGTGTGATGATCAACAATGTACCGGGATTTAGAGTAGATAGCATGCCCTACGGTGGGGTTAAAGCATCGGGTCTGGGCCGGGAAGGTGCCAGATATGTGATGGAAGAAATGACTGAACCACGCCTCTTAGTATATTGAGGTGAACTTTAAAAACATACGTTTATTGAGAAGTAAAAATGGAAGATTTTTTATTATTGGATGAGTTCCTGACTGATGAAGAAAAAATCATTCGCGAAACAGTTGGAGAGTTTGCGGACAGAGATGTCATCCCCGTCATGGCGGAATCCTTTGAGAAGGGCGTTCTTCCCGAAAATCTGATTAAAAAATCAGCTGAATTGGGTCTTTTAGGTGCCACACTTCCTGCCAAATACGGTGGTAGTGAAGCCAGCTATACCGCCTACGGACTGATTTGCCAGGAACTGGAAAGAGGAGACAGCGGACTGAGAAGTTTTGTTTCCGTACAAAGTTCTCTGTGTATGTACCCTATTTTTCGCTATGGTTCGGAAGAACAACGCGAGCGTTTTCTGCCTAAAATGGCGACTGCTGAACTGATCGGCTGCTTCGGCCTGACGGAACCAGATGTGGGATCCAATCCCGTAGCCATGAAAACAACAGCCAAAAAAGTTGATGGCGGTTGGTTGTTGAATGGAGCGAAAATGTGGATCACCAATGCCCCCATTGCTGATCTGGCTGTTGTTTGGGCCAGAACAGAGGAGGGTATTCGAGGTTTCATTGTAGAAAAAGAATTTGGAGGATTCGCACGACCTGAGATCAAGAAAAAGATGTCTTTACGAGCTTCCATCACAGGTGAACTGGTCTTTGATAATTGTTTTGTACCTGACGCAAACTTCTTGCCTGGCAGTACTCGTGGTATTGGTGCTCCACTCAGCTGTTTGACACAAGCTCGCTTTGGTATTGCCTGGGGAGCTATCGGTGCTGCCATCGCTTGTTACGAGACCGCTGTAACTTATACAAAAGAGCGTATCCAATTTGGCAAGCCAATCGCTTCTTTTCAGTTGATCCAGAAAGATTTGGCCAACATGCTGACGGAAATCACCAAGGCACAGTTACTCAATCTACGCCTGGGACAACTGATGGATGCCGGTAAGGCAACACCTGACATGGTTTCTATGGGAAAGATGAACTCCTGCCGTGAAGCCATCAAGATTGCTCGAGATGCTCGTGCTCTCTTGGGTGGAAATGGAATCAGCCTTGAATTCCACATTATCCGCCACATGGCTAACCTGGAATCCGTCATCACCTATGAAGGAACAGATAACATTCATACCCTAGTTTTAGGCAAGCACATCACTGGTATCAATGCTTTTGAGTAATTATTACTCAGCCAGCCTTGGTTTGTCGGACAAAGACCTGAAAAAAATAACCACAAAGAACACAAAGAGCACGAAGGCTTGAAGATTAAAACAACCAGTACTCAGTCTTGATTTGTTGGGGTGCTGTAGGATGGCGCAAAGGCTCCATCCTACAAACTCAAATTTTGCCCAGCATAACAGCAATGACTGAGTATTAGTTTTAATCCCTACTTTCATTCCCATGCTCCCGCATGGGAATACCTATCCACCAAGAGTATTATTTCCTTCCGGGTTCCTAAGACTACCCATCTCATGTTTTTTTAGCTATAAGACTGAAAACATGTTTCTTTATCGATTAAGACAACAGTGACCCTTAGCCTAATTTGGAGAGACTATGCTTAAAGACATTACCGTATTGGATTTATCCAGAGTTCTTGCAGGCCCTTACTGCTCCATGATGTTGGCGGATTTAGGGGCTGAAGTGATAAAAATCGAATCTGCCAGAGGTGATGATACTCGTGCCTGGGGCCCTCCCTTCTATAAATCGGAATCAGCCTATTACCTTTCTTGCAATCGAAATAAAAAAAGTGTTGTCATCGACATTCGCACCAAAGAAGGACAAGAAGTATTGCATGAAATCGCCAAAGAAGCGGATGTGGTGATTGAAAACTTCAAGGTGGGTGGCTTGAAAAAGTACAACCTGGATTATGACACTATCAAAGCATTGAATCCTTCGGTAATCTACTGCTCCATCACTGGATATGGTCAGGATGGCCCTTATAAAGACATGCCCGGTTATGATTTTATCATCCAGGGCTTGTGTGGCCTGATGAGTATTACAGGAGAAGTGGAAGGACAGCCCATGAAAGTTGGTGTGGCTATTACTGATATCCTGGCAGGGTTATTTTCCACCATCGGTATTTTGTCTTCTCTGCACAAGCGGGGGAAAACAGGCAAGGGAGAGTATATCGATGTCAGTCTGCTCGACACAGCAGTAGCCTCGATGGCCAATGTAGCCAGCAGTTTCTTAATCTCAGGAGAAAACGCCAAGCGTTATGGCAACGCCCATCCCAGTATCGTGCCTTATGAGACTTTTATGTCCAAGGACGGTTATTTTAATATCGGAGTGGGGAACAACGGCCAATTCGGCAATCTCTGTAGAATCCTGGGACATCCAGAACTGGCGGAAGATGAGAGATTCCTAAGCAATACAGATCGCGTCAAAAATCGAGTCAGCCTGAGTGCTGCCTTGAATGAAATCTTGGTGACAAAAAACGCGGCGGAATGGTTGGAAGAACTGCAGCAAAATAACGTGCCTGCCGGACCGATTAATACGATGCAGGATGTCTTTGAAAACGAACAGGTCTTGGCTCGTGGTATGATCACCAAAGTTCGTCATCAATTAGGAGATTGGATTCAGATGGTCAACAGCCCTATAAAATACAAAGATTTCCAATATGAGACTCATACTGCCCCACCACTTTTGGGAGAGCACACGGAGGAAATTCTGGAGAGATTTGTGAGCCAGAGAAAAGTTGGGTAAGAGTAGAATGGGCAAAGCGCCCATTTGACTTGGAATTTGTTCCCTATCAAAGAACAGCAGGGTGATCTGGCTTGATGACTTCAAATATAGTATGTAGTTCTTTACCCTTGAATACCAAGGCGATGCAAACGACCTCCTTGACGCCACAAGCCCACATTTCCGTTGTGTACCCTTTGGAGTAGATTTGGGTGAGTGCCTCTCTTTGCGTTTGGGCTACATCCTAGCCAATTCCGGCAGAGAATCCCTCAATGGCCATAGAGTAATTGAGTTGCTTCCCAGAATTGCCCTATCCCCCGCGCGAATAAAAGTAGTTATTTGTGCCCTTTGTCTCAAAGATGTCCCGTAGGATGGCGCAAAGGCGCAGCCGTGCCCATCGTTGACAGGAATTGAATGATTGATGTTTTCATCATGAAAGAAGGGGATAGAATAATTTTTGTCTTTTTTTCTTAATCATAACAGATTAATGCCGTTATGCCTCGTTTCAATTGTGTGTAATGTAGGGCTGTTCCTTATTGTTTTTGATTTATTTATTTGTTGATCGATTCCTGTCAACGATGGGTAGGTTGGAGCCTTTGCGCC